>NZ_JBYIRM010000014.1:0-209350 GCF_057708105.1 Actinacidiphila sp. bgisy144 | reverse complement strand
TTTCTTTCCCCCCCCCCCCCCCCCCCCCCCCCCCCCGGGGCCTTTTCGCTTCCTGCTTCCTGGTGGGGCGTTGCCTAGTGGAAGGTGACGGTGGTGCCGTTGCGGACGCTGCGGGCCGGGAGCGTGACGGTCAGGGTGTGGCTGGCCGCATCGAGGTGCCAGGCGGTCCTGGGCAGCCGGGTGCCGGACGCGGAGACCGCGCTCGCGGTGTCGACCCCGCGGAAGGCGACCGTCCACTGCCGGCTGGTGACCTGGCCGTGGAAGCTGCCGCGGGCGGCGCCGATCCGCAGGGTGTGGGCGCCCTTGCTCTCGGTGTAGTGCACGGCGGTGGTCGCCGAGCGGGCCGGCACCGCGGAGGTGCCGTCGTCCTCGTAGAGGGTGAACGCGCCGGAGGCGCCGGTGGTGACGGTGAGCGTGACCTTCTTCAGCGGGTTGTTCGCGTCGTCGGCGACGTGGTCGGTCCTGGTGGGCACGACCGCGCCGGCCTTGACGAACACCGGCATCGTGTCGAGCCCGGTGGTGACGGTCTGCGTGGTGCCGCCGGGGTAGGTCTTCCCGGTGAAGTAGTCGGTCCAGGTGGTGCCCGGCGGCAGCCACACCGAGGTGGTGGCGGTGGTGCCGGGCGTGGTGACGGGAGCGACCAGCACGTCGGAGCCGTACATGTACTCGCTGTCGGCCGTGGTGTAGGCGCTGTCCTCCTCCGGGTACTGGAGGTACATCGGCCGCACCACCGGGATGCCGGTGGCGTTGGCCTGCTGGGCGAGGGTGTAGGTGTACGGCAGCAGGTCCTCGCGCAGGTTGAGGAACTTGTCGGCGCTGGTGCGGGCCGCGGTGCCGTACTGCCAGGGCAGCCGGTCGCTGTGGTTGCCGTGCAGCCGGTCGATCGGCTGGAAGGTGCCGAGCTGGACCCAGCGCGCGTACAGGTCGTCGGGCAGCTTGGTGGTGCTCTTCTGCGTGCCGCCGTCGGTGTACGTCTCGGCGCCCTTCAGGCCGGTGGTGTCGTTGAAGCCGCCGATGTCGTGGCTGACCGCGGACAGCCCGGTGGCCGCGGACTCGCCCGGGGTGTAGCCGACCTCGTACTTCAGGGTGCCCCAGCTGGAGGAGGTGTCACCGGTGAAGTGGACGGTGGTGCGCTTGTCCGCCCAGGGCCCGGTCGGCAGGCCGGTCGGGCTGCTGTAGCCGCCGGACTGGAGCGACCCGAAGGCCCGGGAGAGCACGAACCCGCGGCCGACGGTCTTGTCGGCGTCGGTGGCGTACTGCTGGTTGATCCAGGCGTCGGGGGTGACTCCGGCCAGCGTGGACTGCGAGTTGTCGCAGCACCAGTCGAGCCACCAGAAGTCGGCGCCGTCGCTCTCCATCGTCTGGTGCAGGTCCAGGTACGCCTTCAGCTGGTCGGGGTCGCCGAAGTCGAAGGTGTACGTGCACACGTCGCCGTCGCAGCCGGCCTTGGCGAGCTTGTTCTTCGCGGTGGCCTCGGCCTGCGCGAACTGCGGGTCGGTGCTGATGATGCTCGGGTGGATGTTCAGGGTGTTGTGCAGGCCCTGGCTCTGCGCCCAGTCGAAGAACGCCTTCTCGTCGGGGAACTTCGACGGGTCCATCTCCCAGCCGTCCCAGGTGGCGGGCGACTTGAAGTCGGTGTCGGTGACCAGCACGTCCAGCGGCACGTTCTCGGACCGGAAGTCGGGCAGGACGGTGTTCTCGTAGTCGGCCGCGGTGCGGTCGAGGTACTCGGAGTACCAGACGCCGTAGGCCCACTCGGGCAGCAGCTCGGAGGGGCCGGTGAGCGTGGCCAGGTCCCCCAGGGCCTGCTGGTAGTCGTGCCCGTAGCCGAAGAGGTAGCCGTCCTGGTAGGGCGTGCCGTTGTGGCCGGGGCGCGGCGAGGTGGTGCCGGTGGCGGTGGAGTACAGCGCCGAGGTGGTGTCGTCGAGCAGGTACCAGCCGTCCCGGTAGAGCAGGCCGGGCGTGGTGGCCGGGTCGCCGTTGTCGCCGTTGACGCCGTCCAGGCCGCGGCGGTAGCCGCCCAGGGAGATGTGCGGCTGCGGGGCGGCCGCGCTCTGGTCGGCGACGGAGACGGTGTCGGCGTTGACGTGGCAGCTGGTCGCGTCGGGGCAGCCGAGGGTGATCGTGTCGGTGCCCGCGCTCAGCGCGACGGGGACCGACGCGGTGCTCCAGGTGTCCCAGTCGGTGGTGGCCGGCAGGCTGAGGGTGCTGGTGGCGCCGCCGGCCGTGACCGTCATGGTGCGGGTCTGGTGCAGGCCGTCGCCGCCGGTGCCGTTGGCGTAGCGCAGCCGCAGCAGGTAGGTGCCGTCGGCGGGCACCCCGACGATCCGGTGGGTCAGGGACGTGCCCTGGTTGAGTTCCGCGACGAAGCCGGCGCCGGAGTAGCCCTTGTGGTCGGTGGCGGTCTTCGCGTTGCCGGTGGTGCGGCCCGCCTCGGACTCGCAGCTGGTGCCGAAGGGGCAGTCGAGGATCGCGGTGGTCGACGCCTGGGGGTAGGACGCGCCGGGCGTGACGACCGCGATGCTGTCGAGGTTGACGTGGCCGGTGTCGGCCGCGGTGTGCGCCAGGGTGACCGTGTGGTGCCCGGCGGTCAGCGTCAGCGGCACCTTGGCGACGGCCCAGGTGTCCCAGTCGGCGGTGACCGGCATGCTGACGGTCTTCGCGGCGCCGCCGTCGACCGACACCGACAGGGTGCGGGTGACGTCCTTGCCGTCGCCGCCGACGGCGTTGGCGTAGCGGGCGTCGAACTCGTAGCTGCCCGCCGAGGTGGCGTCCACGTCGGCGGTGACCGCGTTGCCGGTGGCCTCGAAGCCGGCGAGGAAGCCGGTGCCGGTGGCCCCGGTGTGGTCGCTCGCGGTGCCCACGCCGGAGGCGGTGAGGCTCTCCGCCTCGCACAGCTCGCCGACGGCGCAGGTCAGGCCGTTCCACGGGGCGGCGGTGACCGCGGCGCTGCCGGCGTTCTGCTGCACCGTCAGGTTCTGCGCGGTGAAGGCGCCGGAGTCCAGCTTGTAGCGCAGCGTCACCTTGCTGGTCTTGACGGTGAGCCAGCCGCCGGCGGTGGAGGAGGTGTAGGGCGTGCTGGTGAAGGAGTCCCGGCCGATCGCGTTGAAGGTCGGGCTGTCGGTGAACTGGCCGTCCCCGGCGTACTCGGTGCGGATCAGGGTGGGCGAGAGCACCTCGAAGCGGGCGTCGCCCGCGGTGACCGTCGGGATGTGCGGGCGGGCGCTGCTGTGCGCGGAGGCCGCCTGTCCGGTGCCGGTCAGCACCGTCGCCACGGTGGCCGCGGCGGCCACCACCGCCAGCCGCCGCCGCGGGGTCCGGGTCCGGCGGCGGGCCTGTGCGGCGCTCATCGGGCCACGCTCAGCAGGGCGAAGATGCCGCCGACCACCGGGCGGGCCTGGAAGCCGCCGCTCTGCCGGTCGTTGACCGTGTCGTACCAGTCGGTGAACGGCACCCGGGTCGGGGTGGTGTGGACGAACTCGTAGAGGGAGTCGATGAGGTAGCCGCTGACCGGGTGGTCGCGCAGCCAGGCCGCGGTCCACATCTCCCAGTCGGCCTTGGTGTAGGCGTGCCGGTTGTCCAGCGGGATGCCGTGCTGGTTGACCTGGGTGAGGTACCAGGCCGCCTCGTCGGCGGCGACCGACTTCGGGACCAGCCCCAGGCCCAGCAGCGCGTCGGGGTAGCCGTTGTACTTCAGGCTCCAGGTGCCCGGCTGGTCGTAGGCGAGCTTGAGGTGGTCCCCGCCGGAGTCCCCGCTGGTGTCCCCGCCCGTGTCCTGCGCCTTGCCGACCCACTGGCCGATGTAGTCCTTGGCGACGCCGAGGTAGCGGGTGCGGTCGGCGGCGTTGCCGGCCGCGGCGGCGACCTGGCTCATCGCGCCGAGCGCGAGGATGCCCTTCAGCGCGAGGTTGGCGCTGTGCCCGATGAACCCGGTGAAGTCGTCGGTCTGGTTCTGGTAGCCGGGGTCGAGGGCGTTGTCGACGAGGTAGTCCGCCCACTGCTTGAGGATCGCGTAGTGGCCGGTGGCGAAGGACTTCGCGTCGGCGGCGGAGGCGCCCTTGAGGTACGCGGCCGACATCAGCAGCATGTTCGCCGACTCCTCGACGGGCATGTCCTCCTCGTTGCCGTCGTTGTGGCCGCTGGCGTTGGGGTAGGAGGAGCCGATGTCGTGCTCGGCGAACTCCTTGGGCCAGCCGCCGTGTTCGGCGTACTCCAGCATCGGCGCCAGCAGCAGTCCCAGATAGGCCGGGTCGGCCCAGGCGAAGACCGGGACCGTGGGGTAGGTGACGTCGATCGAGGAGACGTTGCCGTCGGAGGAGATCTCCTTCAGCAGCGCCCAGGGCTTGCCGTCCTTGCTGACCAGTTCGGTGGCGCCGTACGCCTGCCGCAGCGCCAGCGCGCACAGCGCCGCGTACTTCGCGCCGCCGGCCGCCGTGGCCTCCTGCCGCACCTTGCGGTCCAGCGCGGCGGTGCGGGCGGCGGCGGTGGTGAGGTCGCCGTGGAAGAACGCCGCCATCTGCTGCCAGGTGGACCAGTACGACTTCCACAGCGGCGGCAGCGGCGTGCCGAGGTAGCTCACCGCGGGCTCGCGCACATGGCCGAGGGACAGCACCGTGTGCTGCGCGGCGCCGTGCACGCTGCCGAGGTCGAAGTGGAAGGCGAAGACGGGCCAGGCGTCGTTGATCGCGCGCGGCTGGCGGCTGTCGGTGGAGCCGTCGAGCTTGCCGTCGGTGAGCGCGGCCGGCCGCACCGCGGTGTCGGCGCCGATCTGCCAGGTCAGCCCGGCGCGGTTGGTGGCGCTCCACACCACGGTGCCCCAGGTCGCCATGTCGCCGTTCTCCGCCAGCGACTTGGTGCCGTCGGGGCTGAAGGACAGCGAGGTGAGCGAGCCGCCGCCGACGCCGGCGACCTGCTCCGCGGACCAGCCGATCTTCGTGCCGGAGTCGTTGTGCGCCCACTCCCCGGAGATGTCGAAGTACAGCTTCACGTCGTGGGCGGCGCCGTCCGCGCTGCGCACGTCGGCGGTGACGTACGTCAGCGGCGCCGACTGGCGGCGCAGGTCGCCGGGCTCCACCGGGGACAGGAAGGTCACCGTCAGCTCCACCCCGGCCGCCTCGAAGAGGAACACCGAGCGGGTCGCGGTGGTGGTCAGCGAGCGCTGCGCCATGCCGCGCAGCACCTGCCCGCTGATGTTGGGCGCGCCGAGGAAGAGGAACGGCACCCCGTCGATCTGGGCGATGCCGACCATCGCCATGGTGCGGCCGGTCCAGAACGTCGGCCAGGTGCCGACCGGGCTGCTCGCCGGCAGCCAGGCGCTCAGGTACGGCGAGCGCACCGCCAGTGGCACCGACGGCGGGCGGATCGGGTCGAAGACGGTGGTCACGGTGCTCACGGCCGAGCCGTGCGCGCCGCTGTCCGCCGTGGCGCCGGCCGCGGCCGCCGCCGCGGGCGCGGGCGCGGCCTGCGCGGCGCTGACCGCGCCCGGCAGCATGCCGGCGCTCGCCGCACCGATCCCGACGACGCCGACCGCTCCGGTCCAGCGGATCAGGCCGCGCCGGCTCATCCCCGGCTCGGGCCCGGCCGCGGCGGCCGGCTGCACGCCGTCCGCTCCGGCCGCGGATGGCGGGACGTCGTTGTTCCTGTGGGTCATCTATTCCTCCCGGGACCGCTCCGGTGCGGAGCGGGATGGCAGGGGCAGGCGCTCCGGCCGGTGCGGCGGCAGGCCGGAGCGGGGGGTGGCGGAGGGTCCGCCGTGGAGATTCCTACAACGATGTAAAGAGGGCAGGATGATGACAGCACAGCCCGCATGTCATGTCCATCCCTCGAACTCGACGGGTTTCCGCCGTGTTTCGCGTCCCGCCGCCACCGTGCGTGCGACCGCGCCGACAAGGGGAAATCCTGACCCGGCGGCAGGTTTGAGGGCGCCGTCGAGCGGCGCGGACGACACGCGGGAGGGGGTGGCGGGGGTCGCCCGGGAGCAGCCGGGCGGTGTCCGATCTTGAGGTGTGCGGACGGATTCCTTACATCGATGTAAAGACCCGTCGCAGACCCGCCGCACCGGGTCCGACCTGCGCTCCCCGGCCCGGAAATCGCCGGCACGCCCCTTGACCGGCGGCGGCCCGGCAGTGGGAGAATCCGTGGGTTCGTGGTCGGTTCTGTTCAGTCCTGGTGGGGTGTGGCACCTCCCGGCGGGTGCCGGCCGCACGCGTCCACGAGAGGGGTCCCGCCATGGCGGCCGACCGCACATCACACCCGACCGCCGGGGCGTCCGCCGCCGCTGCCGCCGTCCCGCCCGCTCTGGCAGGCGCCGCCGACGAAGCCGCCCTGCCCAGGACCGTGGAACTCGCCGACGGCTGGCGCTTCGCGCTGGTGGACCTGTGCGACGTCACCGACCCCGCCGGCGCCTACGCGGACGCCGCGACGCCGCAGTACGACGACTCCGGGTGGCGGGCGGTGCGGGTACCGCACGACTGGAGCATCGAGCAGACCCCGACCACCGACCACCACACCACCAGCGGCGGCGGCTACCTCCCCGGCGGACTCGGCTGGTACCGCACGGCGTTCGCGCTGCCCGCGGCCGCCGCAGGCCGCCGGGTGGGCATCGAGTTCGACGGCGTCCACATGGACAGCGACGTCTACTGCAACGGCACGCTGCTCGGCAACCACCCTTACGGCTACACCGGGTTCGCCTACGACCTCACCGGCCTGCTGCACACCGACGGCCGCACCGCCAACGTCATCGCGGTCACCGTCCGCAACCAACTGCCCAGCAGCCGCTGGTACTCCGGCAGCGGCATCTTCCGCCATGTGCGGCTGGTCCTCACCGACCCGGTGCACGTCGCCCGGCACGGCGTCCAGATCACCACGCCCGGCCTCGCCACCACCCTCGACCCGGCGCACGGCACCGCCCACGCCGCCGTGCACGCCCGGGTCGAGGTGGTCAACACCACCGGCAGTGCGGTCGCCGCCACCGTGCTCGGCACCGTACGGGACCGGCACGGCCGCCAGGTGGCACGGTCCGCGACGCCCCTCCCGCTGGCCGCCTCCGCGCAGCCCCAGCCGGTCACCGCCGAACTGCGGCTGGAACAGCCCGAGTTGTGGTCGCCGGACACGCCCGCGCACCGCTACACCCTCACGACCGAGGTCCTGGTGGGGGACGCGGTGGTGGACACCGTCACCACCCCCTTCGGCGTACGCCACTTCACCCTCGACCCCGATCGCGGCCTGTCGGTCAACGGCGTGCACACCAAGCTCAAGGGCGTCAACCTCCACCACGACCAGGGCGCGCTGGGCGCGGCCGTCCACCACGACGCGATCCGGCGGCAGTTGACCCTGATGAAGTCCATGGGCGCCAACGCCGTGCGCACCGCCCACAACCCGCCCGCGCCGGTGCTGATCCGGATCTGCGAGGAACTGGGCCTGCTGCTGGTGATCGAGGCGTTCGACTGCTGGCGCACCGCCAAGTGCGCCTACGACTACGGCCGGTTCTTCGACGAGCACCACGTCGGCGACATCGCGGAGATGGTGCGCGCGGCCCGCAACTCCCCCGCCGTGCTGATGTGGTCGATCGGCAACGAGGTGCCCGACACCACCGAGACCGCGGGGCTGGCCATGGCCGACGGGCTGATCGCCGCCGTCCGCGCCCACGACACCACCCGCCCGGTGGTGGTCGGCTCCGACAAGTACCAGCAGCTGCCGCCGACCGGCTCCCCCGCCGACCTGCTGCTGGCCAAGCTCGACGGCCTGGGCCTGAACTACAACAGCGCCGCCACCGTGGACGAGCTGCACGCCCGCCACCCGCACCTGTTCCTCTTCGAGTCCGAGTCCTCCTCGGCCACCGCCAGCCGCGGCACCTACCAGGACCCGCAGGCCCTGAACACCGGCGAGAACCACACCCCCGGCCGCCGCGCCACCTCCTCGTACGACAACAACCTCGCCCGCTGGACGATGAGCGGCGAGTACGCCCTGAAGAAGGACCGCGACCGGCGCTTCTTCGCCGGGCAGTTCCTCTGGTCCGGCATCGACTACATCGGCGAGCCCACGCCCTACAAGGTGTTCCCGGTGAAGGCGTCGTTCTTCGGCGCGGCCGACACCGCCGGCTTCCCGAAGGACATGTACCACCTCTTCCGCAGCCAGTGGACCACCGAGCCGATGGTGCACCTGGTGCCGATGGACTGGACCGGCCACGAGCCGGGCGAGACCGTCGAGGTGTGGGCGTACTCCACCGTGGACACCGTCGAACTGCGCCTGAACGGCCGCTCGCTGGGGGTGCGCCGGTTCGACGCCAAGAAGACCGCGGACGGCCGCGACTACCTGGAGACCACCGAGCCGACCGGCGACGACAAGACGGTCACCACCGGCCCCTACCCGGGCAGTTACACCAGCCCCGGCGGCAGCGCCGGCAAGCTCCACCTGACCTGGCGGGTGCCCTTCGAGCCCGGCGAGCTGACGGCGCTCGCCCTGCGCGACGGCGAGGTGGTCGCCACCGACGTGCTGCACACCGCGGGCGCGCCGCACGCGATCCGGCTCACCCCGGACCGCGCCACCGTCACCGCCGACGGCGACAGCCTGGTCCACGTCACCGCCGACGTGGTCGACGCGTCCGGCGTCCTGGTGCCCGACGCCGGCCACCTGCTCACCTTCGCCGTCACCGGCGGATCGCTGGCCGGCCTGGACAACGGCCAGCAGGACAACGCCGAGCGCTACCAGGCCACCACCCGCACCGCCTTCCACGGCAAGGCGCTGGCCGTGGTCCGCTCCGGCACCGCCTCCGGGCCGCTGACGGTGACCGCGAGCGCCCCCGGGCTACGCGACGGCACCGCCTCGATCCCCACCACCCCCGCCACCGGCCCGGTCGCCACCACGCCCCCTGCCGTCTTCGCCCCCGACCCCGGCCCGGGCGAGCCCACCTACCCGATCGCCGACGCCAGCTTCTCCGGTTCGCCCGCCGGCACCCCCCAGGCGATCCACGACGACGATCCCGCCACCGGCTGGTCCAACGCCTTCACCAAAGCCGCGACCGGCCTGCTGCCCGCCTTCGACGGCGCGCGCCGCGCGGACTGGTACTCGATACGGCTGCGCAATCCCCGCACCTTCGACAGCGTCTCCGTCCGCTTCACCGTGGACGACACCCACGCACTGCCCGCCGAGGTCACCCTGTCCGCCTGGATCGACGACCGCTGGACGCCGGTACAAGGCCAGGTCGTCACCTGGGCCACCGCCAGCGACGAGCCCACGCGCATCGCCTTCGCCCCCGTCCGCACCGCCGCCCTGCGCCTGGACATGACCAGCTCCGCCCCCGGCACGCCCGCAGGCGCCCTGCGGATCAGCGCGGTCCACTTCACCGTCCTCGACGTGTGCAGCCGGGGGTAGCGTGCGCGCCCGGAGCCGGGGGGCGGAGTTCCGAAGGTCATAGTGGAGAGCGCGCCCCTCCACGTACGATCACGCAATGGCTGACATGACCGACACCACGCCCGGCTGGCTGGCTCCCGAGGACCTGGAGCTGACCCGCGCTCGTATGCCGATCCTCTACGTCGACGCCGTACCGGTGCGGGTCGACGACAACGGAGAAGTCACCCACATCGGGCTGCTGCTGCGCATCGGACCGGACGGCACGGTCAGCCGCAGCCTGGTCTCCGGCCGGGTGCTGCACCACGAGCGGGTCCGCGACGCGCTGGTGCGGCACCTGGAGAAGGACCTCGGGCCGGTGGCGCTGCCGCGGGTGCCGGCCTCGCTCCAGCCGTTCACCGTCGCGGAGTTCTTCCCGACCGAGGGCGTCACGTCCTACCACGACCCGCGGCAGCACGCGGTCTCGCTCGCGTACGTGGTGCCGGTGGCCGGGGACTGCCGGCCGCGGCAGGACGCGCTGGACCTGGTCTGGTTCACCCCCGAGGAGGCGTCCTCGCCGCAGCTCCAGGAGGAGATGCCGGGCGGCCGCGGCATCCTCCTCAAGCAGGCCCTGGCCCACGTGGGCCGCCTGGCCTGACGGTCCCCGGCCGGTCCGGGCCGGGGGCGCGCTACCCGGTGTAGGAGTCGCCGGTCACCGTGACCTGGCGGCCCTCGGCGGTGGTGGTGGACGTGGTGCTCAGGCAGCTGCCGGAGGACGGGTCGGTGACCGTCGGCAGACCGCCGGTGTAGTCGGTGCCGTCCTCCGTCCCGACCGGGGCGCCGTAGGTCACGGTGACCTGCTGGCCGCACCCGGCGGTCAGGTAGGGCTCGATGAAGCCGCTGTCGGCCGCCTTGAACCGGCCCGACGCCGACGGCAGGCTGAAGCTGCCGATGTGCGTCACCGTCGCGCCGGTCGCCTCGTCCACCACGTCCCCGGTCATCAGCTGGGTGTCGCCGGTGACGCTCGCCAACTGGAGCACCAGCGCGTAGGTGCGGCCCTTGGTGTAGGCGAAGCGCGCCGCGCAGCTCACCCCCGCACCGCCGTCGGCGCCGTAGGAGCAGTTGGCGTCGGTGGTGGTGGCCGCGGCGTTGAAGGAGCTGAACACCGCCTGGAGGGTGGGGTTCCCGTCGGCGTCCGCCTCCTTCGGCTGGAAGCCGGCGTAGGGGCGGGTGCCGCTCTCCAGCGTCGTGTAGTAGGCGAAGTAGATGCCGCCGGCGGCGGGCGCGGACTCGAAGGACATCGGCAGCGTGAGCCGGCTGACCGGGGTCGGTGCGCCTGTGCTCCAGGTGGAGGTGGGCGTCGAGGCCCACGACTGCCCGGTCATGGCGACGCCCAGCAGCGCGGCGGCGCCGGCGACGGTGGCCGAGCGCAGCAGTGCGCGGCGGGGGCGGCGGCCGAGGAGTGAGGTGGGTCGCATGTCATCTCCGTTCGTGGGGGCGGTGCATGGCTGCGGTGCGGTGGAACGGGTGGTGCGCGCCGGTCGGTTGGGACCCGGACGGTTGCGGGCCCGGGCGGTCGGGGGGCCGGGCGGTAGGGGGGCCGGACGGACGGGGGCCGGTCAGTTGCGGGTCCGGGCGGTCTGGCCGCGGTCGAAGTAGGCGGCCAGGTCCGGGTCGAGGGGAGGTACGTCGCGGGGGCGGCCGCCGTCGCGCAGCGACTCGGTGGCGCGCACGCCCGCGGCGACCGCCATCCGGGCGGCCACCGGCGAGGTATCGGTGCGGCCGCCGTCGCGCACGAAGCGGACGAACTCATCGATCAGCAGCGGGTCGGCGCCGCCGTGGCCGCCCTCGTCCTGGGCGTCCGGCACGGCGTGTTCGGCGTCGGCGTCGGCCCGGTAGCCGGAGCGGCGCGAGTTCCAGACCTTCACCACCGCGCCGGGCCCGTCGCCGAAGTTCTCCAGCCGCCCGGCGTCACCGATGACGGTGTAGTTGCGCCAGTAGTCGGGGGTGAAGTGGCACTGCTGGTAGGCGGCCAGTACCCCGTTGTCCAGGCGCATGTTGACCAGCGAGACGTCCTCGACGTCGATGACGGGGTTGAGGTCGCGCTGGGTGCTCGGCGGCCAGTGGCCGTCGCGGGTGTACCAGTCGGCGGTCTTGGGCTCGCCCGGCGCGCGGCGGTGCGGGTTGCCGCCGTACACCATGAGGTCGCCGAGCGCCTGGACGGTGCGGGTGTAGCCGCCGGCGATCCAGTGCAGGACGTCGAGGTCGTGGGCGGCCTTCTGGAGCAGCAGGCCGGTGGTGTGGCGGCGTTCGGCGTGCCAGTCCTTGAAGTACCAGTCGCCGCCGTATCCGACGAAGTGCCGGACCCATACCGCCTTGACGGCGCCGATCTCGCCGCGCGCCACGATGTCCCGCATCAGCCGGACCACCGGCATGTGGCGCATGTTGTGGCCGACGTAGAGGGGGGTGCCGGTCTCGTACGCGGTGCGCAGGATGGTGTCGCACGCCTCGACGGTGATCTCCAGCGGCTTCTCCAGGAAGACCGGGGTGCCGGCCCGCAGCGCCTGGCAGGCGAGTTCGGCGTGGGTGTGGTCGGGGGTCAGCACCAGGACGGCGTCGATGCTCCGGTCGGCGAGGACGTCGCGGTGGTCGGCGACGGTCCGCACGCCCGGCAGGTCGGCGGCCGCCTTCTCGCGCGCTGCCGGGTCCGGGTCGGCCAGCAATGTGACGCGTGCGCCGTTGCCGGGGCGGTGCGCGGTGCGGGCCAGCGATCCCCGCAGGCCGTAGCCGAGGACGCCAAGGGCCAGATCCGTGGTGGTCACGCGGGTATCAGTCCTTACGGGCGGTGCCGCGCGAAGCGACGGCACGAGTGCGGGTGCGGGCGCCGGGCGGCGCCCGGGGTGGGTGCCGCGGCCGGTGCGGACGAGGTGGGCCGGGTCGCGGCCGGGTCCGGACCGGCCGCGGCGGTCGGCGGGTCGGGCGGTCAAACGGTCAGGCGGTGAGCGGTCAGCGGTCAGCGGGCGGTGGGGACCCGCGGTCAGGAGTGGACGCGTACCTCGGCAAGGCCGATCCGCCCGGCGGTGGTGGCGGTGATCCGCACGTAGCGGCCGCGGGCGTGCAGGTGGTCCACGGTGGTGGGGCGCAGTGCGGTGCCGCCGAGGTGCACCGTGGTGGCGTGGGCGAAGTCGGGGGTGGCGCTGATCTCGATGTCGGCGTCGGCGGTGGCCATGGTGGCGTCGTTCCAGATCTCGATCCGGTCGACGGACCGGACCGCGCCGAGGTCGGTCTGCCACCAGGCGCCGGGCCCGGCGAGGGTGAGCGCGTCGGTGGTGGTGTCGCCGTCGACGGCGTTCGCGGCGGTGGCGGTGCCGTCGGTGCCGGACTGGCCGGCGGTGCTGCCGCGGGCCAG
Source organism: Actinacidiphila sp. bgisy144 (assembly GCF_057708105.1). Taxonomy (NCBI): domain Bacteria; kingdom Bacillati; phylum Actinomycetota; class Actinomycetes; order Kitasatosporales; family Streptomycetaceae; genus Actinacidiphila; species Actinacidiphila sp. bgisy144. The sequence continues at coordinate 196,614 of NZ_JBYIRM010000014.1, read as the reverse complement.
GTCGGCGCTGAGCGGTTCGACGTGCGGGCCGTCGGCGCCGGCCCGGGCGGCGATCGCCACGGCCTGCGCGGGCAGGGTGTCGAGCCGGGTGTGGTTGCCGGTCGCGACCGAGCCGGTACCGGCCAGGGCGGGGGCATCGGTGTCGGTCCAGTTGCCGGTGGCGGTGTTGTCGATGCCGTAGTCCGCCCAGTTGGAGATCCACTTGTAGCCCAGGCGGGTCAGGACGTTGCCGGTGACGGTGATGTGGGAGGACTGCTCGTCGAGGTAGATGCCGTTGCCGTCGCGCTCGGTGTTGCCGTACGCGGAGCGGTTGACGTAGTTGCCGGAGATGACCGTGCCGGGCTGGTCGCCCTGGGTGTAGATCGCGCCGCCGTCGTGCTGGCCGCCGGCGACCGCCATGACGTCGGTGATCCGGTTGCCGGTGACGCGGTTGTCGCGCAGGACGGACGTCTGCGCGCCGGGCTGGTCCCAGCCCCATCCGACGGAGATGCCGGAGTACGGCAGGTGCTCCAGCGTGTTGTGGTCGACGGTCAGGCCGGCTTCGTAGCCGGCCCAGATCCCGGCGGCGTCGGTGTACTCGGCCCCGGCGTGGTCGATCGTGTCGTAGGCGACGGTGTTGTCCCGGCCGGCCAGCTCCGGGGCGGGGTCCGGGTCGGTGTCGCCGACGTAGAGGGCGCCGGAGGACAGGTCGGTGAAGGTGGAGTGGGTGACGGCGGAGTCCTGGGTGCCGTCCTGGAGTACGGCTCCGGCGCCGCCGAGGTGGGTGAAGCCGGCGTCCTGAACGTGTATCCGGCGGCCGCCGTCGACGGTGAGCGCGCCGGCCGGCTTGGTGTAGTAGCGGCCGGACTGGTCGGCGGGGCCGCTCGCGCCGGTGAGGGTGAGGCCGGCCTGGGTGCCGGCGTAGCCGTCGCCGGTGTCGGGCTGGTGGTAGGCGGCGTAGGCGAAGCCGAGGCCGGTCAGGTCGAGGTCGTGGGCGTGGTCGAGGACGACCAGCTGCTCGGTGGCGGGGGTGACGGCCTGGGCGCGGCGCATGTCCTGGCCGGGCCGCGGTAGGTAGGTGACGGTGCGGTCGGCGGAGTTCCAGGTGAACTCGCCGGGGGTGTCGAGCAGTTCGGGCGCGTTCTGGAACCAGGCGACGCCGGTGTAGCGGGTGGAGTCGACCGTGGTGGTGTCCCAGGAGGGCCCGGTGCGGCCGGTGCCGCTGGAGGAGTCCGCCCAGCAGGGCTGGGCGAGGGTCATCTCGTCGCCGCTGACGCCGGTGACGCGGCACTGGTAGTTCCGCCAGCGGACCTTGATGACGGCGGTCACGTCGGTCGGGCGGGCCGATCCGGCGATGCCGCTCGCGACGGCGCCGGTCAGGCCGTCCTTCGTCGCGTGGCAGACGCTCGCGGCGCACGCGGCGCCCCGCGCGGGTGTCGCCCGCTCGCCGTCGACGAAGAGCTGGCGCGGGGTCACCCCGGCGGGCACGGGCGCGGTCCAGGTGCCGTCGGTGTGGTGCGTCCAGCCGGTCAGGGTGCGGCCGCCGGTCAGCACGGGGTGGGCGCCGGGCGCGGCGGCCCAGGTCACGGTGTGCCCGTCCCGGCCGGAGTCGGCCGCGCCGAGCGTCAGCGGTGCGGTCAACGGGTAGTTGCCGTCGCGCAGTTCGACCCGTACGTCGCGGGTCATGCCGCCGGCGACGGCGGCGCGGACCTTGGCGCGCGCGCCGTCCAGGGAGCAGGGGTGCGCGAGGTCGCAGGTGTCGCCGCTGCCGGTGGGCGCGACGTGGTAGACCGCCGGGGCGGGGGACGGCGCGGACACGCCGGGCGCGCCGGACACGCCGGACACGCCGGACGCGGCGGACGCGCCGGGCGCGGCGGCACCCGCGGCGCCGGCGGGCAGCAGGAGGGCGGCAAGGGCGGTGGTGGCTGCGGCGAGTACGGCGCCGGCGGTCCGCTTCACGCGTTCACGCTCCAGTCGGGGTGCCCGGGCATCGGCGGGTTGACGGCGCCGAAGAGCCAGTCGCGCAGGAAGGGGTCGAGCGAGGGGTCCCCGGTGACCTGCACGGCGTGCCGGATGAAGTCCTCGCTGGAGGCGTTGGCGTTCTTGAAGCGCTCCGGCCACAGCCGCATGATCCGGTCGAACCGCTGCTGGCCGGCCCGCATCCGCAGCGCGTACAGCACCAGCGCGCCGCCGTCGTAGATGTTGGTGCCGCCCAGCCCCTTCGGCAGCCCGGGCGGGCCGTCGGCGGCGCGTACGGCGTCCAGCAGGCCGTAGGTCTGCCGCATCTTGTCGGCCAGCACCGACCAGCCCTGCTCCTCGCTGTACAGGGCGGCGTAGTAGGTGGCGGGGCCCTCGTTGAGCCACGCCTGCTGCCAGTTACTGGGGGTGACCGAGTCGCCCCACCACTGGTGGGTCAGCTCGTGCACCATGGTGTTCTCCCACGTGGGGTTGCCGGAGGCGGTGGGCTTGAACCAGTTGGTGCCGAACAGGCTCAGCGTCTGGTTCTCCAGGGCGTCGGTGTAGCCGCCGTAGATGTGCAGGCCGTACACCGAGAACGGGTAGCGGCCGAACTTCGCCTCCAGCCAGGCGAGATGGTCCGCGGTGCGGGCCACGATCGGGGCGTAGGTGTCCTCCTGGCCCTGCGGGACGACATGGCGCAGCGGCAGCCCGGTGTGGCTCGCGCCGTACAGGTAGGTGCCCTTGACGACGGCGATCCCGCACAGCTCGGTGGGCATCGGCTCGCGCAGCGCGAAGTGCCAGACGGCCGAGCCGTCGGCCCGGGGGGTGGTGTGCAGCAGTTCGCCGTTGGCGGCGGCCACGTAGCCCTCGGGGGCGCTGAGGTGGAAGGTCCACTCGGCCTTGTCGGAGGGGGTGTCGTTGCAGGGGAAGAAGGTGTCGGCGCGCGAGGCCTGGGCGGCGCAGGCGAAGCCGCCGTCGGCGCCGAACACCCAGCCGGACAGCCCGGACCGGGGGTCCTTGCCGTTGCCGTGGTAGTGGACCTCGACGGTGAAGGCCGCCCGGTCGTGCAGCGGGCGGGCGGGGGTGACGGTCAGCTCCTGGCCGCTCTGGCCGAGCGAGAGCGCCCATGCGGCGGCTTTCCCGTCCACGGTGACCTGGTCGATGGTGTGCCCGTCGGTGTCGAGGTTGAACGCCGAGAGGTCCTGGGTGGCGCGGGCCCGGATCGCGACCACGCCGGTGTAGTCGTAGTCGACGGGGGTGAAGTCGAAGGTCAGGTCGTAGTGCGTGACCTGGTAGCCGCCGTTGCCGAGGGTGGGGAAGAGCGGGTCGCCGGCGCCGGCCGCGCCGGGCCGCGGGTCGAAGCCGCGGGCGGCCGCGGAGGCGGGGGCGGTGCCGGCCACGGCGGCCGCGGCGGTGGCGGCCGCGGCGGTGGCCCCGGCGCGCAGCACGGTCCGGCGTGCGGGCGCGGCGGGTACGGACGGCTCGGCGGGTACGGACGGCTCGGCGGGCAGGGCGGGCTCAGCCGGCAGGGCGGGCGGCAGGGTCACTTCGCGCTCCCCTTCTGCGCGGCTTCCTCGAACTCGGTGCGGGCCTTCTCGCCGCCCGCGGCGAGGTAGTTCTTCGTCAGCTCGCTGTACCAGGACATCGGCTTGCGCCCGGTGATGAGGTCCTTGGTGCCGTCGCCGAGCAGCGTGTTGAGGCTGCCCGCGCCCTTGGAGTCCCAGGTCGGCGAGGAGTAGCCGAGGGTGGGGTCGGGGATCATCATCGGCACGAGCACGGTGTACGCGTCGTGGGAGTAGCGCACGCCCGCCTCGGAGGTCGCGCTGAAGACCGCCGGCACCGCGGAGCCGAAGAACTTCCACGGCACGGCGATGTCGGCGCTGCCCTTCGTGGTGAGCACCGGGTTGCCGCCTGCGTCCCGGGTGAAGTCGGTGCCCTCCACGCCGTAGTTGATGAGGGTGTACTCCACGCTGCCGAACGGCGATGCGGCGAAGTCGGCGAACGCCAGCAGCTGCTTCACCCGCTGCCCGGACGCCTTCTTCAGGTGCACGTTCTGGAGCGAGACGTTGTCCATCCAGCTGACCGCGCTCTTGCCGAACGGCACCATCGGCCGCGGGTCGAAGCTCTTGTCGACGGCCTTCATGGCGTCGACGTAGCCGGTGCTGGGGGTCAGGTACGCCGGCATGCCGTCGTAGACGTAGGCGGCCTTGCCGTTCTTGAACAGGTCGGTGTACTTGGCCTTCTGGGACCCCGACATGCCGATCGACCCCGGGTAGTAGCAGCCCGCCTTGTACAGCGTGCGCTGCACCTCGATCGCCGTGCGGAACTCGTCCGTCTCCAGCTGGTGGGTGAACTTCCCGGTCCTGGCGTCCATCCGCCAGGACATGGGCGAGCCGGTGCTCATCGCCACCAGGTTGCCCGCGCCGGCCATGATGGCGTACTGGTCCTTCGACGGCCGGGTCAGCTCCTTGCACAGCTTCACGAACGCGTCGGTGTCGGCGATCTCGCGCGGGTCGGTGACGCCGACCTCGGCGAACAGGTCGTGCCGGTAGAAGCCGGCGCCGCCGGTGCCCATCCGGGAGATCGGCACGCCGTACAGCCGGCCGCCGAAGACGGCGCCCTGCCAGGCGGCCTTGGGGATCGCCGCGAGGTTCGGGTAGGCGCTGACCTTGGCGCCGGCCAGGTACGGGGTGAGGTCCGCGCAGGTGGCGGCGAGGAAGGCGGCCTTGTCGTCGACGCCGCCGGTCTCCGGGTACTCGAAGATGTCGGGCAGGCTGCCGCCGGCCACCATGGTGGAGAACTTGGTGGGGTAGTCGTCGCTGGGCACCGCGGTGACCTCGACCTGGCCGCCGAGCAGCTTCTCGATCGCCTGCCAGGCCGCGTTCTTGCCGCGGCCGGGCGGCGGCGGCATGAACGTCTCGGAGGTGGCCCGCACCGTCTGCGCGCCCGCCAGCGGGGTGCCCTTGGTGGCGCGCAGCGGGGTGGCGGGGTAGCGGAAGAAGCCCTGCGGGACGCCCGCCGCGGTGCCCGGCAGGTCGGCCTTGACGCCGATGTCGCGGACGGTGGTGGCCGGCAGCAGGTCCGCGGCCTTCGCGGACGCCTTCGCGGTGCTCCCGCCGTCGCCGCAGGCGCTGAGCACGGGGGACGCGGTCAGGCCCACGCCGACGCCGATGGCCGAGCGCAGCAGCGATCTGCGGCTGAGGGAGGGAAGGGCGGAACGGGACATGTCTCTCCTTGCCAGGAGTGGGGCGGGGTGCTTGCGGGAGGGTGCGGGCGGACGAGCGGGGGGACGAGCGGGGGGACTCAGCCCTTGACGGCGCCGGTGAGCACGCCCTTGGTGAAGTAGCGCTGGAGGAAGGGGTAGACGAGCAGGATCGGCACCACGGCGATGACGAGCACCGCCATCTGCACGGCCTCCTGGGGCGCGACCGTCTCGCCGGTCGCGGCGCCGCTGAGGCTCTGGCCCTGGAGCACATAGCTGCGCAGCACCATAGGCAGCGGCCACTTCGCGGAGTCGTCGAGGTAGAGCAGCGCGTTGAAGAAGGCGTTCCAGTACGTCACCGCGTAGAAGAGGCTGACGACGGCGATGACCGCCTTGGACAGCGGGAGCACGATGCTGACCAGGATGCGCAGGTCGCCGGCGCCGTCGATGCGGGCCGCGTCGAGCAGTTCGGTCGGCAGGTTCATGAAGAACGCCCGCAGCACCACGAGGTTGAAGGCGCTCATCAGCGTCGGCATGACCAGCGACGCGTACGTGTTGTACAGGCCGAGGTTCTTGACCAGCAGGAAGTTCGGGATGATGCCGGCGTTGAAGAGCATCGTGACCAGTGCGGTCATCAGGATGAAGCGGGAGCCGGTCACCTCGCGCCGGGACAGCCCGTAGGCCATGCCGATGGTGAACAGCAGGCTGACGAGGGTGCCGACAGCGGTGACGCCGATGCTGACGAACAGCGCGCGCAGCACCACGCCGCCGGTGAAGACGGTGCGGTAGGCGGCGAGGGTGGGGTGCGCGGGCCACAGCACCAGGCCGGAGCTCTTGATGATGTCGGACTGGGAGGCGAAGCTCGTCGCGATGATGCCGATCATCGGATAGGCGACGGCGGCCACCACCAGGACCAGGATGACGGCCTTGCCCCAGCGTCCAAGCAGGCTGGGCCGCTCCATCCACGGCGGCCGGCCCTCGGGCGCGCCGGCCCGGCGGCGGGCGGCGCGGCGGGCCGCGAGGAAGGCCCGGGCCCCGCCGTCGGACGCGGCGGACCGCGCCCGCGCGCCCGCGGATCGCGTGGTGTCGGCTGTCTCAGCGGTCAGCACCGCGGTACACCCCCTCGTGGCCCAGCCGGTGGGCGAACTTGTTGGCGCCGACCACCAGCACGGTGCCGACGACGGCCTTGACCAGGCCGACCGCGGCGGCGACGCCCCAGTCGTTGTCCTGGATGCCGTGGTAGTAGACGTAGGTGTCCAGGACCTCGCCGGCGTCCGGCCCGACCGCGTCGCGCTGGAGCAGGACCTGCTCGAACCCGACGGAGAGCAGGTTGCCGAGGTTGAGGATCAGCAGCAGCACGATCACCGGCGAGATGCCCGGCAGCGTGACGTGCCACAGCCGCCGCCAGGGGCCCGCGCCGTCGATGGCCGCGGACTCGTACAGCCCGCGGTCGATGCTCAGCAGCGCGGCGAGGATGATGATGGTGCCCCAGCCGGCGTCCTTCCAGATGGACTCCAGGGTCAGCAGCCACGGGAAGGCGTGCGGGTCGGACATCATGTCGTAGCGCGGCAGCCCGACCTTGCCGAGCAGGTGGGGCAGCAACCCGGCGCCGCCGAGCACCTGCTGGAAGATCGAGACGATGATGATCCAGCCGATGAAGTGCGGCAGGTAGACCACGCTCTGCACGAACCGGCGGACCTTGCTGCTCAGCACGCTGTTCAGCAGCAGCGCCAGGGCGATCGGCACCGGGAAGAAGAACACCAGCTGGACGACCGCGATCTCCACGGTGTTGCGGGTCGCGGACCAGAACGCCGGCTGGGAGAAGGCGTCCGAGAAGTTCGCCAGCCCCGTCCAGGTGCTGTGCATGTAGCCGAGGTAGGGCTCGTAGTGCTGGAACGCCACGACGTAGCCGAGCAACGGGACGTAGTGGAAGACCACGAAGTACAGCAGGCCCGGCAGGGTGAGCAGCAGCATCACCTTGTCCCGCTTGAGCCGCTGCCACAGCGACAGCTTGTGCACCGGCGGGGCGGCGGGCCCGGCGGGCTTGCGCCGGGCGTTCATCGGGGGGCCTGTTGCGGTGTCAGCCATACGACGGGGTTCCTGTTCGACGAGGTGGCGCAGGAGTCGCCCTGGGCCGCGCCGGGTGTGTGATCGGTCCGGTTCTGCTGCGAGAACGTAGTAAGCGATTACGTCGAGCGTCAATAGTCTTCATGAAACGTCTGTGTTTCCTGGCGTTCCGACCGTCGATGCCCGCCACCGGAAAACCCGTGGTCAGATGCCATGTGTGGCCGCGCACCGCATGGTTGGGCGCCGACCGGTTTCTTGACGGCCGCCCCGGCGAGTGCCTAGCGTGCCTCCTGTCCGTAGTACACGTTTACTGTCCGGAGGCAGGGTGCGTAGCATCGATGAGGCGTCGACTGGTCCCGCAGCGGACGCCGACGGTCCACCGAGGCGGCCGCGCGCGCTGATCACGATGAACCCCGGCCAGGTCGACGAGGTCTTCCCGCCGGACGTCAGGCGCCGCCTGGCGCAGGTCGCCGACCTGCGCCTGGCGCACCCGGTGGACGACTTCTCGGCCGGCCCCGCCGCGGCCGAACTCGCCGACGTCGAGGTGCTGGTGACCGGCTGGGGCTGCCCCCCGGTGGACGCGGCGGTGCTGGCGCGCGCGCCCCGGCTGCGCGCGGTGGTGCACGCCGCGGGCACGGTGCGCACCTTCCTGTCCCCGGAGGTCTTCGACCGCGGCATCGTCGTCTCCTCGGCCGCTGCCGCAAACGCCGTACCGGTCGCCGAGTTCACCCTCGCGGCGATCATCATGGGCGCCAAGCGGGTCATGCCGCTCGCCCGGCTCTTCCAGCAGCGCCGCACCCACCGCACCGCCGCCGACCTGCGCCGCCAGCACTGGCTCGGCGCCCACGGGCTGACCGTCGGGGTGATCGGCGCCTCCCGCACCGGGCGCCGGGTCACCGAGCTGGTGCTGCGCACCCTCGACGCCCAAGTGCTGCTCTACGACCCTTACTTGAGCGACGGCGAGGCGGAGGGGCTCGGGGCGCGGCGGACCGACCTGGACACCCTGGTGGCCACCAGCGACGTGGTGACCGTGCACGCCCCCCAGACCCCCGAGACCCACCACCTGATCGACGCCCGGCGGCTGGCCCTGATGCGGCCGGGCACCTTGCTGGTGAACACCGCTCGCGGCGCCCTGGTCGACATCGAGGCGCTCACCGAACACCTGGTCAGCAACCGGCTGGACGCGATGCTCGACGTCACCGAGCCCGAACCGCTCCCCGCGCAGCACCCGTTGTGGACCCTGCCGAACGTCTTCATCACCCCGCACCTGGCCGGTGCCCAGGGCAACGAGGCGGCCCGGCTGGGGGCGCTGGCCGTCGAGGAGGTGGCCCGCTACGCGCGGCGCGAGCCGTTCGCGCACCAGGTGCGGCAGACCAGTTGGGAGTATCTGGCATGACGGCGGCCGACCCGGTTGGCGCGAGGTGGCACGACGGCGCCCGCCCAGACCATAGGCTCAGTGGAACCAGACAGCGGGCAGAGGGCGGCACGATGCGTCGGGCAGGAACGACACCCCAGGACGCGCCACGGCGCGCGACCGTCACCGACGTGGCACGGCACGCCGGTGTCTCCACGGCCACCGTGTCACGGGTCATGAACGGCAACTACCCGGTGGCCGCGGCCACCCGGGAGCGCGTCGAGGCGTCCATGCGCGAACTGGGCTACGTCGTCAACGCGCACGCCCGCGCGCTCGCCGGGGTGTCGGCCCGCACCGTCGGCATCGTCGTCAACGAAGTGATCGACCCGTTCTACGCCTACATCGCGCGCGGCGTGGAGCGGGAGGCCACCGGCGGCGGCCGGCTGTGCCTGGTCTGCTGCACCCAGGGCGACCCGCAGCGCGAACTCGCCTTCATCGAACTGCTCCACCAGCGCCGCGCGGACGCGGTGATCCTGGTCGGCGGCAGCGTCCAGGACCGCGCCTACGTGGCCGAACTGGAGCAGCGGGCCCACGCGTTGCACGCCGACGGCAGCAGACTGGTGCTGTGCGGGCGGCCGGGCATCGGCGGGGACGCGCCCACCGCCCAGGTCGAGTACGACAACGAGGGCGGCGCGTTCGCCGTCACCGACCACCTGCTCGCCCAGGGCCACCGCCGGATCGTCTACCTCGGCGGCCCGCCGCGGCTGTCCACCAGCCGCGACCGGCTGGCCGGCCACCGCCGCGCGCTGAAGGCCCGGGGCCTGGCCGCGGACCCCGCCCTGGTCCAGCACGGGCCCTTCAGCCGCTCCTTCGGCTACCGCCGGATGGCCGAACTGCTCGACGACGGGCCGGAGTTCACCGCCGTCTTCGCGGCCAACGACATCGTGGCCGCGGGCGCCGCGCAGGCCATGGAGGAAGCGGGCGTGCGGGTGCCGAAGGACGTCTCGCTGGTCGGCTACGACGACATCCCCGTCGCCCAGGAACTGCGCCCCCGCCTGACCACCGTGCACGTGCCGCTGGAGGAGATGGGGCGGCAGGCGGTGCGGCTGGCCCTCGCCGACGCCGACGGCGACGGCGACGACTGGCGGGCGCAGCCGAGCGGGTCCGTGCGGCTCGGCACGCACATCGTGGTCCGCGACTCGGTGGCGCCGCCCGGCGGCGGCAGCCGGGCCCGCCGGGGCTGAGCAGGCGGGGCCCCGCTCCCCCGTTCCCCCCGCCGGATCACCTGGCCCGCCCGGCCGTCGAACAACCCGCCCGGCCACCGAGCCCGGCCCCCGCACACAGCAACCGTTTACCCCCGGACCGCTCACCGCCGGCGCACCCGCGCGATCCCCGCGCCACACCCCGCCCCTCCCCACCCCCGGCACCGTACGCAGGAAGGCAGGACCTCCGCATGCCCGCTCCGTACCTCCGACTCCCGCCGACCGACCGGGTGCGCTCGTCCCGCACCGGCTGGACCCGCGCCCACTGGGAGGCCCTCGCCGACCATCTGCTGGACTCCGTCGTGCCGTTCGCCACCCCGGGCTTCGCGCAGTACCGGCTGCCGGGCCGCAACTCCTGGTCGGGGGTGGTCTCGGACGGCCTCGAAGGATACGCGCGGACCTTCCTGCTGGCCGCCTTCCGCATCGCCGGCGCGGGCGGCGCGGTCGACGGGCGGCTCGTGGAGCGGTACGCGCGGGGCCTGGCGGCCGGTGTGGACCCCGGCTCCGGCGAGGCGTGGCCGGCCCTGACCGACTGCTCGCAGCAGATGGTGGAGGCGGCCTCGATCGCCATCGGCCTGCACGAGACCCGGCCGTGGATCTGGGACCGGCTGGACGACACCGTGCGGCAGCGGGTGGTCGACTGGTTCTCCGGCTTCGTCGGCGCCCGCACCTGGGACAACAACTGGCGGCTCTTCCAGGTCGTGTCCGAGCAGTTCCTCGCCTCGGTCGGCGCGCCCTTCAGCCGGCGGGACATCGACGGCGGCCTCGACCGCATCGAGGACTGGTACCTGGGCGACGGCTGGTACACCGACGGCGACGGCCGCAACTTCGACTACTACGGCGGCTGGGCGCTGCACCTGTACCCGCTGCTGTGGGCGCGTATCGCGGGCGCGGAGGACGGCGGACGGGCCCGGGAGTACCGCGCCCGGCTGGCCCGCTTCCTCACCGACTACCCGCGCTTCTTCGGCGGCGACGGCGCCCCGGTGCACCAAGGGCGCTCGCTGGCCTACCGGTTCGCGGCGACCGCGCCGGTGTGGATGGGCGCGCTCGCGGACTGCTCGCCGCTGTCCCCCGGGCTCACCCGGCGGCTGGCGTCGGGCGCGGTCCGGCACTTCGTGGAGCGCGGCGCGCCGGACGAGCGCGGGCTGCTCACCCTCGGCTGGCACCGCACCTTCCTGCCCGCCACCCAGGCGTACTCCGGGCCGGCCTCGCCGTACTGGGCGAGCAAGGGCTTCCTCGGGCTGCTGCTGCCGGCCGACCACCCGGTGTGGACCGCGCACGAGGCGCCGCTGCCCGTCGAGGAGTCCGACCTGCGCACGGCGCTGCCGGTCCCCGGCTGGCTGCTGCACGGCACCCGGCACGACGGCATCGTCCGGCTGGTCAACCACGGCAGCGACCACAACCCGCCCGCCGGCCCGGGCCAGGACGACCCGCACTACGCCAAGTTCGGCTACTCCACCGCGACCGCGCCCGAGTCGGCGCCGCACGCCTGGGAACGTACGGTCGACGGCCACCTGGCGCTGCTCGCCCCCGACGGCACCGCCTCGCGCCGGGTCCGCATCCATCCGCTGCACTGCGAGGGCGCCACCGCCGCCTCCCGCCACGACGCCCAACTCCCGGGCTGCGAGGCGGTACCGGTCGAGACGGCCAGCGTGCTGCACGGCCCGTGGGAGGTGCGGGTGCACCGGGTCGGCGGCGGCGCGCCGCACGCGGCCGTACGGGAAGGCGGTCACGCGGTCGCCGGCGCGCGGCCGCCGCAGGTCGAGACCGGTCCCGGCTGGGCGCTGGCCCGTACCGCGGACGGCCTCACCAGCGCGGTGGTCGCCCTCCACGGCTGGGACGAGGAGGCCGCGGTCGCCCGCGAGGTCGCCGCCAACGCGTTCGGCTCCCACTCGGCCACGCCGTATCTCACGCGTGCGGCGCGAGAGGCCGGAGGGGCGGTGCCGGACGGGGAGACGGACGCGGAGCCGGGCGGGAGCGTGCACGTCACGCTGGTCGTCCTGTCCCAGGACACCGTGGACCCGGCGGCGCTGCGGCAGGCGATCGGCTGCGAGGTGGAGGGCGACCGGGTCCGGATCGTCTTCCCGGGCGCCGCGCCGGTGGAGGTCCCGCGGCGGTCGTGAGCGCCGGTCGCTCGTGAGGGCCCGGCGCCGGTCAGTGGCCCGATCGCGGGGCACGCAGCGGCGGGGGTGCTCCGGCGGTGGTGCCGGGTACGCCCGACGGACCGTCCTCGGCGGCCGCGTAGTACGCGGTTACTGTTCCGGGTTCGACCGCCGCGCCCTGTGCGGCGGCCCACCGCACCAGTCCGGCCGCGTCGATGCCGTACGGGGCGCGGTCGCCGTACGGGGCCAGGCCGCGGGCGGCCCGCTCCAGGAGGGTCGCGGCGCCGCGGGTGTTGCCGCGGGCGGCGTGGGTCAGGCCGACCGCGAACTGGGCGAGGGCCCGCCACAGGCCGCGCTCGCCCTCCGGCGCGGCCTTCCACATGTCCTCCAGCACCTCGTGCGCGTGGAAGGGTTTTCCGTCGTCGAGGAGCCGTTGGGCCTCGTCCAGGGTCTGCCGCGGTGTGCGGCGGATGCCTTCGGGCTGGCGTTCCACGCCCGGGGCGCCGTACGGCAGGGGGCGGCCGAGGCCGTCGCGCGGCCGGCTGTTGCGGGCCCTGCCCTCGGCATCCCGGTCCCGCCCGGGACGCCGCGCCGGCCGGTCCGCGTCCTGCGAGGCGTCGCTCATGCTCCCATTGTGCCGCCCGGCGGCACGCGCGAGCGTCGGTGTCCCTCCGCCACCAGGAGGACCGGGTTGGCCAGGGCCGCCATCGGGCCGAACAGCAGCGCGTCGCCCATGGTGTTGGCCTGGCCCGGGGTGCCGTCGGTCATCGGGTGGCGCACCTCGGCGCGGACGTAGGCGGCGAGCGGGGCGGTCGTCCGCCACACCGCGGTCCCGTCGCCTGGACCCTCACCCGGTGCCGTGGCCAGCAGGTGATGCCGGCGTGGCCGGAACGGCAACGCGCCGTGAGCGTCGGCGCGCCGGGGCCGGCCCGCTTGCCGCGCGGAACCCGGACGCCCCGCCGCGGGTCACGCCGAGAGGTCGGCTTTCGCCATCGCGATCAGTTCCTGAAGGCGCAGCCCGCGCGCCGCGTCGAGCGGGCCGGGGACGCCGGAGCGTACGGCGGCGGCGAACTCCGCGCGCAGCAGGGGCCAGCTCTCCTGGTGGCCGGCGCCGTTGCTGTCCCACACCACTTCCTCGTCGGCTCCGAAGAGCTCGACGCGGGTCCGGGCGCGCGGCAGCCGTACCGCACCGGACAGTGACGCCTGGCTGACCGCGCCGCCGTCATGCACGCAGGCCAGTTCCACCCAGCGTCGGGGGTCGCCGGTGGCCCGTACGGAGACGATCGGGCCGAGCGCCGTGTCGAGCAGGTCGAGCAGGTGCGGGCCGAGGTCCAGCAGCGCGCCCTCGGTCAGCCGCCAGCCGGTGGCCATCTCGCCGCCGAGGAAGGCGCCGTGCAGGTAGCAGGAGCGCGCCCCGGTCGGCGTCAGGTCCCGAGCCCGGTCCAGGAAGGCGCGGGTCGCCGGGTGGTAGCGCTTGGTGAGGACCATCTGCGAGACCACACCGGCCTCGGCGACCGCGTCGGCCACCGACCTGGCCGCGGCCAGGTCGGCACCCAGCGGCTTGTCCAGCAGCAGTGGCTTTCCGGCGCGGGCCGCGCGTACGGCGAGCTCGGCCTGCACGGCCGGCGGCACCGCGAAGGCCACCGCCTCGCAGCTGTCGAAGAGCTCGTCGATGCTGGTGGCGGCGACCGCCCCGTGGGCGGCGGCCAGTTCGGCGGCGGCTTCAGGCCGCCGGGCCCAGACGGCTGTCAGGTTGGTCTGGGGCCCGGCGGCCAGCATGGGGGCGTGCATGTCGCGCGCCCACGGTCCGGCTCCGATCAGTCCGACCCTGACCGGGTCGGGGGCGGTGGAGTGCACGGTGGTTCTCCCGGGAGGGGTCGTGGGTCCGCGGCGCCGGAGGCCGGGTCGTACCCGTGGTCGGGTCCGTACCCGTGGTCAGGTCGTCCCGCAGGCCGTGTCGAAGGCCGGCCGGTGCCGGACAGCGACGGCAGGGTCAGAGGGCAGGGGGCAGGGTCAGGTAGTGGCGGGCTGGTCGGCGAGGGTGGCCGCCAGGCGCAGGTCGGCCTGTTCCGGCGCGTAGAGGTGCTCCACGACGGTGGCGGCCGCTCCGGCCAGCGCGGCCCGGTCGCCGAGTCGCGAGGTGACGATCTGGAGGCTGCGGGTGGAGCGCGGCAGCGCGCGCTGGTAGAGCACCTCCCGTACCCCGGTGAGGAAGTGGGTCTCGGCGAGGTCGCCGGCGATCATCAGCACGCCGGGGTTGAGCAGGGTGACGGCGGTGGCCAGCACCTCGCCGCAGCGCTGGCCGGCCTCGCGGGCCAGCCGTACCGCGTCGGGCTGCCCGGCGTCGAGCAGTTCGCGTACGTCGGTGCCCGACTCGGCCGCGACACCCAGTCCGGAGAGCTGCCCGGCCACCGCCCTCCCACTGGCGACGGCCGCCAGGCAGCCGTAGGAGCCGCACATGCAGCGGGCGTCCGGCTGGTCGTGCAGGCGGATGTGGCCGAGGTCGCCGGCGCCGCCGTCGATGCCGCGGAACGCCTGGCCGTCGATCACCACGCCGGCGCCGATCCCCGTGGAGACCTTGACCAGCATGAAGGTCGAGCAGTCCGGCCAGTCCGCGCGCTGCTCGCCCAGTGCCATCAGGTTGGCGTCGTTGTCGAGCAGCACCGGCAGCAGCGGCTCGGTGCCGGCGCGCTCCGCGAGCGCGGCGCGCATCCGCTCCCGGATCGGGTAGCCGTCCCAACCGGGCATGATCGGGGGCCGGATGACCAGGCCGGTGTCGAACTCGACCGGTCCGGGCACCGACAGGCCCACACCGCATACCTTCGACGCGGCGGCGCCGAGGCCGTCGAGCAGACCGGTGAACCAGTCGGCGAGGGTGTCCAGCACCGTCTCCGGCCCGTCGGCCACCCGCAGTTCGCCCCGCCGCTCGGCGAGCACCGCGCCGGCCAGGTCGAGCACCGCGGCGTGCGCCTGGCTGGTGTCGAGGTCGGCGGCGAGCACCACCGCGTGGGTGGTGTCGAAGGTGAGGCGCACCGACGGCCGTCCACCGGTGGACAGTTGGCCCGGGGCGGAGGCCACCCAGCCGGCGGCGAACAGCTGGTCGAGCCGATGGCCGACGGTGGAACGGGACAGACCGGTGAGACTCAGGAGCTCTCCCCGGGTGCCGGCCTGGCCGGTGCGGATGAGTTCCAGCAAGTGGCCGGCGGTGGTCCGCGGCGCGGCCGTCTGGGCCATCGGGTGGGATCTCCTCATGGTCTCAGCTCTTGTCGGCGCCGGTGGTCAGTCCCTCGGTGAGGAACCGCTCAGCAGCGTAGAACAGGACTATCACGGGGATGGTGAGCACCACCGAACCCGCCATGAGAACCGTGGTGGGGACCTCGATGGCGTTGTTCATCTGCGAAAGTCCGAGCGAGACCGTCCACTTGGCGGGGGTGGCTGCGAGGAACAGCAGCGCGAAGAGGAACTCGTTCCAGGCGATCATGAAGACGTACAGCCCGGTCGCCATCAGCGAGGGCGCCGCCAGCGGGAGGACCACCCGCCACAGGATGCGCAGCCGCGAGCAGCCGTCGAGGGCGGCGGCCTCCTCGATGCTCACCGGCACGGTGGTGAAGTAGTTCTTCAGCATGTAGATCGACACCGGCACGGTCTGGGCGATGTAGACCACGGCCAGCCCCACCAGGCTGCCCTGGAGGCCGATCTTGGCGAACATCACGAAGAGCGGGACCGCGAGCAGGGTCGCCGGGAAGAGGTACACCGCCAGGAACAGCGCGCTGATCTGGCGGCTGCCGACGAACTTCAGCCGGCTGATCGCCCAGGCGCCGGGGACCGCGGCGGCCAGCGTGAGCACCACCGTGCCCAGGGAGACCAGGGCGGAGTTGCGCAGCATGCCGAGCAGGCCCTGACCGCCCTTGGAGGTCGGCTCCAGGATGGTCTTGTAGGTGCTGACGGTGATCTCGTGCAGCGGCACCCACAGCGACCCCGGGTGCAGCAGTAGCTGTCCGGTGGGCCGGAAGGAGAGCATCACCATGTAGTAGAAGGGGAAGAGCGTCGCCACCAGCAGCGCCGCGATGACCACCCACCGCAGCGTGCCGAAGAGCCGGTCCTCGAACTGTGCCCGGCTCATGCCTGCTCCTCCTGTACACGCTTGGCGAAGAACCCGAAGTAGATGCCGAGCAGCACCATGAGGATGACGGCCAGGACGAGTGCCTGCGCCGCGGCGGCGCCGACGTCGTAACTGGCGGTCAGGAAGTTGTAGACCCGCACCGAGACCACCTCGGTACCGGAGTTGCCGCCGGTGAGCAGGTAGATGTCGTCGAACTTGTTGAAGGTCATGATGAAGCGCAGCACGGACAGCAGCGCGATCACCGGCATCAGCTGCGGCAGCAGGATGTGCCTGAACCGCTGGGTGAGGGTGGCGCCGTCGACCTCGGCGGCCTCCTCGATGCCGGCCGGGACCGCCTGGAGGCGGGCCAGCAGGAAGAGGAAGGCGAACGGGAAGTACCGCCAGATCTCGAAGGCGACGACGGTCAGCAGGGCGAGCGGCAGGTGCAGGTGCCAGCCGAGCAGGTCCACGGGGTAGGAACTGGTGGACAGGAACGCGATCGGCTTGTGCCAACCGAACACGTGCGTGCCCCAGTTGTTGATGATGCCGGTCTGCGGGCTGAGCGCGGTCTCCCACACGAAGGTGACCGCGACAACCGGGGCGACGTAGGGCAGCAGCATGGTGCTGCGGACCACTCCCCGGCCGCGGAACGGGCGGCGCAGTGCGAGCGCGGCGATCAGACCGAGCACGATGGAGCCGACGGTGCCGCCCACGGTGTAGATGAGGGTGGTGGTCAGCGAGCTCCAGAAGCCGGGCGCGGTGAAGACCTGCTCGAAGTTGTGCGACGTCCAGTTGCCGAACAGGCCCATGCCCTGGAGGTCGATCAGCTTCGCGTGCTGGAAGGCGAGCAGGACGGTCCAGATGATCGGCACGACGACGATCACCAGGACGACCAGCAGCGTGGGCGACACGAAGGCCAGCCCGGCCCGGTTCTCGGCGCGTTCCGACGGGGTGGACCGTCGGCGGCCGCCGGCGGTGGATGTGCTCATGTGCGCTTCCTCAGGTGCTGCCTCGCGTGTGAGGGTGCCGCCGGTCACAGCAGCGTCTTCTTCAGGGCGGACACCGCGTCGTTCGCCTGCTTGGCCGCGTCCTTCGGCGAGGTGCCGTCCCCGCCGGTCATGGAACCGATGGCCTGGGGCACCGGCAGCGACCCCTCGGTCGCGCCGACCAGTGCGCCCTGGCCCTGGGCGATGCCCCAGCGCTGCATGTTGGTGACGCCGGCGAGCAGCTGGTCGAGGAAGGCAGCCGGGAAGAGCCGGTTCATCGGCTCGGTCCGGCTGACCCCGATCTTCATGCCGCGCCAGTCGGTGACGTACTTCTGCGGTTCGGCGGCGGTGCCGTCACGGACCGGGATCTTGCCCTCGGGTTCCATGCCGAGCCAGCCCTCGTAGCCGCTGGACATCATGAACTGGATGAACTTCTCGGCCCCGAGCGTGTTGGCGGTCTTGGTGACGGTCCAGGAGGAGATCTCGCCGAACTGGGCGGAGGAGGAGCCGGCGGAGCCCTTGATCGCGGTGACGATGCCGGAGTTCTTCGACAGGAAGGTCGGGTCGCCCTTGCACTGCGGGCAGTTGGGCAGGACGTCGTCGCGCAGGCCGGCGAGGGAGTCCATCAGGTAGGTGGACCACACCACCATCGCCGACTGGCCGGCCTGGTAGGTGGCGCGGGTGGTGTCGACGGTCTGGGTGCCCTCGGGACCGGTTTTGGCGAGGTCGTCGTAGGTCTTGAACGCCTTCACGCAGGCGGGGCTGTCCAGCGCGACGTCACCGCCGGAGTCGGTCAGCTGGCAGCCGCCGGCGACCGCGAAGTCCTCGAAGCTCTGCTGGGTGAAGGCGTCCTTGGGGTCGGTGGCCAGCGAGATGCCGTTCATCGAGCCCTTGTTGAGCGTCCGCGCGGCCTTGAGGATCGCGTCGTAGGTGTCCGGCACCGGCAGGTGGGCCTTGGCGAAGAGGTCCTTGCGGTAGACGAGGATCTGCTGCCAGGAGTCGCTGGGCACCGACAGGGCCTTGCCGCCGTCGCTCGTCAGCTTGAGCGCGTTGGCGTTGAAGGTGGAGCGCCCCAGGTTGTCGAGCACCTTGGCGGTGGCGTCGGTGTCGATCAGGCCGTTGCTGTACATCTGCCAGATCGGGGCGAGCGGGATGCCGCCCATCACGTCGGGCAGCTTGCCGGCCGCGGCGGCGGACTCCACGAGCTGGGGCAGCTGGCTCTCGTCGATGCCCACCAGCTTGACCTTGTATCCGGTCTGCTTCTCGAAGGTGTCGACGAGCTTCTGCGTCGCCGCCATCCGGGCCGGCAGGTTCTCCTCACTCCAGACCGTGAGGGTCCTGCCCGCGTGCGGCCCCGGGCTCTGGCCGGAGCATCCCGCCAGCAGCCCGATACCGAGCGCCGCCGCGGTACCGGCCGCCAGGCACCTGCTTCTGCCTCGGCCGCCGCCGATGCCTCCGAGGGACCTCATGTGCATGAACCGTCCTCACTTGCCCGCCTTGCGTCAACGTCGTGTTGCATAACACCACCACTTTTACTTGTTGACAAGACTTAAGTCTGAGATATCTTCGACACAAGCCAGCGTCATCCGACGGTTCATGGCACGCATCCCGCAGCAGCTCCGGAGTCAACGTGGAACGCATCGTCCAGTTCACCGGCCCCCGCACCGTCGAGGTCGCGGACGTCGCCCCGGAGGCACTTCCACCGGGCCATCTGCGGGTCCGCACCCGCTTCTCCGGCATCTCCGCGGGCACCGAACTGACCGCCTACCGCGGCACGAACCCGTACCTGACCCGCACCTGGGACGCCGAGCAGCGGCTGTTCCACGACGACGTGGCGGGCATCTCCTATCCGGTGGCCGGCTGGGGCTACTCCGAGGTGGGCGAGGTCGTCGAGGTCTCCCCCGAGCTCGCCGGAACGCCGGACCTGCCCGAGCCGGGCGACCTGGTCTGGGGGATCTGGGGCCACCGCAGCGAGGGCCTGGTTCCGGCCGAGCGGATGATCGGCCACCGGCTGCCCGACGGGGTGGAACCGCTCGCCGGCGCGTTCGCCCGGGTCGGCGCGATCGCATACAACGCGGTGCTCGCCGCCGACATCCACCTCGGCGAGGACGTCGCCGTCTTCGGCCAGGGCGTGATCGGCCTGCTGGCAACCCGGCTCGCCCAGCTCAACGGCGCGACCGTCACCGCCGTCGACGCCCTCGACTCCCGGCTGGCCGCCGCCCGCCACTACGGGGCCGCCCACACCCTCAACGTCCGCGCGGGCAAGGTCGCCGAGGCGGTCCGCGACCTCACCGACGGCCGCGGCGCCGACGTCGCCGTGGAGATCAGCGGCGCCTACCCCGCCCTGCACGAGGCGATCCGCTCGGTCGCCGCCGGCGGCCGGGTCGTCGCCTCCGGCTTCTACCAGGGCGACGGCACCGGGCTGCGGCTCGGCGACGAGTTCCACCACAACCGCGTCCAGCTGGTCTGCTCCCAGATCGGCGGGGTCCCGCCGCAGCTGTCCCACCGCTGGAACGTCGAGCGGCTCCAGCGCACCTTCCTGAACCTGGTCGCACGCGGCCAGGTCGACACCGAAGCCCTGGTCAGCCACCGCGTGCCGGTCGCCGACGCCGCCGACGCCTACGCCCTGCTCGACGAACGCCCCTCCGACGCCCTCCAGGTCGTCCTGGAATTCTGAGCCGCCCGGCTGATCCGAAAGGCCCCCTCCCATGCTCAAACTCGCCTGCCAGGAGCAACTGCTGCCCGGAGACACCCTCCAGGCCAAGTGGGACTTCGCCCAGGCCGCCGGCTACGACGGCATCGAGCTGCGCGGCAAGGGCGACCAGCACTTCCGCGACCGGCTGCCCGAACTGCGCGCCGCGCTCGCCGACGGGGTCGTCATGCCGACCGTCTGCGTCGACATGCTGCACTTCCTCGGCGCCTTCGACGCCGAGCAGCGCCGCGACGCCATCGAGCAGATGAAGTCCCAGCTGAGCGTCATCGCCGAACTCGGCGGCCTCGGCGCGCAGACCCCCGCCTCCTACGGCATGTTCTCCCGCCGGCTGCCGCCCTTCGAGCCGCCGCGGACCGAGGCCGAGGACCGCGAGGTGCTGCTCGCCGGGCTCACCGAACTCGGCGAGCACGCCCGCGCCGAGGGGGTCGCCCTCTTCCTCGAACCCCTCAACCGCTACGAGGACCACATGGTCAACCGCCTCGAACAGGCGGTGGACCTGATCGGCGAGGTGGGGCTGGACTCGGTGCGCATCGGCATCGACAGCTACCACATGAACATCGAGGAAGCCGATCCGGCCGCTTCGATCCTGGCCGCCGCTCCCTGGATCGGGCACGCCCAGGTCAGCGACTCCAACCGGTTCCAGCCCGGCGCCGGCCACCTGGACTGGCCCGCCTGGCTGGGCGCCCTCGGCGCCGCCGGCTACACCGGCTGGCTCGCGGCGGAGTGCCGGCTGACCGGCGACCCGCTGGACGCCGTACGGTCGGTGCCCGCCTTCCTGCGACGGGCGGCGGGATGACCTCCCTCCTCCAAAGCGGCGACGTCACGGACACCGACCACGACCACCGGGCGCTGCGGGCCGCCGCCACCCGTGTGCTGCTGGGCAACTGGAACGGCAGGGGCACCGTCCCGTCCCGTTCCCTCTACCCCCACCAGTGGAGTTGGGACTCGGCCTTCGTCGCCATCGGCCTGCGGCACCTCTCCCCCCGCCGCGCGCAGCAGGAGCTCGAGTGGCTGCTGAGCGCCCAGTGGGCCGACGGCCGCGTTCCGCACATCGTCTTCAACCCGGCGGTACCGGCCGGCGCCTACTTCCCCAGCCCGGACTTCTGGCAGTCCTCCAGCGCCGGGCGGCACCGGGGCGCGCCCGCCCACGCCGAGACTTCCGGGATCGTGCAGCCGCCGGTGCATGCCATCGCCGCCTGGCTGGTACACCGCGCCGACCCGCGCGAGTCCGCCCGCCGCGGCTTCCTGCCGCGGGTCGCCGCGCGCCTGGACGCCTGGCACCGCTACCTCGCCGACCACCGGGACCTCGGCGGCCGCGGCCTGGCCGCCATCCTGCACCCCTGGGAACCCGGTCTGGACAACAGCCCCTGCTGGGACGTCCCCCTCGGCCGGGTCACACCGGCCGCCGAGGACTCCTACCGCCGGGTGGACCTCGACCACAGCGCCGCCGGCGACCGTCCGACCGACCTGGACTACGCCCGCTATGTCCGGCTTGCCCGTGACTACCGCGACAGCGGCTACGATGACGCCGCCCCGCACGCCTTCCAGGTCGAGGACCCCGGCTTCAACGCCCTGCTGATCGCCGCCGAGCAGGCCCTCGCCGAGATCCTGCGGGCCGTGGGCGCCGACCCCGCCCCGGCCCTGCGCCGCGCGGAACGGCTCGCCACCGTGCTGACCGAACGGCTCTGGGACGACGAACGCCGGATCTTCGCCCCGCGCGACCTGCACGACGACCGGCTGCTGCCGGTCGCCGGCGTGAACGGGCTGCTGCCGCTGGCCGTCCCGGGCCTGCCGCGCCCGTTCGCCGACGCCCTTGAGTCGACCGCCACCGGCGAGCGCTTCCAGCTCGGGCAGGTGCACATGGTGCCCAGCTACGACCTGACGTCCGAGCGGTTCGACCCCAACCGCTACTGGCGCGGCCCCAGTTGGTTCAACACCGCCTGGCTCGTCCACCGCGGGCTGCACGCCTCCGGCAGCACCGACGCCGCCGACGAACTGCGCGCGGGCATCCTGCGCGACGCCTGGACCAGCGGCTTCGCCGAGTACGTCAACCCCCGTACCGGGGCCGCCCGCGGCATCCGCGACTTCAGCTGGACCGCCGCGGTGGTGCTCGACCTGCTGTCCGACCCACGGGAGGAACGATGACCGGCACATCCACGGGCCGGGACCGTGACCGCGTCCTCGTCGATGGCGGCACCTTCGCCGTCCTCGCCTCCGACGGCGACATCGCCGGCGGCCGGGGCGCCGCTCCGGACGGGCTGTTCGCCAGGGACGCCCGGCATCTGAGCCGGTGGCAACTGAGCGTCGGCGGACAGGCGTTGACCGTCCTGACCTCGGACGACGCGAGCGCGGTGATGGTGCTGCCCGGCACCCGCGACGAGCCGTCGCCGTACACCGTCCGGCGCGACCAGGCGCTCGCCGCCGGGGTGCTGGCGGAACGGCTGACCGTCGTCAACAACCTGCCGCGCGCGGTCACCGCCGCCCTGGAACTGACCGTGGACGCCGACTTCGCCGACCAGTTCGAGCTGCGTTCGGACCGGCGCCACTACGCCAAGCCCGGGGCCTCGCGGGTGGTGGAGGAGCACGCCGGCGGCGTGACCTTCCGCTACCGGCGCGAGCCCGGATGGTCGGCCTCGACCAGCGTCACCGCCGACCCGCCGCCCACGGCCACGGGCCCGGCGGGGGCGGCGGACCGCATCGACGTGTCGGGGGGCGAACACGCCACCACCGGAGCCGAGTTGGACGCCCCCGGCCACCTGCCCGGCGCCGCGCGCGTGCTGAGCTGGCGGCTGGACCTCCCGCCGCACGGCAGTGCCCGGATCGACCTGACGGCACGGGCGATGCCCGGCAGCGCGGCCACCGACGCCGCACCTGCCCCCGACGCCGGTCGGGCCACCGCCACCGGTGGGGAAGAAGACACCGGGCCGCAGGCCGTACGGGACAGGATCGCCCGGGAGGTGGCAGCCTTCCGTGACGCCGAGCCGCGGCCGGCCGGGCTGACCGGCTGGCCCGACCTCGCCCACGCGGTGCGGCAGGGGCTTGCCGACATCGCCGGTCTCCGGGTGCCCGCGACCGGCCCGGACGGCGAGCCGCTGCGGGTGCCGGGCGCCGGCACTCCCTGGTTCCTCACCCTCTTCGGGCGCGACTCACTGCTGACCTCGCTCTTCTGCCTTCCGTACCGGCCCTGCGTCGCCGCGCACACCCTCCGGGCGCTCGCCGCGGCGCAGGGCACCCGCGACGATCCCGCACGCCTCGAACAGCCCGGCCGCATCCCGCACGAGCTGCGCCACGGCGAGCTCGCGCACTTCGGCCAGGTCCCCTACGGCCGCTACTACGGTTCCGTGGACGCCACACCGCTCTTCCTCGTGCTGCTCCAGGCGTACACCGAGCGCACCGGGGACACCGCGATCGCGCGGCGACTGGAGCAGCACGCCCGCGCGGCCGTGGCATGGATGTTCCGCGACGGGGGCCTGGACGACGGCGGTTGGCTGGTCTACCGGTCCGACGAGCAGGCCGGCGGGCTCGCCAACCAGAACTGGAAGGACTCCGCGGGCGCGATCTGCTTCACCGACGGCACCCAGGCGACCGGCGCGATCGCCGTCGCCGAAGCCCAGGGCTACGCCTACGACGCGCTCTGCCGCACCGCCCGGCTCGCCGAGACCGTGTGGGGCGACCCTGCCTGGGCGCGGGAGCTGCGGGCGGCGGCGCTCGACCTGCGCCGGCGCTTCCCGGCGGAGTTCTGGCTCGTCGGCGCGGACTTCCCGGCCCTCGCCCTGGACGGCGAGGGCCGCCAGGTGGACGCCCTCGCCTCCGACGCGGGGCACCTGCTCTGGTCGAAGATGCTCGACGAGGACCAGGCACGGCGGGTGGCACGGCGGCTGCTCGAACCGGACTTCTTCTCCGGCTGGGGCGTGCGCACGCTCGCGGCGGGCCAGGTGCCCTACCATCCGCTGTCCTACCACCGGGGCGGGATCTGGCCGCATGACAACGCGGTGATCGCCCTCGGCATGGCCGCGTACGGCCTGGACGCCGAGGCCCGCGAGGTGGCCGAGGCACTGGTGGCCGCCGCCGGCCACAACGGATGGCGGCTGCCCGAGGTCATCTCCGGCTACGGCAGTGACCTCCAGCCCCGGCCCGTTCCCTACCCGCACGCCTGCTCTCCCCAGGCCTGGGCCGCGGCCACTCCGCTGGCGCTGCTCACCGCGACGGCGGGGCCGAAGTCCGGCTGAGCGCTTGCGGATACGTGGGGTGCGGGTGCGCGGGGGACGCGTGTACGGGTGGGCGGGCGCACGGGTCCTGCCGGCGGCTCGTGCTGCGCGCCACCGGTTCATGGGCCGTCATGTCGGCCCGGGTGGGCGGCGATGGCGGCCGGACCGGCGAGGGGCGGGGCCGGCGGTGGTCGGCCCGGAGGTGATCGGGACCGTCGGCGGTAGGAGCCGTGGGTGCTCGGGACTGCTCACCGGCATCGTCTGTTCAGTGCCTGCATCCGGGCGATGAGCCCGGCGCCGGCGGGCGACCCGCCCAACTGGCCGGCGCCCTCGGTGCCGAACCGGCCGGCGCGACCGCCGGGCGCGTCGGCGAGGGGTGCGAACGGGTGTCTGTGGTCCTCCGTGGTTCTCACGCTCATGGCCACACTCTGACATCCGTCAGGTCACGATGGCATAAACATCCGTACGCCGTCGCCGCGCGGTCCTTATGTGCCCGGTACACCGCTCCCGTCCGCCGCTCATCGGCGGCTCATCAGCCGCTCATCGGCCCCTCATCCGCGCAGGTGGGCCAGGAGCCGCGCGTCCTCCGGGTAGGGCCGCTCCCGCGGCAGCAGCGCCTCCGCGGCCGCCGACTCCCCCTGCCGTACGAGCGCGTGGACCTCGCGGGCGAGGGCGGTGACGTCGGTGATGCCGACCGTCCAGTCGTCGGCGTAGCGGCGCGCGGCCTCCCCGGCGAGCCCGAGTTGGAGCGAGCGGTGCGGCAACGGCCGCAGGTGCAGGTCGCGTTCGGGGTCCCACTGGACCCGGGCCGGGGCCCGCCTCAACTCCCGCCGCCAGGCGCCGTGGTCGGTGTGGAGCGCGGGGTCGTAGTGCGCCAGGCAGGCGTGTTCCAGCGCCCAGGCGAAGCCCTCCCGGGTGATCTCGACGGCGAGGACGGTCTCCTGGCCCTCCTTCTCACCCCACCCGCAGCGGTACATCATCCACAGGAAGGACGGCTTGATCCACGTCATCCGGTCCCGTTTCCAGGCCGCGGGGAAGCGGCCGTCGCGCGCCGCGGGCTCGCCGATGTGCGGCGCGTACGCCTGGTAGACGGTCACGGTGGAGGCGGTGTGCAGGGCGCGTATCTGCTGCCGGGGTGCTGCCATGTCCCCCACCCTCACCGCCGCCGCCCCGCGGCCGCCACCGGTTTACGGCGCCCGGCGCCGCCACCGGTTCGCGTGCCGGCGCGCTACCGGTTCACGCGCCCGCCGCCGTACGGGACCGCAGGCGGCGCAGCATGCGGGGGTCCTCGAAGCCGACCGCGCGGGCGGCGGCGTCCGCGGTGGCGCCGTGGCTGATGAGGTGCTCGGCGCGTTCCAGGCGCAGGGCCTGCTGGTAGCGCAGCGGGGTGAGCCCGCCGGTGGCGCGGGTGAACAGGCGGGTGAGGGTGCGCTCGCTGACGCCCGCCGCCGCGGCGAGGACCGGCAGCGGCAGCGGCTCGGCGAACCGCGCGTCGAGCAGGTCCTGCGCCCGGTGCACGGTGTCGTCCGGGTGCGACCGGTGCCGGAACATGGCGCTGGCCTGCGGTTCGTGGCCGTTGCGCCGGGTGTGGACGACCATGTCGCGGGCGACCCGCGCGGCCGCGGCCGGTCCGTGCCAGGTGGCGACGAGGTGCAGTGCCAGGTCGATGCCGCTGGCGATCCCGGCCGAGGTGACCACCCGGTCGTCGGCGACGTAGAGGACGTCGCGGACCACCACGGCCGCGGGGTGGCGGCGGGCCAGCTCGTCCTGCACGTCGTGGTGGGTGGTGCAGCGGCGCCCGTCGAGCAGCCCGGCCCGGCCGAGCGCCTCCGCCCCCGCGCAGACCCCGGCCACCGTGCCGCCCCGGGCGTGGTGGTCGCGCAGCGCCCGCAGGACGGCCGGGCCGATGGCGGGGCCGACCGGGCCGCGGGCGCCCGGCACGGCGGCCGGCGACCGCCAGCCGGGCACCACCACCAGGTCCGCCGGGCCGAGTTCGGGCCACTCCGTCCCCGCCACCACCGGCAGCCCCTGCGCGGTCCCGACCACCGGCTGCTCGGCGACGTACTCCAGGGTGCAGGGGTGCCCGAAGCCCGCCGCGGTGGAGAAGACCTGCGCGGGGCCGGCCAGGTCCAGCAGGTGGACGCCGGGGACGAGGAAGAAGACGATACGGCTCACGGTCCGGCCATCATGCCGGGTGCGCGCCGCCGTCGGCGGCGGGGTCCCGGTCCTCGGACGTTCGCGCGGCCGCCGCTTCCAGCTCCGCGACGGTCGCGATGGTGGCGAAACGCCCGGCGAGCGCGTACTCGGTCCGCCGGATGACCTCCTGCGCGCTCAACGTCCGCGGGTCCGCGAGCAGTTCGGCGACGCTCCGCCCGGCGGGCGCGTCGCGGTGCGGGATCGGATCGGTGGCGGTGGCATCGACGACGAAGGTGACCTGGTAGCCGAAGTCGCTCGCGATCCGCGCGGTGGTCTCCACGCACTGCTCGGTGCGGATGCCGCACACGGCCACCTCGCGCACGCCGCGCCCGGTGAGGATCTGCTGGAGGTTGGTGGTGGTGAAGGCGTTGTGCGCGGTCTTGTGGAGCAGCGGCTCGTCGTCCCGGCGCCGCAGCCCGTCCATCAGGCGGACGTGGCCCAGCGCCGGGTCGAACACGCCGCCGCTGCCGGGCTCGGTGTGCAGCACCCACACCACGAGGTCGCCCGCCTGCCGGGCGAGCTCGACCAGCCGGCCCACCCGGTCGGCGATCCGCGGGTCGGAGACCGCCTGCCACAGCGGACGGGCACGGAAGGACTCCTGGACGTCGATGACGATCAGTGCACGGGTCATGTGCTGATCCTGGCCGCGCGGCGCCCGCCGGTGACAGGCCCCATCGGGTCGGGAAGCGGACCGATCCGGTCAGGCCCGCGGGCTCCTCACGCGTGGAGGAAGCCGTCGATCCGCGCGCGCAGACCGGCCGGGTCCAGGCCGTGCGCGGCGATGTGCTCCGGCGCGGAACCGTAGCGCCGCAGCTCCTCGCGGCGGGTGCCGAGCGCCAGCACCCGGTGCGGCCGGTCCGCGAGCGCGTCGGCTGCGAACGGCGCGGAGGTCCCCGCGAGATACGGCTCGACCAGCACCAGGTCGGCGGCGGCCGTACGCCCCACCGCCGCGCGCACCGCCGCCGCGTCGAAGGGCCGTACCGTCGAGGCGTAGAGCACCGTGACGTCGCGGCCCTCGGTCGCCGCCAGCACCGCGTCCAGCATCGGCCCGACCGCCAGCACGACGCCGGCGCGGCCCTCGCGCACCGTCTCGAAGCGGCCCGGGGCGACCGGGCGCGGCGCGCGGTTCGCCTGCTCGCTGAGGCGTACGTAGACCAGCCGGTCGCCGTCGGCCGCGGCGTGCCGCACCAGCGCCTCGGCCTCGTCGGGGTGGCCGGGCACGTGGACGGTCCAGCCGTCCAGGGTGTCCAGTAGCGCGACGTCGCCGGGCGCCTGATGGGTGCGGCCGCCCGCCGCGACGTCGTAGGAGGCGCCGGCGCTCACCAGGACGGCGCCGGCGCCCTGGTGGTTCAGGTCGAGCTTGACCTGTTCGAAGGGACGCTCCACCAGGAAGCTCGCGAAGGTGTGGACGATCGGGCGCAGGCCGGTCAGTGCGATGCCGCCGGCCGCGCTGACCAGGAGCTGTTCCCTGATGCCGACGTCGATCACGCGGTCGGGGTGGGCTTGGGCGGCGTCCTTGAAGCGGTCGCCGGAGATCACGGCGAGTACGACCGCGAGGCGCGGGTCCTCGTCGAGAAGGGTGCCGGCGACCGTGCAGAAGCGGTCACGCATGGTGTCCATGGAGTGGCTCCGATAGGAAAGGGGGCGGGGTGCCGGGCGGGGTCGGCGCTGCGGGATGGGGGGCTGCGGGCTCGGCGCCGGGATCGGCGCTCGGGCTCAGCTCTTGGGTTCCACCCGGGCGACCACCGCGTGCGGGCGGCCCGGGTGCGGCGCGGTGAACGCCTCGTACAGCGCTTCGTGGTCGCGTCCGTCCACGGTCACCGCGGACCAGCCCTCCATCGTGAAGCGGGCGGCGAGCCCGCCGGGCCAGCCGTAGGTCGCCGACTGGTTGTCCACGGCCACCACGTGCAGCCGGTCCAGGCCGACCGCCCCGGCGAACTGCACCGCCTCGTGGTTGCTGCCCTCGTCCATCTCCGCGTCGCCGACCAGCGCCCACACCGCGGGGCCGGTCCGTCCCTGCGCGCGCAGGCCGAGCGCGCTGCCGACCGCCAGCGGCAGCCCGTGCCCGAGCGAGCCCGAGCCGATCTCCACCCCCGGCACCAGCGTCCGGTCCGGGTGGTACCCGAGCGGCGAGTCGTACGTCCCGAAGCCCGGCAGCCACGCGCGCGGCACGAAGCCCTTCGCGGCGAGCACCGCGTAGTACGCCATCGGGCCGTGCCCCTTCGACAGCAGGAAGCGGTCCCGCCCGGGGTCGTCCGCGGTGTCCGGCCGAACCCGCAGCACCCGGTCGTACAGCACCCACAGCACGTCGAGGGTGGAGGTGGCCGCCGGGCCGTGCTTCTCGTCGCCGCTCATCAGCGACATCAGCGGTTGGAGGTCCTGGTAGCCGTACGGCCGCCCGTCGGGGTGGCCCGCCGCGGCCGGCGCGGCGGTTCGCGTCGTCGTCATGCCCCGACTGTGCAACTTCAAGCTCGCTTGAAGTCAAGCGCTACCGTGGAGGACGTGAGCCTTTCCAGCCGTGACCGCCTGACCATCGGCGAACTGGCCGCCCGCAGCGGCAACGCCACGTCCGCGCTGCGCTACTACGAGGAGATCGGCCTCATCCGCGCCGAGCGCACCGCCGGCGGCCAGCGCCGCTACCGCCGCGCCACGCTGCGCCGCCTCGCCTTCGTCCGGGCCGCCCAGCGGATCGGGCTGAGCCTGGAGGAGGTGCGCGACGCCCTCGCGCACCTGCCCGTCGACCACGTGCCCAGCTCGGCCGACTGGAGCCGGGTCGCCCGGGCGTGGCAGCAGCGGATCGACGCGCAGATCGCCGAGCTTCAGCAGCTGAAGGAGCAGCTCGGGGGGTGTGTGGGGTGCGGGTGCCTGTCGTTGAGCCGGTGCGGGTTGTACAACCCCGGGGATCGCGCCGCGGGGCAGGGGCCGGGGGCGCGGTATCTGCTGGGCGATACGCCCCCGGCGGGCTGAGCCGTCGCCGGGGGCCGGGGCCGTACGGGTGCGGGCCGGGGCCCTGCGGGGCGGCCGGGGCGGGGCGGGTCCGGGCCGCTTCTGGTGCGGGCGTCCGTACGCGGGCCGGGGGCGCCCCGGCCCCCTCCCCCGGGGCGCCCCTCAGCCCTGCCCTCAGCCCTGCGCGCCTTGCCGGGGCCGCGCTACATCCCCTCGACCTTGAACGGGTCGTGCTCGGCGAGCAGCTTGTCCAGCCGGGCCTGGTCCACCCGGCTCGTGACCTGCCCCTCCTGCTGACGGTCCCGGACCACCTTCGACAAGGTGAACGTCGCCGTCACCACATAGAGCAGCCCCACCGCCAGGAACGCCCGTACCCAAGCGTCCACCGGCAGGTACGCCACCCCCACCACCATCGCCCCCAGCGCCAGCCCGAACGAGATCGCGGCCTGCGCGGCATACGCAGCAGTCGTCTGCTGCTGCGGAATCACCTTGGTCATGCCCCCACCCTCGCCCCGGCCGGCCCCGCCCCACATGAGTACCCCTACTCACCGCCCACCCCGCGCCGCCCTCAATGTGCGGCAGAGCCTCCCCCCGAGTGCGATATAGTTCTCTTGCGCGATCACCCCGGGCCCCGCCCGGAAGATCAAGCATCGGGACGTGGCGCAGCTTGGTAGCGCACCTGACTGGGGGTCAGGGGGTCGCAGGTTCAAATCCTGTCGTCCCGACGGTGCACGCGAGGGCCCGCTGAACTGGCATATAGCCAGGCCAGCGGGCCCTTCGTCATTTTCGACCGGCGCTCCCACGTCGCGAGCAGCCGAGCTTCCGGGAACCGGCTGGGGACCAACTGGGGACCACGGCTCCAGAAAACCCGCAGCTCACGACACTTTCGGCCGCCTTCGCGGCCGTCCCTTCACGTCCCGGCTTTGTACGGTTTCTACAATCCGTGAAGCCTTGCCGACGGGAAAGGAGGGGGCGGTGGAAGGTCGGGTTTGGCAACCAGGTGGGCGTTGAGGGTGTGGCCGGCATCGACGACGGAGCGCAGGTCGGGATGGAGGTAGCGCTGGGTGGTGGTGAGCGAGCCGTGTCCGGCAATCAACCGCATTACGTGGAGGGGAACTCCGGCGTCGGCCATCCATGTGAGGCCGGTGTGGCGCAGGTCGTGGCGGCGCAGGTGCTGGTAGCCGAGGGCGTTGACGACTTCGTCCCAGTGGGTGGCGTCGCGCAGCACCGCGGTGGTGATGCGTCCGCCGCGTGGCCCGGTGAAGAGACGGGCGTCGGGTTGGTTTCCGGTGGCGAGTACACGTGGGTCGGTCAAATGAACGGTGCAATCCGGGTGGTTGGGGTTACTGACGGGCTGCGGAGAGTCGGCCGTCGAAGGTGATGTCGAAGGCATTCAGTGCGGTCTTCCAGCGCATGGTCCAGCGGGCCTGGCCATCGCCAGCCAGCCCGCCCCCTGATCCGGTCCCGCACGGCCGGCCAGGATTTCCGCGATCGACCACCTGGGGAGCAGGAATGCCATCGTGCTCGGACTCGGCCCAGAAGACCCAGTCAGGAGCCGGAGGCCGTCACGTGGGCCCGCGAAAGAGCAGGGCTGACCAAACGCGCCCTCGCCGGACGGGTGGGGATATCCGAGCAGCTCATGGGGGAGATCGAATCGGGCTGGCGCAGCACTACACCGTCCAACCTGCTCAAGATCGCTGCGGCGGTGCACTGCCCAGTCGTGGTCCTCGAGCGCAAGCGCGGGTTCAACACTGACGATGCCGGCAGCTGACGGCTTCAGCCACCTCTCGGTCGCGAGGCGCTTCGCTGGTGCTCAGCTGCGGCGGATCAACTGCCGGGAGATCAGGGCCGGTTCTTCCGAGGTGATCAGCCGGGAGGCATGTCCTTGCCCGGCAAGATGCAGTCCCGGTGCCAGTAACACCAACCGAGATAGATCTCCGACTTAGGCGGGAGGGCGCCGCCCTCCCGAGCTCACTGGCCGCCCCCGTCCTGCTGACCGGCGACAATGAGCGCGCCGCCCGGCATCTGGCCGCCCAGGTCGGCATCACCGACGTCCGCGCCGGACCGCTCTCCGAGGACAAGGTCGCCGCCGTCAAGGAGTAGGAGCGGCACGGCCCACGGTCACGGTATGCCGCGGCTGCTGCTGCGGCACACCGAAGGTCCCCGGACTCGATCACGCCGCTCGTCACCAATTCCAGTGCCGGAAGAGGTGTTTCACCCACGCGACCGGTCCGAGCGGTGCCGGTGCCGGTGATAAACGTTTCTCGGGCCCGCATCGGTGACCTACTTGACATCGATGACCACGGCGGTCCGACGGATGAAGGTGCTGCCCACGGCAGAGCGGAGGAGGAAGTCCGCGACATTCGTGCGAGAGGTCGAGGGGAAGAGGGGCATCTTCTTGACGTCCTCGAGCGCAGCGGCGCTGTAGCGCGTGCTGCCACCGTTGTTCAGCGCTCCGGGATACTCGAGGGTCCACTTCAGATCGCTGGCCTTCAAGAGCACTTCCGAGGCGGCCTTGTCCGCGTAGGTCTTCCGCAGCACGGTTCGGAAGAGAGGGCTCACGAGGAATGACGCCTTGGCGAGGGAGTCGCCGACTCCGAACGCGGACAGCAGGACGAAACGGTCGACGCCAGAGGTCTCCGCAGACGCGATGACCGCGCGGACCATGTCGGTGATCAGCGCCGGGATCTCGCCGGCCTCCTTCACCCCGAGCGTGCTGATGACCGCGTCGTGGCCCTGGGCCGCCTTCGCGATCACGGCAGCGTCGGTGACGTCACCGGTGACGACCCGAGCGCGTGGGTCAACGGCGGAACCGGCCCGCCTGACGACAGCAGTGACCTGGTGTCCCTCGTCGAGCGCCTTCTTGACGAAGAGGACACCGGTTCGCCCCGTTGCTCCAAGGACAAGAAACTTCACGGTATTTCCCTCTCTGTTGACGGATGAACGGGTGCACCGGCGTTGCGGCCGAGCGCAGGGCGCCCGGCTCCCGCCCATGCCGCGGCAGAGCCACCGCCCATGCCTCTGCTGACGGCGGCCTGTGCGGCGCCGGTCCTGCGCCCGGGGGCTGCACGTCTCCGCAACCGTGCCGTTCAGCTCGGGATATCGTCAAGATGGCTTACAAGATTAGTCAGTTTTCGTGACCGAGTCAAGATCGCGGCCAGGTAGGTCCTGGTGAGGATGGGCTTGGATTCAACGCGATCGGCCGAGCATAGCCGTCCAGATAGGCGGCGAGATCGACGTTCGGCGGGTGTCGCCCGCGCCTCGTCGCCTCGCGTCGACCACCGTTTGCCATTGGTTCGCATGCGTGACTATTATAGTCAGGAAAATTGACTAGCTTGGATGGCGGCTCCGACGAAGGAGCGGGCGGTGCGACCCAAGGACCGCCCACATCCAGAGGACTGAGGGAAAAGGACCAGAACCCATGATCTTGATCACCGGAACCACCGGCACTGTCGGTTCGGAAGTCATCAAAGCGCTGCTCCCCGCTCGGGGCGGCAATCTGCGGGTCCTCACCCGCGATCCCGGCGCAGTCTTCCCCGACGGTGCCCAGAAGGTCGTCGCCGATCTCGGCGACAGCGAGCTGGCACCCGTACTGGACGGTGTGCAGGCGGTGTTCTCGATAACCCACGGGCTCAACATCGCCGCACACGATCAACGACTCGTGGCCGCGGCACAGCGAGCGGGCGTGGAGCGGATCGTCAAGCTTTCCGTACGCAACGTCGGGCGCGACGGCACCGACCCGATCACCACCTTGCACCGGGCCGGCGAGGAAGCGATCCGCGACAGCGGCATCGGATGGACGTTCCTGCGCCCCACCGCATTCATGTCCAACGCACTCAACTGGGCAGGGGCGATCGCGGCCGATCGAGCCGTGTTCGCGCCGTTCGCCGCCGGCCGGGCCGCTGTCGTCGACCCGGAGGACATCGCCGCGGTCGCCGCGGCCTGCCTCACCCAGGACGGCCACCACCACCGTACCTACGAACTCACCGGCCCCGAACCGCTCAGCCCCGCCGACCAGGTGACGCTCCTGGGCGAGGTGCTGGGCCGCGACCTGCGCTACTTCGAAGCCGACCCGGCTGACATGGTCGCGCAGATGGTGTCCTACGGCATGCCCGAGGAGCAGGCGCAGGCCGTCACCGAGCTGTTCCGCTCCACCATGGAGCCGTACAACTCCGAGCCGACAGGCGATGTCGCCGCAATTACCGGGCGCCCTGCACGCACCTTCACCGACTGGGCCGAGGCCCACCGCGCCGCGTTCCCCACCCCCGACGCCGTCCAGGACACCGCAACCATCGAGGAGTCACGATGAGCGCCTTCGGGCCCCGAGTCGACACCCACGAGATGGTTCTGATCCACCGCGTCCTCCGGCGCGAGTTCGGTCAACTGCCTCGGCTGTTCCGCTCCGCGGCCGACGACCGGGCTCGATCCGAAGTCGTCGGCACGCATGCCCGCGAGATGCTGGACTTCCTGCACACGCACCACACCGGCGAGGATGAACTGCTCTTCCCCTTGCTCCGTGAGCGAGCCGCGCTCGACCCGGAGCTGATGGACCGGATGGACGCGCAGCACATGCAGGTCGACGACGCTGTGAGGGCTTTGGAGGCGGACCTGCCGGCGTGGACGACAAGCGCTGACGCCGCCGCCGGCGAGCGGATGGCGACCCGCGTCGAAGACACGATGCCGACGCTGATCACCCACCTGGCCGAGGAGGAGCAGCGCCTGCTCCCGATCGTCTCCGCCACGGTCACCCAAAGTGAATGGAACGCGCTCGCCAAGCACGGCATGAACGCGATTCCGCTCACGCGACGGCTGGTCATCCTCGGCCACATCACCGAGGAGGCCAGCGACGCCGAACGGCAGAAGTTCATGCAGGTCGTTCCGGCCCCAGCCCGCCTGGCCTACAAGTTGATCGGCCACCGCCAGTTCACCCGCGAAACCACCGCGATCCGCGGTTGACCGACCCGCGACCACGCGATGGACCGGGGCCTCTGCGGCGGAGTCGCAGCCGCGTCGCGTCGTGCGGGGCGCGGCGCGGCCACCGCGGGACCTGCTCACGGCGGTCGCGCTCCCGGCGCCGCTGATCGAGCGGCACGACGAGAACGGGGACAAGGACATGGCCTCGTGGCCGCGCACGATCAATCCCGCGTCGCACCGGGTCCGGGCCGTCACGTGTAGGGGTCGGTGATCTCGCGGAGTTGATCGAGAATCTGGTGCAGCAACGTGAAGTTGCGGGTGCCGAGGTAGGACTTCCACTCCGCGTAGATCTCATCGAGCGTGGCCATGGCCACCTTGACCGCACGCCGGCCGCGTTCCTCGATCACGATCAGCCGCGCACGGCCGTCCGTGGGGTCGGGGATCCGGCGGACGTAGCCCAGGCGTTCGAGCTGGTCGACCATCACGCTGGCGCTTTGCTTGGTCATCTGTGCCTGGTCGGCGAGGTCTTTGAGGCGCGAGCCGTCCGGGGCGATGCGTTGGAAGACCCGGCACTGAGCGAGCGTCCAGTCGTCGAACCCGGCATCCTGCAAGGCCCGGAAGAGCCGTTCCTCGGTGTACCGGTACGGGATGAACAACGACACTCCCAGGTCAACCCGTTGCCCGTCGTCCATGCCGCCCTCGGATCTGTCGCTCGCGCGCCCGGAAAGACCAGCCTTTTCGCACCCTATGGCAACGCCGCCATCAGCTGCTGATCCAGCAGGGACGTTGGGCCATCACGCAAACTAGTCAGGAATCTTTACAATGGTAGACATGAAGTCGCACCGATGGCAAACAGCCCTGACCCTGAGCCGCCGACCGGTTTGCGGTACCGAAGCGCCACTTCACCTTCGGTACACCGGCCCCGAAGTCGCGTCCGAGGGGACCGTCTCCTGGCCCGCGCCGATCGGACCGAGCTCGTCGCCGGGGTGCGAGCCGTGCCGCCCCGACCGGTCGGGTGAGCCTTTTCCATCCTGTCTGGCGAGGTGGTCAGTTGGGCTGACAGACAGGTGAAGCCCCTGGTAGATGGGTTTTCGACCAAGAAATCCGTCTCCACCAGAGGCTTCGTGTGCTCTTCAACCCGTCGGGCGTCGACGTGTCCAGTTCTGCCTTGCGTTTCCTGTCCGCCAAGCTGCGGCAGCGTCGCCGGGAGCTCGGCACCCGCTGGCGACGCCTGAGCGCTGACCGTCAGGCGCTCCGCACCCTTGCCCATCTCCGCAATGGCCACCCGTATGCCCAACTCGCGGCGGGGTTCGGCATCGGGACCACGACCGCGTACCGGTACATCACCGAGGCCGTCGAGGCCCTGGCCGCCCTCGCGCCGACCCTCGGGGAGGCGATGCGGACAGCATCGTCGAAAGCATTCGTGCTCCTGGACGGAACTCTTCTGCCGATCGACCGGATCGCTGCGGACCGGCCCTTCTACTCCGGGAAGCACAAGAAGCACGGCATGAACGTGCAGGTCCTCGCCGATCCCTTCGGCCGGCTGCTGTGGACCTCACCAGCCCTGCCCGGCGCCGTCCACGACGTACGGGCGGCTCGCGAACACGGCATCGTCGACGCACTCACCCAGGCCGACGCCCCGCGCTGGGCCGACAAGGGCCACCGCGGCGCCGGCGGAACCGTCCGCATCCCGTACTGGGGGCGATGGGCCACCCTGTCCGCCGGTCAGCAGGCAGCGAACCGGTCCCACGCAAAGATCCGCGCCCTCGTGGAGCAGGCCATGGCGACCCTCAAGTCCAGGCGCCTCCTTTCGCAAACTCCGATGCACCACCACCCGGATCACCAGCGTCGTCCAAGCCGTCCTCACACTGCATCTGGCCAGCTCAAACCGATGATGGAAAAGGCTCACCTGTCGGGGCTTCGGGTTTGCAGACCTACGCCCGTCGCGATCGACCAGAATTCCAGCAGGGCAGAAATTCGGAGAACACGGGGCTCGGCCCATTTTCACCAACGAAGACTACTCGCCAATCAAGGCAACATGCCCCCGCGACTTTCAGTGAAACTGCGAGAGAAATCCCGGATTTCAGCGTCGCTACTCTCGGCAGCTTTGCCGATCACGGCGCTCAGAGCTTCCCACGCTTCAACCTCGGCCAGCAGGTCAGCCAGCCTGAGATAGTCTTCGAGTTCACCGTCAGATAGGCACTCCAACGCTACCCGCACGAATTTCGATGGATCAATTTCTTTCCGAGCTGAGCGGATCGCCCCACGGGCGGGCAGCGCCCACCCAGTCGACAAGGAAAGGTCAATCAGCAGATCGATCAACTCCGGAACATCTTCAGGGAAGAGGTGGAGGAAATCCAAAGCGGCAGACCGATCCCATGCCGAACTGCTTGAAAGCGCCTTCGCCAGCAAGTCCACGCGCGAGGGCAACTGGTTCACGTCGGCGCGACATCGAGCGACCACCTGTTCGGCTGCCACCAAGGCACGCCATTCCTTCATCCCCAGGGCATCTCTTTCTGGACTCACAGCTTCTTCCCTATGTTCTGCCAGTTCATCCCTTGGATGAGCCCTACATAATCGTCGAACGACATGCGACGGGTTGGGTAGATGGTGTGGTGACCAAGTGCCCGCGGACCTCCGACTCCTCTACCGTCGGCGATAATACCCAAGCCGTCGGGAAGTGGCCCCGTAGGGGTACGAACCTGCCCCTTCAGTCCGATACGGCTGGCGTTCTCCACCGAATCAAACGTCGAGAGACCCTGCACATCCAGAGATTTAAGCTGCTCAGCAGTAGGCCCATTAACGAAGCCATCCGCATCCACATCGATATCTTTCCCCGGGCGAACCCTCGGCCCGCCCACCGTGTACAGAGGGCAGTTGCTGTTGTGAACGAGTACCGGAGTCTCGCCCGCCAGTACATAGTACGTGTGCAGCTGGTCGACGGTCAGGTTGTACATCGACGCAGTGCCGGACTTTGCCGTCAGGCTGAGGACCGTGGCGTGGGTGTCGGCCGCCGTGATGAGGGCGTGGCCGGGGTCAAGCTCTGCGGCGGGGACCCAGGCGTGCAGGGTGTCATCCCAGAAGGGGTGGTTGGCCGTCGTGTGCAGGGTCGAGCGCACACCGTCGGTCCTCTGTACGGTCAGGTCGACGAGATCCTCGTCGCGGTGGACGAGCCGCGCCGCGACCGTGCGGCTTCCTTCCCGCTTGCCAGTCTTCGGATTGGCAGTGGCGACCTCGTCCCCGGGTTTTACCTTGCCGATCGGCTTGCCCTTGCCGTCTTTCATCAGGATGGCGGTGCCCGGGGTGAAACTACACATGTCGCTCAGGGCAGACTTGATCCCGGATGCGCCGTTCAAGCTCTCATACAGCGTCCCTGCGGGTGGCAGTTCACCGCCACCGATAATAACGAGGTACGCACCGATGCCGGGCCCGCCTGTGAGGACGTTGTTGACGTCCGTTGGCAGTCCATGCGGTCCAGCTTCCGTCAGCACGTGGCCGTGCTTGACGATGACGCCGTTTTTCAAGCCCAATTTGATGAGGTCATAGGCCAATTGCATGGCCGCGTCCCAGTCCGCCCGGGAGCTCTTGAGTCCACATGAGCGGTATTCGTCGGCGCAGACGTCGATCTCGTTCTGCACCATTTGGGAGAAGTTTGGCTTGGCGAGGTTTCCATTGGGCTCAGGCAGTCCCAGCGCGCAGAAGATGGTTCTGGCGTGGGCGCACGGATCAGCGGGCGCCGGCTTCTTCTTCGTCGTGGGCTGTGTCGTCGGCTTCGGGCAGGCGACTCCGTCGTGGCTGTCCGCTCCGCATGCGAGATGGAGTCCGGAGGGGTCGCTGAAGGTGACGGGGTTGTTGTCGCTGTAGGTGTAACCGTTGATCTGTTGCGGATCACTGGTATCGAGGACCGGGTCCGGACTGGTGAATCGTCCGGTTGTCGGGTCGTAGTCCCGGGCGCCGAGTTGAGTGAGGCCCGTAGAGGTGTCCTGGGTTCCGCCGACGAAGCCTTCCTGACCGGGCCACGACGTAGGTTGGTCGCCGCGGGCTTCGCCGAAGGGGGTGGAGCGGCGCTGTTGCATCGCCTGGGTGGTGGCGCTGACCGCGAACTGGGACGTGCCCTGGTGGTCGCCGAGCAGGAAGCTCAGTTGATTGTCGTCGGTGCGGATGGCCTGGTTTCCGCCACCCAGATCGTAGTAGCGGGTGGCCTTGGCCACACCATCGGCGAGGGTGATCTTGGTCGTGCCGAGATCGAGGGTGGTGTCGCTGTCGGTGCGGGTGATCAGGCGGTTTCCGTCGGCGTCGTAGACGTAGGAGGCGACCGACTTGGTGCCACCGCTGCCGTCATCCTCAGTGACAGACGAGAGGTCGCCCTCGGCGTCCCAGTTCAGTGTCTGCGTGTCTCCGCCGACCGTGCGGGTCCGCGTGTTGCCGGTGCTGTCGTAGGTGTAGAGGTCCTTGGAGATACCGGTCGGGCCGCTGGTGTCCACTTCGGAGAGCGTGTGCGGCTGGGCGTTTGTCGCACCCGGGTAGGCGTAGGTGCGCTTCACGTCGTTCGCCGCAACGCCGCTGGCGTCGTGCACCGTCTCGGTCTTGCGGTTGCCGCTCAGGTCGTAGGTGTACGACTGCCAGTAGGGGGCCGGCCCGCCGAGAACCGCTGCACTCGGGGCGCCGCATGTCGCGGTGGTCTGCGCCCACGCCTCGGTGAGCCGACCGAGGTAGTCGTACGTGAAGCACTGGTCGTCCGTACCGTCACGGGAGACATCATCGATGGACGTGATGGTGCCGGCGTCGTTGTATGTGTAAGTGGACGACTTGTCAGTACCTGGAACGTCCTCACGGTCGACGCGCGAGTTGTTCAGCCGCTGTGTGCCCCACTGATAGGTGTCGGTGACCTGGGTCTTCTTCCCACCGCTCTGGTAGGTGAACTGCAACGGTTTGCCGGTGAGGCTGTAGGCGGTGTCGGTGAGGTAGGTGACGCCTCCGGTGCCGGTCAGCGCCGTGAGGCGCAGAGTGTCGTCATACGTGGGCGTGATCACTTCCGCAGGCAGAGAACCCGCGGCGGGATAACTCGTTGACTGGAGTGTGCCGTTGGCGTTGTACCTGACGTTCGACTGATAGGAGCCGGCCAGTCCCTCCTCGCCGGAGACCGACGGGATCGTCGTGGTGATCCGACCGGCCCGGTAAAGGCTGTCGTACAGGCTGTACGTGGTCGTGTAGGCGTCGCCTCCGGCACCACCGACATAGCTCGTGGCGGACGCGAGTTGCCCCTTGGCACCGGACGGGTCCCACACGTGCTTGGTCAGCAGAGGTCCGCTGGCGCTTCCGCTGTGGGTCTCGGTCTCACGGCCGAGTTGATCATAGACGTGGGTGATCGTCTGATGCAGGGCATTGGTAGTGCTGACCAGCTGGTTGCGGTCGTCGTACGTGGACGTGCTCGTGCCGGTGTCCGGGTCCGTGCTGCTGGTCTGGTTTCCGCGCTGGTCGTAGCCGTAGGACCAGACACTCCCCGACGGGTCGGTGAGTTTGAGGAGCTTGCCTGCGGGCGTGTACTCGTAGTGTGTGTCGTCTGCTGTGCCGGTCGGCGTCGCACCGTGGTACTGGAGCAGATCAGTGGTCTGTCCGCGGGCGTCGGTGATGGTGGTGGTCGGCGTCGCACCGCTGGGCGGGGTGACGTCGACGCGGTCCCCCTCGTACGAGGTGTCGGTCGTGGCCAGGACAGTGCCGCCGTCACTGTTGCCGGCCACCTGCTGGCTCCGCACCACCCGGCCGAGGCCGTCGTAGGTGTTCCAGGTCTGGGTCTCGACACCCAGGGCATCGTCGAGTGTCAGCAATTGCGACGACGGCGGGTCGACGTTGTAGTACGCGGCGAACTGCTTCGCGACCAGGCCGCGTTCGTCGTAGAAGGTGTCACTGACGAGCCGACCGCCCGAGGGACCGGGAACCTGGACCTGCCGGGGCTGAAGGTATCCGTCGTAGATCGTGTACGCGGTCTGCTGCGCGCTGTCGCTCTTGAGGGTCTTGGTGGCGACGGAGGCGGGGGCGTTGTCCGTGACCGTGTACGTGTACTGGTAGTTCGGTATGTCGCTGTTGGCCTTCGACCGGTTCGGCTGCCAGACGCGCAAGGTGCGGCCCATCGCGTCGTACGTGGTGTCGGTGCGCTTGCTGTTGGCGTCCACGACGGTAGTCGGAAGCCCGCGAAGTGGGTCGAACGTGGTCTTCACCGTTTGCGACGTCGAACTGCTCGCCGGGTCTGCGGGCGGTCCGGTGACCGTGGTGGTGGTAGGGAATCCGGTGGCCGGGGTGTACACGGTCGTCACCGTGTGACCGTCGGATCGGGCGGTCCGGACCGGAGCGGTGGTCTCGCTCGCCGTGACCGTGGCCGTGATGTCGGTCGTGGTGAGGGGGCGGCCGTACGCGGTGTCGTAAGTGACGCCGGATTCGAGGTAGGTCCCCGTCGTTCCGTTGTGCGAGACCAGCGTGGCGGAGCGGGTCTCGTCCCCCCTTGTCGGCGGGACACCGTAGTCCTGACCGTCGAAGGCGGTGCGGACATCCGACAGGACGTCCTTGGTGCGGTCGGGCGTGCTGGCGCAGCTCACCGCTACGGTCTCGGTACGGGCGACTGCGGTCAGGATCCAGGCATCGGTGTTGTCCGCGTAGGTGACACGCGTGCACTGATCGTCTGCGGCAGTGGATTCGTCTCCGAAATCGTCGGTTCGGACGATGCGGCCCGCGGTCTCCTCGAACGCGTTGGTGACGTTTGTCGTACGCCACTT
The DNA here is from genome assembly GCF_057708105.1 of Actinacidiphila sp. bgisy144. Classification (NCBI taxonomy): domain Bacteria; kingdom Bacillati; phylum Actinomycetota; class Actinomycetes; order Kitasatosporales; family Streptomycetaceae; genus Actinacidiphila; species Actinacidiphila sp. bgisy144. The sequence continues at coordinate 155,854 of NZ_JBYIRM010000014.1, read as the reverse complement.
CTGGCCGGCGCCGCTGTCGAGTGAGGTCCAGGTGCGGGTGCCTGCGGTTCCGGTGAGGTTGGCGGTGGTGGTGCCCCAGTCCCGGGTGCGGGTCGCAGTGGTGTGAACCCATGGGGTATTGACGGTCTTGTCGAGGACCACTCCGCCGGGGGCGCTGTACTGCTCGGACTTGTACTCGAATCCGTCGAGGGCATCGACGTCGGTGATCGTGCCACCGTGATCGTCGGAGACCGTGACCGGGGTGGTGCTCCCCTTGTCTCCGTCCATACCACGGAGGAAGTAGTGGTCGGTCTGCGACTTCATGCCGACCGGGTCCTGCCCGCCGGTCTCCACCCGCACATGGGAGTAGCCCCGCCACTCCGACCAGGTCTTGTACTTCTCCTTGGTCAGCCCGTCGTCATCGTCGTAATGCCAAGCCGCTCCGTCAAGGTAGGTGTAACGGGTGACCATGTCGGGTGACGCGTTGGTCCGGTCAGTCCGGGTGACGCTGTCGACGACGTACTTGTCGAACCACTGGAGTGTGGGGTCCTTGTCGCCTTCCTTCGTGTAGTAGACGGGGTAGCAGCGGGTGGTGTTCGCCGAAGGAGTCGGCAGGTGCGCCGCATCGCACGTCGCAGTCGAATATTGGACGTCGATCTGACCGCCGTACTCGTCGATCACCGTGGACACCCGTTCCTTGATGAACGGCGAGGTGTCGTCCCCGGGGATGTCCAACCGGTTGGTCCGCTGGTCATAGCCGAAAGTGACCTTCGGCAGTTGTACCGTGGGCGTACCGGCAAGACCCGTGTACTGGATGGACTTGAGCTCGAGCTGGTAGTCGATGTCGGCCATGCCCCAGCCGTACTCGAGATGCCAGGTGTCGACAGGGGTGTACGTAGTGCTCCCCGACTTGAGGACCGACGTCGTCACATCCGTGAGTCGCTTGCGCGTCCAGAACGACGGGGAGTACGCCTTGGTGCAGTCCTTGCCGGCATCGCAGTTGAGGTCCCACGGCGTGTCGTACCAATAGAACGCGTCGTCGTCGATGCTGGATGCGCCGCAGGTGCTGTCCGACTCCAAGCAGCGCTCTGCAGTGTCGAAGTCCACGCGGGCCAGTGCCTGGGTGCTGTAGGCCGAACCGTCACGGAACCCGTAGTCAATGTGGTCCAGGGTGCCGCCGCGGTCGTAGGACGTCTCGTCGGCCGCCTTTCCGTCACGACCGTAGGTATTCGTCTCCGTGTTGTAGTAGTAGGCCATGGCATTGCCATGGGAGTCGACCGCGTAGTCGAGGTTCCACCGCCAGCCCTGCTGGCACCAGGAGTCGGCGAACGTACTCGCATGGCAGGGTTCGCCGGCATCGTCACCGAAGACCGGCACCGTCCACGTCGAGTTCGTGGGGGCGCTCGTCGAGTCCCATCCGGGCAGCCGGTTGTAGCCGAAGTAGTAACGAGAGCCGTCCGTCGTGGTGACACGCCAGTACTCGTCATCGTGTGCGCCGTTGGCACGCACGTTGGTCGAGGAACCGTAGATGCGGTCGACCTTGGTTCCGTCGTCGTCCTTCAACCGGAAGCTGTTCGTGCCGGTGGCGATCAGTTCTCCTGAGTGGCCACCGAACGTGAGAATCGCGTCGTCGGACGACCAGCACAGATCCCCGGGTTTGCTGCCGTCTGCGTTGGTGACGTCGTCATCGGCGCACTGTTTGTAGGCGCGTTCGATCGAACCGGACCACATGCTGAAGCCGTCACCGGCCCATGACGCCTGGTTGTTCGTACTGGAGGTCCGTCCGTCGACAGCTCCTGAGGAGTAGTTCAGGCCGAGGCTGGGAGCGAAAGAACCGGGCACGCCTGGCGTCTGTATCGGATAGGACCAGGTGAAGGAGCCCGTGTTGAGATTGGTCGACCACGCAGCGGATTCCGCCAGCGAAGTCGCCTTGTAGTCGCCCTGATCGCTGGATGTCGCCGAGTCCAGCGCGAACACCGCCGATTGGGCTGCCGGAACCGTCACAGCGGTGGCGCTGAGGGTCTGCATGACCCGGTCGTTCTTCGTCGGCACGGGCGTGGATACCTGGCAGGCAGGCTTGTCGGGTGTGGTTACCGCACAGCCGGGAAGTTCGACAAGCCGCACCCGGTCGGCGTATGCCCCGCCGTACGCCTGGGCGAAGTCCTTGTACTCGATGCTCAACCCCACCGTGCTGCCGACGGTGGTCGCGCTGCGGTCCAGGGTGAAGAGCATGCCTGCGACGCCGGCTTGTTCGGCTGCTGCGTGGTCGAGAATGCGGACGTGCGTCGGCCCACTGAGCGCGGCGGTCTTCGACGTGCCGGTCTTCTTGCTCGTCGCGCTGGTAGTGCCGGGAACGAGCAAGGACAACGGCGTGGTGCCCACACGAGCTCGTGACGCGGTGGACTGCGGGTGCACGGCCACCGTGATCGACGTTGCCCGAGGCCAACTACGCGGCGGGGCGGCTTTCGGCAGGCTTGGGGCACCAGGAGTGACGCGAGGTGCAACCGTCACCGAGTGGCCGGCCATGGGTTTTTCCGCGGCGGGCACCGAGGGCATGTCGTCGGCCTGTGCCACGGGCAGGGCAGTTCCCTGCAGGACCGTACCGATGAGTGCTGCTGATACGACCGCGGAAATGCGACTCCGTACACGGTGTCGGGGCTTCCCAGCCATGCTCGCTCCATGTGTGTGTCCGGCCCGGCCAGCGCATCCAGCGCTGGTCCCGCGGTTGGGTCCTGCTTGTCGGAAGGTCGTGAGGTTGCGTTCGAACGGGCCGGTCACGGACCCGGATTGGTCGCAAGATCTGCGCCGCTGGCGAGTTGGTGAACCTGGTCGTCGTCGGCGGCGCCCTGGAAGACCCATACGTCGTCAATCGCGCCGGACAGGTACTCGCCGAAGGTGCCTGCCGCCGTACGGGAGCGGCCCAGTTGCAGACCGCCGGTCGCGTCGAAGGCGTGGGCGTCGGAGTTCCAGGAGACCTTCTCGGTGCATGTCGCGTCGTCGGGGGTGCCGTCGTCATCGTCGTCGGCGCACAAGGTCTCGCGGAGGTCGCCGTCGACGTACAGGCGCATCTGGGTGGCGAAGGCGTCGTAGACGACGGTGATGTTGTCCCACCCACCGTTGCCTTCGAAGGTGGTGTTGTCGGCGAGGGTATGGGCGGCGGTGGCGCTGTCCGTACCTACCAGGTCCAGTTGCCAGGCGCCGGCATTGTCCGGGTCGTCCGGGTCGGGGACGTAGCGGACGGCGAAGCTGCTGGTGTTGGTCCCGGCTTGGCTCATGACCGTCATGGGTCTGGTGGGCCGACCGGGGGTGGTGACCCATGCGCTGGCGGTGAAGCTGGTGTCGGTGCGGATCGGGGAGGTGGCAGTGGCGGCGTAGCTGCCGTCTCCGGTGAGGGACAGGCCGCCGGTGCCGACGAGGTTGCTGTTGCCGGTGGTGTCGATGGCGGCGCCGGGGCCGAGGATCATCGGGTGCTGGTCGGTGGTGGCTGCGATGTCGTCCGGTGAGACGGCCGGGGTGGTGCCAGTGGACGTGTCCAGTCGCCAGCGGCCCTCGACGAGCGGCCGGGCCTGGTACAGGTCGGAGGCTTCCGGTGCGGACAGGGCCCGGTCGTAGAGCTGGACCTGGTCGATCTGGCCGGGGAAGAAGGAGTCGGGGGCGCCGTCGTAGGAGCCGGCTCCGATCTGGACCGGTCCGCCGCCGTAGAAGGGCGCGGCGAATGCGGTGGTCTGCACGAGCGAGCCGTTGACGAACAGTTGCAGCTGATCGGCGACGGCGTCGTAGGAGCCGATGAGCTGGGTCCATACGCCGGCTGGTGACTGGGTCGTGTTGCCCTGGGTGGCGCGCACGGCGGTCGAGTCGTCGCTGTCGGAGACGTACTGGTTGAACGTCCAGCCGTAGGTGGCGGAGTAGTACAGCTCGAAGCCGGGCCGGTTGGTGCCGGTCTGGGTGGCGATGATCGCTGCGTGGTTGGGTTTCTCGCTCAGCTTCGCCCAGGCCACGACGGAGAAGCTCGCCTGGTTGTTGACGTGCGGTGAGGTGGTGGTGGCGTAGTCGTCGACGCCGTCGAGGGTAAGTGCGTGGTGGTCGACGCCCGGCTGCCCGAGTTCGGCACCGTTCTTCAGTGTGGCGTCTTCGACGTCGGCGCGGCCGGAGAGCTGGGTGGTGGGGTTGCCGGCGTCGTCGGTGGCCGGCTCGTCGAGCGGGAAGACCGCGCGGGCCGGGCGGCCCGTGCCGATGGGCTGCTTGTTGTACAGGCGCGTCACGTCTGCGGCGACGAGGGGCTTGTCGTAGATGCGGACGTCGTCGATGGAACCGGGGAAGTACGAGGCGGGCACGCCCTCGTACAGTCCGGCGCCGATCTGCAGGCCCCGGCGGGCGTCCCAGGCGTTGGTGTACGCCGCCGTACCGGCCAACGTGCCGTTGACGTACAGCGAGAGCTGGCCGGCCGCCGCGCTGTAGGTGCCGGCGAGGTGGACCCACTGGCCGGCCTGGACGCCGCCGGCGGATGCCTGCATGGCCCGGACCGGGGTGGCGGTGGCGGTGTCGGCGGTGTACTGGTTGAACGCCCACCGGTCCAGTGCCTTGGAGTAGTACAGCTCGAAGCCGGGGCTGTTGTTGCCGGGCTGGGTGGCGACGACCGCTGCCGCGGACGGCATGGCCGACAGCTTCACCCACGCGGCGACGGAGAAGCCCAGTGAGGTGTCCACGGTCGGCAGGTCGGACTGCAGGTAGTCGTCCGTGCCGTCGAACGTAACGGCGCTGCCCACCGCTCCGGGGTCGCCCAGGACCGGGTCGCCGTGGATGTCCAAGGTCCGCTCCCCCGCGGTCCCGGCAGCCGCGGCTGATCCTTCGGCGTCGTCGAGGTTCCACTCGGCGCGCGCCGGCTGGCCCGCCTTCACCTTGAACTCGTAGGTGGCGGGGGCGCTCCGCACACCGGAGGCGGTCATGGTCAGCGCCGTGATGAAGTTCGTGCCCGACCTCGTCGGGCGGAACCGGATCGTCTTCGCCGCGCCGGCGGTGGTGGTGACCGTGTTGCCGGACGACGGGTCGGCGTTGATGCCGTACTCGTAGCCGGTCACGGACGAGTCGCCGGAGGTGATCGTGAAGGTGCCGTAGCGGCCGACACCGTCGTAGGACGGGTCGTCGGGGTCGGTGTCGTCGACTGCGGGGTACTCGTCGGAGGCAAGCTGCGGGCTGGCCGGGACGTGGCTGTCGTAGACGAAGTAGCAGGCGGTCGCCGAACCGGTCTGGGACCACGGCGAGTAGCTGTAGTAGGCGCCCTGGTCGTAGTCGACCGAGCGGGCGGCCCACGCGACGGTCTTGCCTTCCGGCACGCTGGTGGGCAGCGTGGTGGAGAAGTCGGAACCGGACGCCTTCGGACCGATCTTCGCCGACGTCCAGTGCGCGACCATGCCCTTGCCGTCACCGGCGTCCCAGTACGCCTGGAACTGGACACTGACCTGGTCCTTGTCCGGGTCGGTGACGTCGACCGCGCTCACCGAGGGCCGGATACGCACCGACACCTTGTCGGCGGGCTTCTTGCACAGCCCGCCCGGGTTCATCGACAGGTGCGCCATCGGGATCTGCCCGGGCGGGCGGTTGTACTTCACCCGCAGGTAGGCGTCGTCGGAGAACCGCTTCCAGCCGTACTTGTCGTCCTCGTCGCTCGCCCTGAGCCCGAACGTCGCCGTGGAGGAGCCGACGTTCGCGGCGACCTGGACGGCCGACTTCGCGTCGAACTCCACGTCACCGGCCGGGCACGACGTCCCGCCCCCGTGGGCGACGTTCGCGGTCGAGAGCTTGTTCAGCCAGAACGCGTCGTTGTTCTGCGAGTTCCACGTCGTCGACGACGAGATGGCCTTCGTCCGCCACAGCTCGACCGGCCGGGCGTCACAGCTGGCCGAGTGCGTCTCGTGCGCCACGAACGTCGCGCTCAGGATGGTCTTGCCCGCGAACGTCGAGGCGGGGAACTGGTAGAACAGCCGCTTCAGGTCGTAGGGGGCGCAGTAGTCCCACCCGCAGTAGCCGACGCCCGCGTCCGCGTCGCCGTTGAACCGCCACTGCGGGGTGGAGGCCCAGTAGCGGGAGGCCATCGTCCAGGACGACGCCTTCGGCGTGTACGTCTCGGGGTCGAGGTACACCGGGAAGCGGGTATCCGCCGCGGACAGCATCTCCTGATCGGGCGTCAGCTGGAGTTGGCTGCCGTCGCTACTGACGTCCACCCCGATCGGGGCGATCTTCGAGGCGTCACCGGGTCCCTGGCCGTCGGCCGCGGCGGCCTCCGTCTGCGCCTGCGCCGACCGAGTTTTCGCGGTGGTCGCGGACTCTGTGGTGCCGTCCGCGCCGGAGTCCCACATCACCGGCGTGGGGGCTTCGAAGGCCAGACCGCCGCCGGCCTCGTCCCGGGCCTGAAGCCCGCCGTCCGGGGACTCGGCCAGCTTCAGCCCCGAACCCGAGACCGCGAGCTTCAGCTGCGCCAGCGCCGGGTTCTGTGCCGCGGTCGCGGTGTTGACCACCAGCAACTGGTGGAACCCGTCGGTGTCGGACCGCATCTGCAGGTCCACATCGGGCAGCACGTCCTTGTACGTGGCGGTGTCGCCGTCCAGCTGGGGCGCAGGCAGCGCCGTCGGCCACGTGTAGGAGAGCTCCTTGCCCGCGGTCTCCAGGGACACCAACGGACCGCTGCCCCCGCCGGAGAACGTCATGCCGACCGTGGACACCTTCGGCGCGACCCGCCCGCCGGCGCCGGCCGCGAGGGTGTTGTCGACGTCCTTCCAGCCGCCGTCCACGCGGGCCCGCACCGGCCGCAGATGCTGCACGGTCTCCAGCCGGCCGTCCGCGGTCGCGTACGTCTCGCTCGACTCCGCACGCAGCGAGGTGATCTCCACGTCCTGACCGGTCGATACGGCCTTGGACACCGCGGCGTCCTCCGTCAGCGCCGTCGGCTTGCCCGTTCCGGCCTTTGCCGCTCCGGTCCCGTCGGCCGGCGCCGTTCTCGGCGCGGCGACCGCCGCACTTCCCAGGCCCACCGGAACACCGACACCAGCCAGAACGGCGGCGGCCACCCCTGCGACCAACACACCGCGTACACGTCCGCGCAGCACCGCGTTCAACTCCCGTCCCCGCCCCGCTCCAAAGCCCCCACCCCGGAGTCACAGGATCTTCACAAGTCGATGGAGCTTACAGTCACCACGCATGTACAAGTCAAGAGCCAGTTTTCCCGCGCCCAAGTCCAGTACCGAAAAACCCCATGGGAGTTGAAAGATCCGCACCTGCACCACAACGGGCAGCAGAGCAGGGCGCGCCAGGCCGCCTGGACGAGCGCCCGCCGGCACCACCCGGACATGCGGACGCGATAGCGAGGAACCCTCGGCGACCGATCGCCTCGACAAGCGAAACCAGCATCGCCTAGCGTGCGGGCATGCCCCTGCACATCACCGCAGAAGACGTACGGCGCCTCATACAGGCCGGGCCCGCGGACAACCCGGGCTTGTACATCGTCACCGACGACGACGGAACCGAACAGATCGCCGTTTGCCCCTGCGAAGTGTCCCACTACGGCGCGATCATCAGCCGAACCGAGCTCATGGAGCGCACCTCGGGGCACCCCGACGCCGCCGCCATAAGCGAATTCCTGCCAGAACTCCAAACGCGCACCGAAACCGTGCAGTCAGGAAATGTAGTCGCTGATTGGTAGGCCGCTGGCATAGCACCGCACCCAGGTGAGGAATCACCGGGCGCGACCTGCATCCGATGGGGCGGGGTAGTGTCCGTGACATGTCGAAGGTCAAGGTCAGCGTCATCGTCCCCGTGTACAACACCGGGAAATACCTCGCCGAGTGCGCGCCCTCACTCCTCGGGCAGAGTCTGCCCGAGGACGAGTACGAGGTCATCTACGTCGACGATGGTTCGACCGACGACACACCGAACCGCCTGAAGGAGATCGCGGCGGCCCACCCCAACGTGCAGGTGCACACCCAGCCCAACTCGGGCTGGCCGGGTGGCCCCCGCAACCTCGGCATCCGGCACGCCCGCGGCGAGTACGTCCAGTTCGTCGATCACGACGACATGCTCGGCAGCCAGGCACTGGAGCGGCTGTACGCGCACGCCCAACGCAACAACTCGGACATCGTCATAGGCAAGCTGTCCACCACGATGGCGCGCCCCAGGCGCCTGTTCCGGCACACCGTGGATGTCTGCACCGTCGAGAACGACGAGCTGATGCAGGCCCTGGCCCCGCACAAGATGTTCCGGCGCGCCTTCATACAGGAGCATGGGCTGCGGTTTCCGGAAGGGCCGTGGATCATGGAGGACATCGCCTTCGTCAGCGCCGCCTACCTCAAAGCCGACCGCATATCCGTCCTCGCGGACTACCCCTGCTACTACTGGCTCAAGCGGGACGACGGCGGCAACAACACCGGTCAGCGATTCGACCCGCGGCACGACTTCTGGGGCAACCTGCGCACCATAGTGCGCCAGATCAAGGACGGCACCGCCCCCTCCGACGACATCGACGCACTCCAGAACCGGCTGCTGCACCGCCTCTACCACGTGGAGGTCCTCTCCCGGGCCCGCGAGCCCGAGATCCTGCGTGAGGACCCCGCCCAGCAGCGCCCCCGATTCGAGGCCGCCCGCCAGGCAGCGCTGGAGGAATTCCCCCCGGCCGTACGCGAGGGGCTGCCCGCGGTATCCCGGCTCAGGGCCGAACTGCTGGAACGCGGCGACTACGACGGGGCACTCGCCTTCGCCGAGCGCGTCCGGGACGTCAAGGCCCACGGCGAGGTGAGCCCGCCCCGCTGGGAGGACGGCTGTCTGGTCACCGACGTCACCCTGGAACTGCGGCGCGGCGACGGCGAACCGCTCGCCCTGGTCGAACGCGACGGCAGGCAATACCTGGACCCCGCCCTGCTGGCCGGCGTGCCGGGCACGGAGGACGGTTGGGAGGTCCGCGACCCGTTCCGGCTGGCGTCCGCGGAACTGGTCGTGAAGGACCGCGACCGCGACGACTGGTGGTACCCGGAGGGGGACCTCGACCTGCGGCTCCTGCCGGCCGGCCCAGGGCGCTCCCGCATCGTCGCCTCGGGCCGGCTGCGTATCGACCCGGAACGGCTGGCGGGCGGTCGGCCGCTCGACCGCGGAGTCTACGAGGCGTGGGCGTTCGTCCAGTTCCTGGGCATCGACCGGATGGTCCGGCTCACCGGCCCGGCCGCCCCCGGCGCCCCCGCCGCGGGTCCCGCCCTGACCGGCGGCCGAATCGCGCTGCCGTACTGGACGAAGGGCCCGGGCCAGCTCACCCTCGACCTCGGCGAGCGGTTGCGCAAGCTCGGCCCGGACACAGCGAAGGCCGCCGCCGCCAACGACGCGCGCGGCGGCCGGTGGTTCCCGCTGCCGTACGTCGCGGCGACCGCGTCCGCCACGCCGGTCCCCCTCAAGGTCACAGTGGCCACGGTGACAGTCACCGCCCACCTGGTCCCGGCTCCCGACGGGACCACCGCCCACCTGCGGCTGCCCGCCCGCCTCGACCTCCCCGCCGGCCGCCACCCCGTCACCCTCCCCAAAACGGACGCCCCCCTCGCGTACGTCGTCGTCCGCGACGGCACCGTACTCCGCACCGAAGGGCCCGCCCACGAAACCGGCACCGGCCGGCGCATCCTGCACTCCCTCACCGACAACCCCCAGATCCGCCGCATCCGCAACCGCTTGCGTGGAGCCAACTGACGGCGACCACCCGGCCACCGACCTCTGGGGCACCCGAAACGCAGCACGCAGATATAAGGTTTCGACGACCCACACACGGCGAACAGCCAACGCCCAGTGCACCGTCGGACGGAAGTTCTGGGGACCGACCGCGGAGCACAAGCCGCGCCCGATGATGAGCGACGCTCGCATATCCATCTGCCCGAATCGCGGCTGTTCCTCGGCGGCCCGGGACCGCGAAGCGAACGGTGGGACTCGGTCGGATTTCGGGTCCGCTCATCGTTGTCGTTGTGCTGGTCCGGTCCGACACGGTGGATCGCGGAACCCTCCCACGCAGCGGACGTGTTGCGCGCTGACACGGCCCGGCTTGACGCGACCCGCGCCTCGGTTGCCGCGCCGCGATCGTGCACACACGGTCGACGCATGCGCGGTCCACTCAGGAGTGTCGGCAGAGTTGCGATAAATGGGCACGCACGACCTCTTGAGGCGCAGTAAGTGTCGACAGTAAGGTCCCTTCAGTCCACCAGCCCGCCGTCCTCCTCCGCCGCACCCAGGTCGTGGCGGTGCCGGTCGGCCATGCCCGAATGCACTGGAAGACAAGGGAGTTCAAGTGGTACGCACACGCAGTACGGACACCGACCGCCCCGCCGGCACCGGCACCGGCACATTGGACCGCGAGGTCAGCTACCGGGCCCGCAACCGGGCACTGCTGGTCGCGGTCGGCGGCCTGGTGCTCGCACCGGCGCTGGCCACCCCCGCCGTCGCCGAGAGCGCACACAAAGGCGGGGGCCGCGGCGGCAGCGGCCGGACACTCACGGTGCGGTCCGGGGAGACCCTGGAGCTCACCGCCACGACCACCGTCACCGAACTCACCATCGCCGAGGGCGGCGCCATCTCCGCCCCGGACGGCACCCGCCTCACCCTCACCGTCAACGGCGTGGAGACCGGCAGCAAGCTGGGCCGGCTCACCGACGGCGACGGGGGCGTGGCCACCGCCATCGCGGCGGGCACCTACCGCGGCACGGTGGTCCTCGACGTCGCCGCGGCCAACGACGTCACCTACAACGCGATGTCCTTCCCGTTCCGGCAGGCCGTCTACGTGGACGCCGACGGCGTCGACGAGAGCCGCTCCGTGCCCTCCGACGTACGCGGCGGCACCGTCACCGACGACGAGGCCCGCGACATCACCCTGCGGTCGAACGGCGAGGCGTTCAACGGCGTCTACGTCACCGGCGGCGCCACCTACCGGCTCACCCGGCCGGACATCGCCTTCCAGGGCAACGGCCGCTGCGACTTCGTCGGGTACGGCGCCGCCGTGGTCGGCACCGGCGCGGGCACCAACCTCGTCATCGACGGCGCCACCATCAGGAACGAGGGCGTCGTCCGCACCGCGGTGATCGCCGACGCCACCGCCAACGTCGTCGTGAAGAACTCCACCATCCACTGCGCCGACGGCGACCACGTGCCCGCCGAGTACCCGGCCAGCGGCAGCGGCGACACCCGCTACATGATCACCGTCCCCTGGATGCTGGGCATCTCGGGCAACGTCCGGGCCACCAACCTGCTCGGCGCGAGCACCCGCGCGTCGTACATCAACTCCTCGATCTCCTCGGAGAAATGGGGCGCGCTGTCCGTCGACGGCGGCAGCAACTGCACCCTGACGGCGATCAACAGCCGCGTCGCGAACACCGGCGGCCAGGGCTACGGCTCCTACGCGATCGGCAACGTCACCGAGAACATCCTCGGCTGCACCTACGACGTCGGCGACTACGCGCTGATCCACTGGGGCGCCTCCGCGCACTACGGCGACAGCACCCGGGCGGCGGTCGCCGCGCTCAACGAGTCGCTGGAACTCGGCCTGACCGCGAGCGAGTTGCGCCGCCTGCCGGAGCGGGCGACGACCATCAGGGCCGGCCGGTTCATGGTGCTGTGGTACGCCGCCGGCTCGGTCCTCGTCGACGGCGGAACCCAGGTCGACACCGGCGAGACGACGTTCATGTGCAAGGCGGTCGCCGCGAACGTCACCGTCGACGGCTCCCGCGGCGCCCGCCTCACCCCGGGCAACGGCGTCATCTTCCAGCTGATGGACACCGACCGGCCCAGCAGCGTGGCGGTGACCGGCAAGCCGTGGTCGACCGAGATGCTCGGCACCTACACCGAGCCGACCACCGCCCCCACCAGGTCCGCGACCTGGGACACCACCACCGCCCAGAGCACCGACGCCAGGGCCGCGTTCACCGACATCGACCTGGCGGGCGACTTCTACAACGCCGTCCGCGGCGGCGGCAACGCGAGCCTGCAGGGCCAGAACCTGGTGCTGGACTTCACCCGCTCCACCGTCAGGGGCGTCATCTCCGCGACCAGCACCCGGCACCGCGTGGCCACCATCACCATCGACGAGTACCGCCAGATCAGCGAGGTCGCCAACACCCCGGGCGACGTCGTCAACAACGGCGTCATCGTCACCCTCGGCGCCCGCTCCACCTGGACGGTCACCGGCCCGTCGTACCTCAGCTCGCTGACCCTGGCCGCCGACGCCGCCGTCACGGCGCCGCGCGGCAAGAAGGTGCGGCTGACCGTCGACGGCACGCCCACCGCGATCAAGGCCGGCACCACCTACACCGGCGCCCTCACCCTGACCGTGGGATGACCTGTGCGTGAGTCGGCCCGGGGCGGGTAGCAACGCCCCGGGCCGACTCGTTCGCTCGGCAAGGTGTCGACAATGGACCGAGCATCCGGGCGCTGGATCGAGCACACATGCGATAGTGTCGACACCGTTCCAAAGTCTGTGGGACTCGGACCGATCAAGGGGACACGGCGCATGGCCGGTCAGGACATGGACCTGGTGCTCGAACGCCTGCTGCGGCTGAAGGACCGGCGCGAACCGCTGGTCGCGCAGATCGCCGGGTGGGTCGCCGGCGGCATCATCGAAGGCCGGCTGGAGCCGGGGCAGGACCTCAACAGCGTCGAGCTGTCCCGGCGCTTCGACACCAGCCGCACCCCCGTGCGCGAGGCGCTGATGCTCCTGGAGCAGGAGGGCCTGGTCGAGATGAAGGCCCGGCGCCGCCCGAGGGTCGCCGCGCCCACCCTCGGCGACATCCGGGACACCTACCAGGTACGCCGGCACCTGCTGTCGATGCTGGCCGGGCTGCTGGTCGAGCGGGCCACCGACGACGAGCTCGCCGAGCTGCGCGCGCGGGTCGCCGCGATGCGCGAGCTGGCCGACGCCGGTGATGTGGACGCGTACTTCTGGGGCCATGTGCAGCTCCAGGAGCGGATGACCGAGATCGTCGGCAACAGCACGCTCAAGCAGATCCTGGACTCCCTGGCGCTGCGGACGCTCATGCTGCGGCACCTGAGCCTGACCCGCCCGGGCCGGCTCGCCTTCAGCGTCGACGACCAGGAACGGCTGATCCAGGCGTGCGAGGAACGGGACGGCGAGCTGGCCTCCGCACTGATCGCGGGCGCGACCGTACGGGCCCTGCGCGCGGTGGAGGAGCAGATCGCGCAGGAGGCGGGGGCCGGCCGGAAACCGCCGCGCAAGCGCCGCGCGAGCGCCTGACCGGCCCGCGCCGGCCCCGACGCCCGCGGGCGCGCGGCTACTTGGCGAGCACCCCGCCGTCCACGGGGAAGTTGCCGCCGGTGACCCAGGTGGACTCGTCCGATATCAGGTAGACCGCGCACCAGGCGATGTCCTCGGGCCGTCCGACCCGCCCCAGCGGAATGCGGTCCAGCAGCGCCCGCTGCGTGGCGCCCTCGTGCGCGCCGGCCGACTCGGTGGCCGGTGTGCGGACCATGCCCGGGGAGATGGTGTTCGCCCGGATGCCCCGGGGGCCGCCCTCCACCGCGAGCTGCCGGGTCAGACCGAGCACCGCGGCCTTTCCGGCGCAGTGCGCGACCATGCCGAAGTTCCCGCTGCCGCGGAAGGCGTTCACCGAGGCGAAGTTGACGATCGAGCCGCCCCCGGACGCCACCAGGTGCGGCCAGGCCGCCTGCACGGGCAGGAAGACCACGTCGACCTCCCCCCGCATGGTCGGGGTCCACTCGTGCCGGAAGTCCATCTCGGCGGCGGTGGCCATGTGCGGGGCGATGGCGCCCGCGGTGACCAGCGCGTCGATCCGGCCGTGCCGCTGCCGCGCCTCGTCGGCGAAGCGCCGGGCGTCGGCCGGGTCGGTCATGTCGAGCGGGGCGGCGACGTCGAGGTCGAGTCCGCGCTCGGCGGCGAGCGTGCGGGTGCGTTCGGCCGCCGCGGGGTCGATGTCGCAGCCGGCCACGGTGGCGCCCTGCTCGGCGCAGAGCAGCGCGCAGCCCTGCCCGATGCCGGCGCCCGCGCCGGTGACCAGGACCACCTTGCCGGCCAGCCGGCCGGTACGGGTACGGCTGGGGGTCGTCATGTCGTCCTCCTGGGGGCGGGTTCGGCGGCGGGTTCGGTGGCGAGGCCGGCGGCGGGTTCGGGGCCGGCTTCGGGATCGGTTGCCGCGGGACCGGCGGCGGGTTCGGCGACAGGGTCGGCGGCCGGTGCGGGCAGTTCCACCTGGAGCGCGACCAGGAACCGGGACACCATGCCGTAGGCGGCGATCGTGGCGGTCAGCTCCACCACCTCCGCCGGCGTGAAGTGGCCGTGCAGCGCGTCGAACACCGCGTCGGGCACGTGCACGTGCCGGGTCATGGCGTCGGTGTAGGCGACCGCCCGGCGCTGCCGCTCGTCCAGGGCGCGGTGGTCCGCGGCGTGCTCGTCGCGCAGTGCGTCGAGGTGGGCGCCGGTCAGTCCGGCGGCGCGGGCCTCGCCCTCGTGGGCGACCCACTCGTACCTGGCCCGGTTGAGCACGGCGATCCGCAGGATCGCCAGCTCCCGGATGTCGGCGGGCAGCGCGGTGCGCTGCCGGATCGCGCCGAGCAGGCTGTTCCAGCCGTCCGCGACGGGCGGGCTGTGCAGGAGCATGCGGTCCAGGGGGCGCAGCGTGCCGCCGCGCCGGGCGCGGATGCGGTCCGCGACCTGGCCGCTGCCGTCGGTACCCGTCAGTCGTGCCACGGGGCGTCCTTTCTGGTCGGTCAGGAGGGGTGGGCGGGCGCGGTCAGCGCGTCCTCGTGCACGGTGTCGCCGAAGACCATGGCGCGCGTGGTGCCGGGTCCGCTGAAGCGCGGCCAGGGCGGTTCTCCGGGGCCGGCCGGGTCGCCGGAGGCGACGAAGCGGGCCCAGGCGCCGGCCATGGCGGCGGCCAGCCGGCGGTCGGCGTCCCGCCACGGCCAGCCGGGGCGCTGGGCCAGGTTGTCCAGTGCGTAGGGGAGTTCGGCGGTGTGGTGGACGCCGAGGTCGGGCAGGCCGGGCGGCAGTGGCGGCCGGTGCTCGAAGCGGTACATCCAGGTGGGCGCGCCGGCCGCGTGGTGCTGCCGGGCCCACTGCCACACCGGGCCCACGAAGCGGGCGTCGCCGACCGCCGCGGGGTCCTCGCCGGGCCGGGCGTACACGGTGCCCTCGTCCCGGTTGGTGCCGAGCAGCAGCGGGACCGCGTGCTGGCGGCCGGCGGCGAAGACGTCGTCGGTGGGCTCGGTGAGCAGCCGGCCGTCGACGACCGGCCCGAAGTGGCCGCGGACGACCAGTTCGACCCCTGAGATGCGGCGCAGCGCTGCGGGGTCCTTCGCGCCGAACCCGTCCGCGTAGGCGACGCCGAGCCGCTGGGCGTCGTCCTGGGCGGGCAGCGGGCCCTCGGCGCGGCCGACGCCCGAGGCGCTCTGCCCGATGGCGGCGCGGAAGTGGCCGCGGGCGGCGCGGGCGGCCATCAGGTGGCAGATGTGGGCGGCGCCGGCGGAGTTGCCCGCGAGGGTGATCCGCCCGGGGTCGCCGCCGAGGACCGCGATGTTGCCGTGTACCCAGGCGAGCGCGGCGGCGATGTCGTACAGCCCGTAGTTGCCCGACGCGCCGGACGCGTCCTCGGCGGCCAGTCCGGGGTGGGCGAGGAAGCCGAGGGCGCCCAGGCGGTGGTTGAGGGTGACGACGACCAGGCCGCGGGCGGCCATGGCGCGGCCGTCGTGGATGTCCTGGGAGCCGTGGCCGTAGCGGTTGCCGCCGCCGTGCACCCACACCATGACCGGCAGCCCGCTGCCGGGAGTCGGCTCGGGGGTCCACACGTTGAGGTAGAGGCAGTCCTCGCTCATCACCAGGGTCCGCCGGTCGGCGAAGTTGGCGCGGTACATGACCGAGTCGGCGGGTGGCTGCGGCTGGAGTGGCGCGGGCCCGAAGTCGGTCGCGCGGCGCTCCCCGTCCCAGGGTTCGGCCGGTCGCGGCGGGCGCCACCGCAGGTCGCCGACCGGGGGCGCGGCGAAGGGGATGCCGCGGAAGGCGGCGACCGGGACGCGGGGCCGGGGCGTCGGGCCGCGGTCCCACTCCCCCACCAGCCGCCCGCCGCGGGTCCGGGCGCGGGGCGGCGGCCGGCGGCTCACGCGGGCGCCTTGTGCAAGGCGCCGTCCTTCATGACGGCCGTGAGCCGGTCGGCGTGCTGGAGGATGCGGATGTCGTCCAGCGGGTCGCCGTCGACCAGCACCAGGTCGGCGAGGAAACCCTCGCGGACCAGGCCGAGTTCGCCGCCCATGTCCATCACCTGGCCGCCGAGGTACGTCGCTGCGCGCAGTGCCTCGGCCGGGGTGAAGCCGAACCAGTCGACGAACAGTTCGAGGTCGCGGGCGTTGCGGCCGACCGGGTTCCAGGCGAAGCCGTAGTCGCCGCCCGGGACGACGCGGATGCCGCGCGAGACCAGTTCGGGCACGACCTGCCGGACCGCCTTCGCGGTGGCCTCGACCTCCATGCCGGGTTCGGGTTCGCTGCCGGCCTCGTACAGGTTGGCGTGGATGATGCCGGGGGTCGGGGCGACGAACAGCCGGTCGCGGGCCGCGGCGAGCAGGTCGAGGGCCTCCTCGTCGGCGAAGGTGCAGTGGTAGACCGCCCGGATGCCGTGGCGTACCGCCATCTTCACGGACTCGGCGGCGTGCGCGTGGGCGGTGAGCCAGACCCCGCGGGCGCGGGCGGTGGCCGCGGCGGCAGCCACCTCCTCGTCGGTGAACTGCACGATCCGCGAGGTGCCCTGCACGACGGCGCTCTCGCCGGACAGCGAGAGTTTGACGATGTCCACGCCGACGTCGGCCATCTCGTCGACGAACCGGCTGACCGACCGCGGGTCGGAGGGGCGGCCCTCGGTGCCGGGGAAGGTGTAGACGCCCGGCTCGCGCATGCCGGCGGTGCCCTCCCATGAGGCGGCCTTGTAGCGCGGCCCGGGCATCCAGCCCTCGGCGAACGCCTTGCGGGCGGCGACCTCGGTGCGCGGCAGCCGGTTGCCGCCGGAGTAGGCACTGGTGAAGCCGTGGTCGAGCATGACGCGGCCGGCGTGCGCGACGAGCAGCGCCTTCTCCTCGTCGGGTTCGTCCCGGCGGCGGGAGGTGTGCTCGGTGGTCGAGCCGAAGCCGAGGTGGGTGTGCGCGTCGACCAGGCCGGGGATGAGGGTGCCGCCGCCTCCGTCGATCACGCGGGCCCGGGTGAGCCGGGCCAGGGGGATGCGGTCGGCGACCTTGGTGATCCGGTTGCCCTCCACCAGGACCTCGGCGGGGAACGGGTCGCTGCCGGTGCCGTCGAAGACCTGGACGTCGGTGAAGACGGTGGCTTCGCCGTGGTTGCTCATGGTGCGCTCCTGAAGGTGTGCCGCATCTCGCCCAGTCCCTCGATCCTGCTCACGAGGGTGTCACCGGGACCTATGAAGCGCTGCGGGGTGCGGCGGTTGCCCACGCCTGCGGGGGTGCCGGTGAAGACCAGGTCGCCGGGGCGCAGCGGGCAGATCGCGCTGAGGTGGGCGACCAGCCGCGGCACGGGGAAGATCATGCGGGAGGTGCGGTCGTGCTGGACGACCTCCCCGTCGAGGGTGCAGGTGAGTTCGAGGTCGCCGGGGTCGGGGAGGTCGTCGAGGGAGACCAGTGCCGGTCCGGTCGGGCCGAAGCCGGGGAAGGACTTTCCCAGGGAGAACTGCGCGGGCCGGCCGGCGAGTTGGGTGATCCGCTCGGACAGGTCCTGTCCCACGGTGAGGGCGACGACCGGGTCCCAGCCGTGCTCCTCCGGGACGCGGTGGGCGGGCCGGCCGATGACGGCGACCAGTTCGACCTCCCAGTCGACGTGGCCGGGCGGCAGGTCGACGGTGCCGCCCGGCCCGGTGACGCAGCTGGGGAACTTGGTGAAGACCAGCGGCTGGTCGGGGTCCTCGTAACCGGCCTCGGCGGCGTGCGGCCGGTAGTTGAGCGCGACGGCGAAGACCTGCCGGGGCTCGGGCACCGGTGCGCGCAGGTCGGCCTCGTCGTACGGGGCGGCAGCGGCCGGGTCGACGCCGGCTGACCAGCGCAGCAGGGCGTCCCACTGGTCGAAGACGGCGGCCGGGTCCGGGTCGAAGCCGCCGTCGGCCACGTCGACGGCGCCGTTCCCGGTCAGCAGGGCGAGCCGGCCCGAGAGGTTCGCGATGCGCATGCCGTCAGGCCCCGGCGCCGGGGGCGGGCGACCAGCCGGCCGGGGGTTCGGGGGTGCCGTACGCGTCCTGCCAGGAGACGACCCGGTTGCGGAGGACGCCGAGCTTCTCGATCTCGGCCTCCACGACGTCGCCGGGCTTGAGGTAGTTCGCGAACGGGTCCGCGGTGCTGGCAGCCACGCCCGCGATGGTGCCGGTGGTGATGATGTCGCCGGCGCTGTAGGTCTGCGGCGAGTGGTAGGCGACCAGTTGCGGGATCGACACCGACATGCGGGAGGTGTTCGACTTCTGCCGGACATCGCCGTTGACGCGCAGTTCCATGTCCAGGTCGTGCGGGTCGCCGACCTCGTCGGCGGTGACGATCCAGGGGCCGATCGGGCAGAAGGTGTCGATGGCCTTGGAGAAGGAGAAGACGCCGGACTCCATCTCCTTGCGCTGGATGTCGCGGGCGGTGATGTCGTTGAAGACCAGGTATCCGGCGATGTGCTCGGCGGCCTGCTCGGCGGTGAGGAACTTGCCGGGGGTGCCGATGACCACCGCGAGTTCGAGCTCGTAGTCCAGTTCCCGGGTCAGGTTGGCCGGGTAGACGATGTCGTCCTCGGGGCCGATGACCGCGTCGACGTTCTGGAAGAACACGATGCCCTTGTTGACCGGGTGGGACCAGTCCACGCGGGCCAGGTCCTCGTGGTGCTCCCGGAAGTTGCCGGCGGTGTGGAAGAACTTCTTCGGCACGATCGGGGCGCGCAGCCGTACGTCGGCGAGGGCGTGGGTGCGGCCGGTCTCGGCGACGCGGCTCGCGCGTGCGAAGTACTCCTGGGTGGTCGGCACGTCGAGTCCGACCACGGTGTCGCCGTCCAGGCGGCCCACGAGTCCGGCCTCCGGGCCGTCGTCGAACGTCACCAGCTTCATCAGGTCCTCCGCGTCCTCCGGGCCTTCAGCGCCCGACAACAAGTCACTAACTGTCGACACTCAGCCTGCCTCTATCCGATATCCGCGTCAACACCCTGGCAAAGTGTGGACACCTTGAATCCGTGTCGGCTACGGTCCCCCGCATGGAGACGATGTGGAACTTCGCCGGCGCCCGGGCGCTGGTAGCCGGCGCCGGCGGTATCGGCGGCGCCGTGGCCCGGGCGCTGGCACATGCCGGGGCCGACGTGATCGCCCTGGACCGGGACCCCGTCCGCCTGGACGAACTGGCCGGCACCGCCACTGCCGGACGGGTCCGCGGGCACACCGCCGACCTCACCTCCGCGAGCGCCTGCCGGGAGGCCGTCGCCGGCGCCGCGGAGCTGCTCGGCGGCCGGATCGAGGTGTTCGTGCACGCCGTCGGCATGAACGACCGCCACCCGGTGCTGGAGACCCCGGACGAGCTGTGGGACAAGATCACCGCGGTCAACCTCGGCAGCGCGTTCTGGCTCGGGCGGGCGGTGGGCGCCCTCATGGTGCCCGCCGGGCACGGCCGGATCGTCTACCTGTCGTCCGTGTCGGGCCTGCTCGCCCACCGCGACCACGCGCCCTACGCGGCCACCAAGGGCGGCGTCAACCAGCTGATGCGGGTGATGGCCCGCGAGTGGGCGCCGCACGGCGTCACCGTCAACGCCGTCGCCCCCGGCTACACCGAGACCGGCCTCACCCGCGCCTACCTGGCCCGGCCGGGCGTGCGCGCGTCCATGGAGGCGCTGGTCCCGGCCGGCCGCCTCGGCACACCGGAGGACCTGGTCGGCCCCACCCTCTTCCTCGCCTCGGACGCGTCCGCCTTCGTCACCGGCCAGGTGCTCTACGCGGACGGCGGCCGCACTCTCGTCTGACCCGCACGGCCCAGGCACGACCCGAACCGCAGCCCGCAGCACAGCCCGCAGCACAGAAACGGAGTTCCCATGACCGTGTTCCAGCGATTCACCGGAAAGACGGTGCTCGTCACCGGGGCCGGCACCGGCTTCGGCGCCGAGATCGCGGTGCGCGCCGCCCAGGAGGGCGCCGACGTCGCCGTCCACTACCGCAGTTCCCGCGCCGGCGCCGAGGCGACCGCGGAGCGCGTCACGGCCCTGGGCCGCAAGGCGTTCGTGGTCCGCGCCGACATCGCCGAGCACGACCAGATCAAGCACCTGGCCGACGAGGTGTGGAGCCGCTTCGGCCGGCTCGACGTCGCGGTCAACAACGTCGGCGACGTGGCGCGCGAGCAGATGTCCTGGCGCGACGTCACCGAGGAGTCCGTCGACCACGTCCTGGCCGTCGACGTGAAGGGCACACTGCTGTGCACGCACGAGTTCGGCGCGCGGATGCTGGAGCAGGACGGCGGCGGCGCCATCGTCAACATCGGCTCCACCGTGGTGGCCCGCGGCAGCGCCCGCGCGCCCCAGTACGCCGCCGCCAAGTACGGCATCATCGGCCTCACCAAGTCCTACGCCCACGCGCTGGCCCCCGCGGTGCGCGTGAACGTCTTCGCCCCGGGGTTCATCGAGACCGAGGCCACGCTGGGCCGCGAGGACTGGCAGAGCGGGCGAGGCGACCAGCTGCGGAAGATGACGCCCATGGGCCGTATCCCGGGGCCGGCCGAACTGGCCGGCGCCGCGCTGTTCCTGGCCACGCAGGACGCCCACCACATCACCGGCGGGTTCCTGGTCGCCGACGGCGGCTACAACATGATCGGCGCCTGACCGCTACCGGCCGGCGCTACGCGCGGTCCAGCAGCTCGATCAGGTTGCCGAACGGGTCGGCCACGAACGCCATCCGCGCACCGGGGCGCGGCGAGGCGCACGGCGGCATGCTCTGCGCGGCGCCAGCCGCCACCAGCCGGGCGAACTCCGCGTCCACGTCCGGGACGCACAGGCAGATGTGCCCGTAGCCGTGGGTGCCGGCCGCCTCCAGTGCGGTGGGCGCGACGGTGCCCGGGATCGCGGAGGGGCGGTGCAGCAACTCGATGCGGTAGCCGCTGGGGTGCAGCAGCATCACCCCGCTCAGGTCGGTGCCCGGGACCGCGAACGGCGGGGCGGTGCTGAGGCCGAGCGTCGCGCAATACCAGGCGGTGGCCGCCGCCAGGTCCGGCACCGAGACGCCCACGTGGTCGAAGCGCGTCGTCATCCGCCGAGCACCGCCCGGGTGCCCCGGCGCTTCGCGGGCCCCGCGCCCCCGGCCTGCTCTCCTGGGGCCGGGTGCTGGGCCGCGCGGATCAAGGTCAGGACGCGGCTGCGCAGTTCGGTGAAGCGGGCGTCGGCGCGGGTGGTGATCTGGTCGCGTTCGGCGCCGAGGCCGACGGTGAGGTTGTCCACGACCGTGGTGGGGCTGCCGCCGAGGACGACGACGCGGTCGCCGAGGTAGACGGCCTCGTCGATGTCGTGGGTGACCACGACGACGGTGATGCCGAGCCGTGCGCGCAGCGACAGCGTCAGGTCCTCCAGGTCGAAGCGGGACTGCGCGTCGACCGACCCGAACGGCTCGTCCATCAGCAGCACCGGCGCGTTGTAGGCCAGGCCGCGGGCGATGGCCACCCGCTGCTGCATACCGCCCGACAGCTGCCACGGGTACTTGTCGCCGACGCCGTCCAGGCCGACGGCGGCCAGGCACTCCTCGGCACGCTCGGTCCGCTCCGCCTTGCGCACCCCGGTCCCCTGGAGCGGGAACGCCACGTTCTCCCGCACCCGCATCCAGGGCATCAGGGAGCCGCGGTAGTCCTGGAAGACCACCGCGATGTCGGCGAGCGGCCGGGTGACCTGCTCGTCGCCGTAGCGCACGGTGCCGGAGGTGGGGCGGGCCAGGCCGGACAGGCAGCGCAGCAGGGTGGTCTTGCCCGCTCCGGAGGGTCCGACCACGCAGACGAACTCGCCCGGGTCGACCCGCAGCGACAGGCCCTCGATCACCCGGTGCTCGTCCGCGCCGTGGCCGAACGACTTGCAGACGTCCTCGACGATCAGGCTGTATCCACGTGTGTTCACGGTGTGACCTCGTTCCGGGGCTGGGGCGTGGCCCGCCGGGTGCGGGGCGGGCGCTGGTGGTACCAGCCGAGCAGCGCGTACTCGGCCGCGAGGAGCAACACGCTCAGGCCGTACCCGAGGATGCCGATGAGTACGGTGCCGGCCCAGGTCTCGGGCACGGCGAAGTCCGAACCGGACTGCAGGATGAAGTGGCCCAGGCCCACCGGCGAGCCGTAGATCTCGCTGACGACCATGAGGACCACCGCGATCGACAGCGCCACGCGGACCCCGGCGAAGATCTGCGGCAGCGCCCCGGGCAGCACCACCTTCAGCAGGCGCAGTCGCAGCGGCACCCGGTAGCTGCGGGCGGTCTCGTGGACGGCCGGGTTGACGGACTGCACGCCGCTGACGGTGTTGAGCAGGATCGGCCACAGCGAGCCGAGGGCGATCAGGAAGATCTTGGGGCCCGAGCCGATGCCGAGGGTGAGGATGATGACGGGGACGAACGCCACCGTCGGGGTGGCGCGGGCGAAGTCGAGCAGCGGGCCGACCGCCTGCCGCAGCAGCGGCACCTCGCCGATGAGCAGTCCGGCGCCGACGCCGACCGCGGTGGCGGCGAGCAGGCCCAGCACGATGTTCTTCAGGGAGTACAGCAGGTCGCCCGCCAGGCCCTCGTGGACGAGCTGCCGCCACAGGGTGGCCAGGACCTCGGTGGCCGGCGGGAAGTAGAAGCTGGTGCTGCCGGCGGTGGCCAGCAGCAGCACGGCGAGCACCACGACGGGCAGCCACAGCTGCCGCAGCGCGGAGGTCCAGAAGGCCCGCGGGCCCTTGCGGTTCAGGGACATGGTCGGTCCGCCCCCTTCAGTCGGTCTGCGCCGGCGGGCGCCAGCGCAGCAGCCGTCGCTCGGCGAACTGGGACAGCAGGGTGATCGCGTAGCCGATCGCGCCCGCGGTGAGGATGTAGGCGTACGCCCGGGCGGACGCCCCGCCCTGCTGTGCCTGCACCACCTCGTGGCCGATGCCGGGCAGCGTGGTGAGCACCTCGACGCCGATCGCCACGAGCACCGACGTGGTGGCCGCCAGTCGTATCCCGGTCATGATCGAGGGCGTGGCGCTGGGCAGGATCACCCGCCAGAAGCGCAGGAGGCGCGGTATCCGGTAGCTGTGCACGGTCTCCGCGATCATCGGGGTGACCGACCGGGCGCCGTACTGGGCCTGGAGGAAGACCGGGAAGACGCAGGCGAGGAAGACCACGGTGGACTTCATCGTCGGTGTGGACCCCTGGACCAGCAGGAACACCGGCAGCAGTGCGATCACGGGGAACGAGCGCAGCACGTCCACCAGCAGCCGCGAGGACTGCTCGGCGGCGGCGTACGTGCCGGTCGCGAGCCCCAGCGGCACCCCGACGACGCCGGCGACGACGAATCCGGTCACGGCGCCGCGCAGCGTGTCACCCACCGCCTGCCAGTACGCGCCGCTGCCGAACAGGCCCGGGAACGCCCTGCCCACCGACACCGGGCCGGGCAGCGCGGTGGCGCTGACGGCGCCGGACGCGGCGGCGCCGGCCCACACCAGCAGCACGGCGGCGAACGCGGCCAGCCGCAGCAGGAGCAGTCCGCGGCCGTGCACCCGCCCGGGGGCGGCCCTGCGGGCCGGGCGGGTGCGGGTCGGGGGCGGGCGGCGGCCGGTGGTGGAAGTAGCCATGGTTGTCACCTCTTCCGTCCGGTCAGCTGCCGCTGACGGTCGGGGCCTTGTCCCAGTAGATGGCGTCGTCCTGGGGTGTCGCGCTGAGCAGGCCGTACGCGTGCATCTTGGTGATGACGGTGCGCATGACGGACGTGTTGATGTTCTTGTCGTAGTAGGAGACCGGTGCCTTGTCGATGTAGTCCGCCGACAGCTGCGTGTACTTCTTGTCCACGGCCCGCACGGCTTCGGGGTGCGCGTCGGCGTAGGTGATGGCCTTGGCGATCGCGGCGGTGAACTTCTGGGCGGTGGCGGCGTTGGCGGACAGGTACTTCTTGCTGGAGAAGAGGACGCCCTGGGCGATGCCGGGCAGGTCGTTCATGCCGTTGCCGATGGAGCGCAGCCCGGCCTGCTTGCCGGCCGAGTAGAAGGCGCCGAAGGAGTAGACGGCGTCGGTCTTGCCGCTGGTGGCGGCGTCGGTGAGGGAACTGGTCGGCAGCGCGACGTACTTGACCTTGGTCGGGTCGCCGCCCTCCTTCTCGATCAGGTACTCCACGATGAACTGGATGGTGCCGCCCAGCGCGGTCAGCCCGACGGTCTTGCCCTCCAGGTCGGCGAAGGACTTGATGGCGCTGTTGTCCTTCACCAGCAGCCCGTCGGTGGGCTCGGTCCTGGTGGTGGCGGACTCCAGGCCGGTGGCGATCCGGATCGGCATGTTCTTGGCGGCGCCCTTGAGGAACCCGGAGCAGTCCGTCATCGCGAACTGCGCCTCGCCGTTGAGGACGGAGGGCGCGTTCTGGGAGGTGTCCTGCGCGCCGGCCTTGATGGTGACGTCGAGTCCGGCGGCGGTGAAGTAGCCCTGCTGCTGGGCGATGTACAGCGGTTCGAACAGGGCGCTGTTGGAGCGGAGCACGGTGATCTCGGCCTTGCCGTCGCTGGACGCGGAGGAGGAGTTCGAGCCGCAGGCGGCGACCGGGGCGGCGACGGCGAGGATCACCAGGGCGACGGGGGTACGGCGCAGCGTGGTTCTGGTGTGCTTCGGCATGAGGGGTTGTGCTCCTTTGCACGGTGTCTGCGGCTCGGGATGCCTGATGTGGTGGCGCGGGGACGGCGGACCGATCAGCGGCGGGATCGGCGGGCGGAGCGATCAGCGGCGGGCGGCGGCGTAGGCGGTGGTGGACTCGGCGGGGGCCATGTAGCTGCGGAAGAGCCCGTCGGGGTCGTAGGCGGCGCGGACCGCCTCCAGGCGTTCGGCGTTCTCGGCGCTCAGGCCCAGGTCGTAGCGGTCGGCGAGGTTGTTGTCGGAGAACTGCAGGCCCTTGGAGAGGTGCTGCACCGCGGCCAGCGAGCCGTGCGCCCAGTTCTCGCGGGCGAGGTCCTGGTCCGGGTCGCGCCAGCCCGCGTTGGGCGAGAGGTACGCGGCGGCCTGGGTGGACCAGCAGGCGTCGTCGCGCGTCGGGTAGTGGCCCCAGAGCATCCACAGCACGAAGCTGTTGCCGTCCGGGATGGTGTCGAGGACCGGCGCCGCGGCGGTGAGGATCTCCTCGGCCGGGCCCTCGGCCCACACCCCGTCCACGGCCCAGCGCAGCCCGGCCGGGTTGAGCCGGTCGGCGACGTCGTACAGCTCGTCCATGGTGGTCTGCTGGCCGACCACCGCGCGCACGGCCCGGTCCCGGAAGGGCGCCTGCTCCAGTACGGCGAGCGCTTCCGCGCCGTGCTCGGGGGTGCAGAAGGCGGTGGCGGTCAGCGAGACGGTGTGGGTGTCCAGGCCGGGGGTGAAGCCGACCTTGGCGGAGAACTCGACGTTCGTCGGCAGCGCGGGGAGGGTGTCGTAGGACCAGGCCAGCACCTCGTCGCGCAGGTCGACCGGGTAGCTGTGCACCGTCCGCACGATCGCCTCGGGGCGGGGGTGGGCGGTGAGGTGGAAGCGGGTGACGATGCCGAAGAAGCCGGGGCCGGAGCCCCGCGCGGCCCACAGCAGGTCGGGGTGGGTCGCGTCGGTGGCGTGCACGAGGGTGCCGTCGGCGAGGACGACGTCGATCGCGCGGATGCTCAGGCAGGCGGGGCCCAGATGCCGGGAGTTCCAGCCGTAGCCGCCGCCGAGGATGAACCCTCCGATGCCGACGGTCGGGGCGTGGCCGGTGGGGAAGAACAGCCCGTGTCCGGCGAGGGCCTGCTGGAGGGCCGGGCCCTTGGCGGACGGTCCGACGGCCACCGTGCGGGCCCCGGGGTCGACGGTGATCTCCTGGAGCCGGGAGAGGTCGATGAGCAGGCCGCCGTCGCGCACCCCGTTGCCGACCCAGCTGTGTCCGCCGGAGCGGACCGAGACCCGTTGGCCCTCCGCGCGGGCCTGGCGTACGGCGGCCGCGACCTGCTGCCCGTTCTCGGCCAGGACGATGGCGTCGGGGTAGCGGTCGGGCTTGCGGGCGTTCCACACCGCGTCGAGGCGGGCCTGCTCGTAGTCCGCGTCACCGCGGCGGATCACACGGGCGCGCATACTCTGGGCAGGGAGCTGATCGGATGGCCTGGACAACTGCGGCTCCTTGGGTGGTGCGGACTGAGGTGACGTTACTGTCGACAGAAATTGAAGGTCAAGGGTCCGTATGACCTCAATTTCGGCATTCTGTCGACACTATTCGAGCGCGGGCAGCGCCGGGAAGTCGAACAGCTCCGCCGGGTTGTCGACCATCAGCCGGCGCAGCAGGGCGGGTTCGGGGGCGATCTCGGCCAGCAGGTCGACCAGCAGGCCGTCGTCGGGGGCGGCGCCGTCGATGTTCACGTGCGGGTAGTCGGTGCCCCACACGACCCGCTCGGGCGCCTGCGCCACCAGGGACGCGGCGAGGCCGACCGCGTCGGCGTAGGGCGGTCCCTGCCGGGAGACCCGGTCCACGCCGCTGACCTTCAGCCAGACACTCCCGGAGTCCAGCAGACGGCGCAGGGCCCGCAGCGCCGGGCTGTGCGGGCCGTCGGCGAGGTCGACCCGCGCCAGGTGGTCGACCACCACCGGGCCGGGCAGTGCGCGGATGAGGGACTCGTAGTCGGCGACCTCGCTGCCGGTGACGTGGAGTTCCACGCTCCAGCCCAGGCCGTCGACGCGCTCCAGCACGGAGTCGATCTCCTCGCGGGTGGGCGCGGCCCGCAGGTGCGGCAGGAAGTTGAGCCGGAAGCCGCGCACCCCCGCCCGGTGCAGCTCCTCGATCTGCGCTCTGGTGGTCGTCTCGCCGACCAGCGCGACCCCCCGCATCCGGCCGCCGGCCGCGGCCAGCGCGTCCAACAGCGTGCGGTGGTCGGAGCCGTTGCAGGAGGACTGCACGACCACGGCCCGGCTCAGGCCCAGGTGCGCGTGGAGGGCGGCCACCTGCTCCTTGGGGGCGTCGACCGGGGTGAAGGTGCGCTCGGGCGCGTAGGGGAAGACTGCGGCCGGGCCGAGGATGTGGCAGTGCGCGTCGCAGGCGCCGGGCGGCAGCGGCAGGGCGGGCCGGCGGGGCGCGGGGTGCGGCGGCGGACAGCCGGGCGAGGGCCGGGCGGCGGCGGGGTGGAGGACGGGCTCAGTCACAGCGGGCCGTCATTCCGCCGTCGACGACGATCTCGGTGCCGGTGACGAAGCGCGCCTCGTCCGACGCCAGGAACAGCGCCGCGTACGCCGTGTCCCGGCCGTCGCCCATGAACCCCAGCGGGATGCGCGCCTGCCGCTGAGCGAGCAGCTTCGCCACGTCGCCGCCCGCCCGCTGGCCGGCCAGCCGCGCCTCGACCATCGGGGTGTGCAGCTGGCCGGGCACCACGGTGTTGACCCGGATGCCGTCGGGCGCGTACTGGACGGCGGTGACCCGGGAGAGCTGGATGACCGCGGCCTTGGCCGCCGCGTAGCCGACCTGTGCGGCCCCGGTCCAGCGCAGCCCGGACGCCGAGGCGGTGTTGACGATAACTCCCCCGCCGCCGCGGCGCATCACCGGCACCACCTCCTTGCAGGCGAGGAAGGCGCTGGTGAGGTTGGTCCGCAGCTGGTCCTCCCAGTCCGCCAGGGGCAGTTCGGCCACTCCCCCGGCCCGGGAGCCGCCGACGTTGTTGACCAGGACGTCGATCCGGCCGGCGGCCTGCGCGACGTGCGCGAAACAGGCCCGTACGGCGTCCGGTTCGGTGACGTCCAGCAGGCGGGTGTGCGCGGTACCGCCCTCCTCCCGGACCTGCCGGGCGGTGACCTCAAGGGACTCCTCGTCCCGGTCGGTCAGGTACACGGTGGCGCCCTCGCGGGCGAAGATCACGGCGGTGGCGCGCCCGTTGCCCCAGCCGGGGCCGACACTGCCGGCACCGCTGATGACGGCGGTCCGCCCGGCCAGGCGGCCGGGCCGCGCAGGGGGCTCATCGTGGGTCACGGTTGGTCTCCCTCGGTTCGGGTGGTGCGTGCCGACTGCCGGAGAGTTTCACTTAGTGTCGACAGAAAGTAAACACCGTTCGGAATATTTGCACTTAGACCCGCCCTCCTCTGAGCGTCGACGTCTCTAGTGTCGACAGAGAACGGGTGGTGATGGTTCAATGACGGTGCAGGAAACCGCCCGCGCAGACAGCCGCCCGGAGGGCCCATGGACAAGCCGGCCGTGTTCACCGACGAGGAGATCGCCCGTTTCCGTGCCGAGTTGGCCGGAAAACGCGTCCCCGGCGCCCATGCGCCCGGGCGCTGGTCGGTGAGCCCGCTCAACCGCCGCCCGGACGTGCGCGGGCCGATGCCGCCGTCGGTGCGGCTGCGCGACGCCACCCTGCGGTCGGTGGAGACACTGCCCGGCGTCGTCGCCTCCACCGCGGCCAAGGAGGCGTACCTGCGGCAACTCGTCGGCGCGGGCGTCCGCGAGGTCGTCACCGCGGGGCTGGCCGGCCGGGACGACAAGGCACTGCGCACCGAGGTCGAGGTCATCAAGGGCGAGAACGCCGACTGCCGCGCCCTACTGCCGCTGCTGCGCACCACCGAGGACATCGACCGGGCCGCCGACGCCGGCTACGACGGCGTGCAGATCTGGGTGCAGGGCCTGGGCGAGGCGTCGCTCATCTACCAGCCGCTCGTCTACCAGCAGGCGTGGCGCGGGCAGGACTGGCGCACCGCGGGCCCGGCCCGCAGCCGCGCCGAGGTGCTGGCCCGCGCCGTCCCGCTGATCCGCCACGCCCGCGACCGCGGCCTGCACGTGGTCGTGCCGATGCTGATGGTCTCCTACCTGACCGAGGAGGTGCTCCAGGAGTCGGTCGCCGTGCTCACGGAAGCCGGCGCCGCCGAACTCACGCTCTTCGACGGCCCGGGCGCGCTGAGCCCCGAGGCGTACGGCCACCTCGTCGCCCGCACCAAGGAGGCGGCCCCCGGCGTCGAGGTCGGCCTGCACCCGCACAACACCTTCGGGCTGGCGGTCGGTTGTGCGGTCGCCGCGGTCAAAGCCGGCGCGGACGTCGTCGAGCTGTCCGTCAACGGCTACTGCGGCGGCCCCGGCAACGCCGACCTGGCCGCCACCGCCATGGCGTTCGAGACCCTGTACGGGGTGGACACCGGCATCGAGACCCGGCAGCTGACCGGACTCGCGCGCGCCGGCGAGGAGCTGACCGGCTACCGCGTCGCCTGGAACCACCCGGTGACCGGCACCAGCGCCTTCTGCTGGGGCGGCCTGGACATCATCACCCAGGAGACGGCCGTCGACCCGCTGCTGCACAACTGCCTGGAGCCCACCCTCGTCGGCAACACCCGCGTGGTGCCCTTCACCCCCGACAGCGGGCCCTACACCCTCGCCGACAAGCTCGCCGCACTGGGTGTCGACACCACACCCGCCCTGGTGGACGAGGTACTGCGGCGGGCCCGCGCCGCCATGGCGCGCGAGGGCCGGCTGCTGACCGACGCCGACCTCGCCGCGCTGGCCCGCGAGGCCGCGGACGAGGCGGGCCCGCAGCGATGACCGCCGCCCCCGTCCACGGCGGCCGGCTGCCCCGCCCCACCCCGGACCGCCTCTCCCCCGAACAGCGCGCCCTGTACGACGAGATCACCGGCGGTCCGCGCGCCGACGGCCCCCAGCTCTTCGCCCTCACCGACACCGACGGCCGCCTCAACGGGCCGTTCAACGCCCTGCTGGCCAGCCCCCGGCTGGGCGGCGCCGTCCAAGCCCTCGGCGCGGCGATCCGCTTCGCCGCCTCCCTTCCGCCCCGGGTGCGCGAGACCGCGATCCTGGTCGTGGCCGCCGTCTGGGACAGCGACTTCGAGCGGTACGCCCACGAGGCGGTCGGCCGGGCCGCCGGACTGACCGGGGACGAACTGCGCGCGCTGCGCGAGGAGGGCGACCCGGGCTTCGCCGACCCCTTCGAACGCGCCGCCTGGCAGGCCGCCCGCACCCTGGCCGCACCCCCGCGGCCGCTGGACGACGCCTGGTACGCCGCCGCCCGCGCCGCCCTCGGCGAACGGGCCCTGTTCGAACTGTCCACCCTGGTCGGCTACTACGCCCTGCTGGCCCTCCAACTACGCCTCTTCGCCGTCCCCGCGCCGAGCGCGCCCGTCCCGGACAGGGAGCCCGCACCGTGAACAAGGTCTGCGCCGACGCCGCCGCGGCGGTCCACGACATCACCGACGGCTCGTCCCTGGCGGTCGGCGGCTTCGGTCTCAGCGGCGTGCCGAACGTGGTGATCGACGCGCTGTACGACCAGGGCGCCACCGGGCTGTCGGTCGTCTCCAACAACTGCGGCGTCGACGGAGCCGGGCTCGGCGTCCTGCTCGCCGCCCACCGCATCGCCCGGGTCACCGGCTCCTACGTCGGTGAGAACAAGGAGTTCGCCCGGCAGTACCTCGCCGGGGAACTGGAAGTCGAACTCGTGCCGCAGGGCACCCTCGCCGAGCGGCTGAGGGCCGGCGGCTGCGGCATTGCAGCGTTCTACACCCCGGCGGGCGTGGGCACGCAGGTCGCCGACGGCGGGCTGCCCTGGCGCTACGGCCCGGACGGTGCCGTCGCGCTCGCCTCGCCGGTCAAGGAGCGCCGGACCTTCGGCGACCGCACCTGCGTCCTGGAGCACGGCATCACCACCGACTTCGCGCTGGTCCGGGCCTGGCGCGGGGACCGCGACGGCAACCTGGTCTTCCGGCAGGCGGCCGCCAACTTCAATCCGCCGGCCGCGATGGCCGGCCGGATCACCGTCGCGGAGGTCGAGGAGCTGGTCGAGCCGGGCGAGTTGGCCCCCGGACAGGTGCACCTGCCCGGCGTGTTCGTGCAGCGGGTCGTCGCCCTCACCCGCGAGCAGGCGGCCGCCAAGACGATCGAGAAGAGGACGGTACGACGCTGATGGCCTGGACCCGCGACGAGATGGCGGCCCGCGCGGCCGCGGAACTGGCCGACGGCTCCTACGTCAACCTCGGCATCGGCCTGCCCACCACGATCCCCGGCCACCTGCCGCCGGGCGTGCGCGTCACCCTCCACTCCGAGAACGGCATCCTCGGCACCGGCCCCTACCCGCGCGAGCACGAGGTCGACCCGGACCTGATCAACGCCGGCAAGGAGACCGTCACCGCGCTGCCCGGCGCCTCCTTCTTCGACTCGGCGCTCTCCTTCGGCATGATCCGCGGCGGCCACATCGACACCGCGGTGCTCGGCGCCATGCAGGTCTCCGCCGGCGGCGACCTCGCCAACTGGGCCGTCCCCGGCAGGCTGGTCAAGGGCATGGGCGGCGCCATGGACCTGGTGCACGGCGCCCGGCGGGTGATCGTGCTCATGCAGCACACCGCGAAGGACGGCGGCCCCAAGCTCCTCGACCACTGCACCCTGCCGCTGACCGGCCGGGCGTGCGTGCACCGCGTCATCACCGACCTCGGTGTCCTGGACGTCACACCGGACGGTTTCGCCCTGGTCGAGACGGCCCCGGGCGTCAGCGCGGCGGAGGTCGCCGCCCGCACCGCCGCCCCGCTGCACGGCGCCCCGGCGGACCGTGTCCCCGCCGGTGACCGAGACGGCGTCAGCCGCTGGGGCGCTGGGGCGGGGTGCCGCCCCAGCGCCGGCGCGGCTACTCCCGCAGGTACGTTTCGCTGAAGCTGGTGCCGCTGGAGCCGAGCGCGCTGGTCCGGGCCTCGTACGCGCCGTTCGACGGGTCGAGCGCGGTCGGGCCGTAGGAGCCGAGGGAGTTCCCGTTGACGGTGGCCGAGGTGAAGTTGAGGGTGCCGAAGTTCGGGTAGGCCCCGGTCGGCGACTCGATGATGACCTCGGCGCTGGCCCGTTGGGAGGAGAGGGACTTGTTCGTGCTGTAGGTCCAGCCGCGCGTGGAGTCGGTCAGCTTCAGGGCGTACGTGCTGCCGCTGGTGTTGGTCACCGAGGCGGTGATGTGGTCCCCGGCCGAGACCGGGTACGAAGTGCGGCTGAGGTAGACCGGGTTGGCGGGGTACATCTCGTACCAGGCTTGGTGAACGGGGCTGCCGCTGGAGCAGTCGGTCTCCACGCCTGTCTGCTCCACGGTGGACGAGCCGTACCCGTCGATGCCGACCCAGGGGGCGTAGAGGTCGTTGGTGGAGTTGCAGGTCGCGTTCGCTTCGGTCCAGGCGGCCGACACCGAGGTGAAGCCGCTGCCGGTGGCGGCGTATCCGCCCCAGTTGTAGCCGTTGATGTTGTAGTGCAAGGGGCGGAAGGACAGTCCCGGTGCGGCCGCCGCCGCGGTGGCCGGCGCGGCCGGAGCGGCAAAGGCCGCCGCAGCCGCGAGGGTGGCGACGCCTATCAGGAATCTGCGCATGCTGGCTCCTTCGTGGGGGGTGCAGGATGCTCAAACCGCCGGCCTTTGGTCGTGCGCGGGACGTGGCGCGGCAATTCAGAATCTTCGACGGTCATGGACCTGTCAATACGGTCTCTGTGTGACGCCGCCATCCCCGGCAGCTCGGCGGGCGCGGCGAACGGCGAACGGCGTTGTCGTACCCCCGAGGTAGCGCCGAGGCGGGCGAAGTCGCCGACGCCGGCAGCGCGAAGTGCCGGTAGGGCGACTGCCAGTGCGGCACCGAGGACCATGGGGAGCACGCCCCTTGCCCGGCTCGTCGGCCTGCCCGAGCCTTGCCCCGCAGCTACCTCCAGCTACGCCCGCGCGCAGCTCCGCGAACGCGTAGGCGTCCATGTCGAACGTGGTCGGGAGGAGGTCGCCTCGCAGATGAGGCGGGTGGCCTCGATCCCGTCCATGCCGGGCATGCGCAGGTCCATCGGGACCACGTCGGGGCGTTGCCTGCGGGCGCGGCCTCGACCGCATTCACGGCCGTCGGCGGCCTCGGCCACGACGCGGATGCCGGTCGCGGCGCCCAGGTCGCCGTCGAACATCGCGACGCGTTCCCGCATGCCGGTGAGGCCGCTGCCGGCCGGCGAA
Source organism: Actinacidiphila sp. bgisy144 (assembly GCF_057708105.1). Classification (NCBI taxonomy): domain Bacteria; kingdom Bacillati; phylum Actinomycetota; class Actinomycetes; order Kitasatosporales; family Streptomycetaceae; genus Actinacidiphila; species Actinacidiphila sp. bgisy144. Next base: position 122,745 of record NZ_JBYIRM010000014.1, on the reverse strand, counting down.
GAGGGCGGCGGCGCGCCGTCGTCGGTGATGCGGAAGCCCACCGCGTCGGCAGGCCGCCCGGACGCGGACGCGGCCCGGACGGTGCGACCGGGGTCGCAGTGGCGCGTAGTACCGCGGTACGACCCGGGGGGCGCGGATCGGTCCGCGGTACCACCGGATCAGGGGGTTCGGGCTTCTAGCGTTGTCGGTGAGGCGTCCAGAGCGGCCGGCGGGCGCCGGCTCCGAACAGGAAGAGACGCGCATGATCGACGCACAGCAGTTGACCAAGAGGTACGGCGAGAAGACGGCCGTGGGCGGGCTGGACTTCGCCGTGCGGCCGGGTACGGTGACCGGTTTCCTCGGGCCCAACGGCGCGGGAAAGTCCACGACCATGCGCATGATCGTCGGGCTCGACGCACCGACGGCCGGCTCCGTGACGGTGAACGGGAAGCAGTACGCCCGTCACGAGGCGCCGCTCCAGGAGGTGGGGGCGCTGCTGGAGGCGAAGTCCATCCACCCGGGCCGCTCGGCCTACAACCACCTGCTGGCGCTCGCCCTGACGCACGGGATTCCCCGCCGCCGGGTCGACGAGGTCATCGAGATGGCGGGGCTCGGCAGCGCGGCGAGGAACCGGGCCGGTGCCTTCTCCCTCGGGATGGGGCAGCGGCTCGGCATCGCGGCGGCGCTGCTGGGTGATCCGCAGACGGTGATGCTGGACGAACCGGTCAACGGGCTCGACCCGGAGGGCGTCCTGTGGATCCGCAACCTGCTGAAGGGCCTCGCCGCCGAGGGCCGGACCGTGTTCGTGTCGTCGCATCTGATGAGCGAGATGGCCCTGGTCGCGGACCACCTGATCATCGTGGGGCGCGGGCGCCTGCTGGCCGACACCACCGTGGCGGACCTCGTGCGCGACGCCGGCGGGGACACGGTGCAGGTGGCCACCCCGGAGCCGGCGCGGCTGCGGGAGGTCCTGGCCGGGCCCGGGGTCGACATCACCGGCCGGGCCGGCTCCGAGGAACTGCGGGTGACGGGGGCGAGTGCCCGCGAGATCGGCCTGAAGGCGGCCGAGCACGGGATCGCGCTGTTCGAACTGACGGCACGGACGGTGTCGCTGGAGGAGGCGTTCATGAACCTGACCCGGGATGCCGTGGAGTACCACGGCACCACGACCGTCGACACCCTTGCCACCGTCGGGAGGCCCGCATGAGCACGCTCACCACGACCGTCGAGGCGCCCGCCTCGGTTCCGGCCCGCCCCGCCTACCGGGTGACCGGGCGTCGCGTGCTCGCCTCGGAGTGGGCCAAACTCTGGTCCCTGCGTTCCACCTGGATCACCCTGGGCCTCGGCCTTCTCTTCCTCGTCGCCTTCGGGCTCATCGCCGCGGAGCACTACAAGTCCGGCGTCGGCTCCCCGCACCAGGACAAGGACTTCGCCACCGCGACGGCCGTGAGCCTGTCCCTCTTCGGCACCAACTTCGCCCAGCTGGCCCTCGGTGTGCTCGGGGTCCTGGTCACCGCGGGTGAGTACTCCACCGGGATGATCCGCTCGACGCTCGCGGCCGTGCCCCGCCGCCTGCCCGTGCTGTGGTCCAAGGCGGCCGTGTTCGGACTGGTCGCCCTGGTGGTCGCCACCCTCGGCGCGTTCGTCGCCTTCGGGTTCGGCAGCGGCATCGTCTCCGGCACCCCCGCCGCCATGGGCTTCACGCACACCGGGGTCCTCCGCAGCCTGCTGGGCGCCGGCCTCTACCTCGGGCTGGTCGGCGTGATCGGGACCGCGCTGGGCGCGCTGCTGCGCTCGGTGGCCGGCGGCATCTCGGTCCTGGTGGCCTCCCTGATGCTGGTCCCGGGGCTGATCTCCCTCCTGCCCAGCTCCTGGCAGGACAACATCAGCCCCTACCTCCCGAGCAACGCGGGCGAGTCGATGTTCGCATTGACCCACGACGCGACCGCCCTGTCACCGGGCGCCGGGTTGCTGGTCTTCCTCGGCTGGACGGCGCTCGCGCTCGCGGGGGCGGCGTACCGGCTGGTGCGCAGCGACGTCTGACCACCTGCACCATGGGCAGGTGACGACCTTGACCACCACCACGGACACCGGCGACCTCGGCGGGATGGGACCGCTGGCCGCCCGGTTCGCCCAGGCCGGCCAGCGGCTCCGGCAGGCGGACCGGGCGCACCCGTGGGTCCTGGACACCGCGGTGGTGGTGGTCGTCTACCTCGTGTTCTGCCTGCCGGACCTGCTGCACCACGGCGGCGCGGGGGACGGCGACGGGGACGAGCAGCACCGGTTCCAGTTCTCCTTCACCCAGCTGCCGCCGGCGGCGGTGCTGCTCCTGCAGGCCGGTCTGGTGCTGCCGCTCCTGTGGCGGCGGCGCCGGCCCATGGCGGCCTTCGTCGCCATCGGCGTCGTCTTCGTCCTCCAGTGGTCGCTGGATGCCGCGCTGCGCGCGGACGTCGCCCTGTTCGTGGCCCTGTACAGCCTGGCCCTGCACGGGCGGCTGCGGCTGCTGCCCTGGGCCTGCGGGGGCATGGCGGCGGGGATGGTGCTGGTGGCGGTGCGGATCTCGCCGGCGGTGTCCGTGTGGGACACCTTGTTCTTCCTGCTGAGCACGGTGATCGCGGCCCTCGCCGTCGGCCTGATGGTGCGGACCCGCCGCGCACAGCTCGCGGGGCTGCGGGAGCGGGCAGCGCGGCTGGAGACGGAACGCGACCAGCGCATCAGGCTCGCGACCGCGACGGAACGCGCCCGGGTGGCACGGGAGATGCACGACATCGTGGGCCACAACCTGTCCGTCATCATCACCCTCGCCGATGCCGGCATGTACACCGCCGAGACGGCTCCCGCCCGCGGGAAGGAGGCGCTCCGGCTGATCGGCGACACCGGGCGGACGGCCCTGAGCGAACTGCGCCGGGTGCTGGGCGTCCTGCGGGAGGCGTCGGACGGCGCCCGCCAGGTGGTCGAGCTCAGCCCGCAGCCGGGTCTGGCGGACGTCGAGGCGCTGTGCGACAGCGTGCGCGGCGCCGGCCTGGAGGTGGTCTACCGGACGGTCGGCGAGACGGGGACGCTGGACCGGGGCGTGCAGCTGACCGTCTACCGGATCGTCCAGGAAGCCCTGACGAACACCCTGAAGCACGCCGGGACCGGCACCCGGGTGGCCTTGTCGGTCATCGTGGACGACGAACGGCTCGTCCTGCGCATCCGGGACAACGGCCAGGCCGAAAACCCAGGACCGGGCAACGAGGAAGGACACGGACTGGTGGGCATGCGCGAGCGGGCGGCGCTGTACGGAGGGACCGTCGACGCCGGTCCCGCATCCGACGGGGGATGGGTCGTGGAGGCCACGCTCGACGTGGCACCCCAGGGAGGCGCCGCGTGACCACGGTGCTCGTCGTCGACGACCAGCAGTTGCAGCGCTACGGCTTCCGGGTGCTCCTCGACTCCCTCCCCGAGACGGAGGTGGTCGGCGAGGCCGCGAACGGGGTCGAGGCCGTCCGCAGGACCGCCGAACTGCGTCCTGACGTGGTGCTGATGGACGTGCGGATGCCCGGAATGGACGGCATCGAGGCGACGCGGCGGATCGCCGAGGCCGGGGGGCGTTCCCGGGTCCTGGTGCTGACCACCTTCGACGTCGACGAGTACGTGCACGCCGCGCTGCGGGCCGGCGCCAGCGGTTTCCTCCTCAAGGACGCCCGCCCCGAGGAACTCCTCGCCGGCATCCGGGCCGTCGCCGAGGGCGACGCGGTGATCGCGCCGGCCCTCACCCGCCGCATCCTGGACGAGTACACCCGGCATGTGCCGTTCAGAACGCCCGGCCAGGGCGAGGACCCGCGACTGGCGGCACTCACCGAACGCGAGCGGGAGATCCTCGTGGCCATCGGCAAGGGCTGGACCAACGGCGAGATCGCCACCCGCTTCGTGGTCAGCGAGTCCACCGTGAAGACGCACGTCGGCCGGGTCCTCGCCAAGATCGGCGCCCGCGACCGCGTCCAGGCGGTGATCTTCGCCTACGACCAGGGGCTCGCCCGCCCCGGCAGCGGCTGAGCCGGGGCAACCGAACCGGGGGCGGCGGCGGGTCCGCGCGGCGCCGGCGCCGGCGGAGTTCAGCCGGCCGTGCGCGGGAGGGTGATGCGCACCAGCACGCCGCCGGCGGGCGCGTCGCCGATCGCGATCCGCCCGCCGTGCGCGGTGGCGATCTCCTGTGCGATGGCCAGCCCGAGACCGCTCGTTCCGCTCCCCCGTTCCCGGCTCGCGTCGAGGCGGACGAAGCGGCCGAACACGCGCTCGCGGTCCTCGACCGGGATGCCCGGGCCGTCGTCGGCGACCTCGATGAGGACCGCCTCCGGTGCCGAGACGTCGACGGACAACTCGACGCCCTTCCGGGCATGGCGGATCGCGTTGTCCAGGACGTTGCGCACCATCCGGTCCAACTGCTCCGCGTCGCCGAGCACGCACGCGTCCCCGTTACCGCCCCCGGCCGTGCTCGCGGCCGCACGGAACCCGACCGGTACCCGCGGCGCGGGCACCGCCGCCCGCACGTCCTGCACGAGCGCCGCGATCGGGACGGGGCTCCGTCGGTGCAGCAGGTGCCGGTCGTCGCTGCGAGCGAGCAGGAGCAGGTCGTGCACCAGGGTTTCCAGGCGCGCGGACTGGCGTACGGCGCGTTCGGCGATCTGCGTCCACGGGGCGTGGTCGGGATGGGCGAGGCCGACCTCCAGCGCCGTGCGGACCGTCCCCAGCGGGCTGCGCAACTCGTGCGAGGCGTCCGCGACGAACCGGCGCTGCCGCGCGGCCGAGTCCTCGAGACGGGCGAGCATCCCGTTCATGGTGCGGGCCAGTTCGCCGATCTCGTCACGGGCGGCGGGTTCGGGCACCCGCCGGGAGAGATCGGCGGCGCTGATTTCGGTGACGGTACGGCGAATCCGCTCCACCGGCCGAAGCGCCCGGCCCACGACGAGCCACACCGTGACGCAGGCCAGCAGCAGGATGCCGGGCACTCCGACCAGGAGCAGGCGGCTGAAGGTCTCGTTGATCTGGCTGAGCGCCCTGGTGTCCGTCCACGTGACGATGCTCACCGTCCGCCCGCCGACGACGGCATGGGTGCCGACCACACGCACCTCACCGTCGAGTGCGGGGTCGACTCCGGCCTGCCGGATCGGCGAGGCCGCGCCCGCCGGCAGCGTGTAGACGGCGGCGAACCCGTCCAGCGCGGGGGTCCAGGCCAGGACGCGCGCGCTGCCGGCCTCCGTGACCTGGGCCTGGGCGTTCGCGTCCAGCGGGAAGGCCGGCAGCGGGCGGGGCCAGCCGCCGGGCCGGGTGGACCGCGCGGACTGCTCGATCTGCGCGGCGTAGGTGCGCAACTGGTCGTCGGCGGTGCGGTGCGCCGAGCCGACCTGCATCAGGTACATGATGACGAGGCCGAGCGAGACCGCGGCGGTCAGTGCCACGCCCGCCACGGCCGTCACCCGCGTCCGGACGGTCATCGCTCCTCCTCCCGGATCGTGTAACCCTCGCCGCGCACCGTTCTGATCACCTGCGGCCCGCCGCGGGTCTCGATCTTCCGCCGAAGCCGGTGGACGTGGACCTCGACCACGGACAGGCTGCCTTCGTAGGCCACGTCCCAGCAGTGTGCGAGCAGCTCCGCCTTGGATACGACACGGCCCTTGCGCCGCAGCAGGTGTTCGAGGACGGCGACGTCCCGCGCGCTCAGATCCAGCTCCCGGCCGCCGCGGGTGACCGTCCGGCTCGCCGGATCGAGGGCCAAGCCGGCGGTTTCGAGCACCGCCGGCCTGGCACCGAGCCCGCGCCGGGTCAGCGCGCGCAGGTGGGCGAGGAGCACCGGGTAGGAGAACGGCTTGGCGAGGTAGTCGTCGGCCCCGGAGTCGAGCCCCTCGGCGTGGTCGAGATCCTCGTCCATCGCGGTGAGCATCAGAACCGGGGTCCACCGGCCCTGCTCGCGCAGCGCGCGGCACAGCCGGTAGCCGTCCATCCCGGGCAGCCGCACGTCGAGGATGATCACGTCGGGGGAGGTCTCCTGCGCTTTCCAGAGGCCCTCCACACCGTCGGCCGCCACGTCGACCACATAGCCCTCGGCCGCCAGGCCCCAGGCCAGCGACTCCGCCATGTCCTGCTCGTCCTCGACCACCAGTACCCGCATCTAGCCAGCATCTCCGATCGGCATCGGCTCACGTTCCTGCCCGATGCCCTCCTGCGGGGCGTCGGGACTGATCCGCAGCAGTCGGGCCACCCGCTCGGGCATCCACCAGTTGAGAGGGCCGAACAGGGAGACCAGTGCCGGAAGCAGCAGCATCCGCACGACGACGGCGTCGAGCAGGACGCCCGCGGCCAGACCCGCCGCGATCTGCCGCACCGTGACGTCGTTCGCCGTCGACAGCGAAGCCAGGGCGAGGAACAGGATCAACGCGGCGCTGGTCACCAGCCGGCCGGTGCGCGAGATGCCCTCGATGACTCCCGCGGTGGTCGAGCGGGTGCGCTCGTAGCCCTCGCGTACGCGGGAGAGGATGAAGACCTCGTAGTCCATCGAGACACCGAACAGGAACCCGAAGATCAGCACGGGCGCGAGCGTGTCGACCGCCCCGTAGCTGCGTACGCCCCACAGTGCCTGCATGCCGAACCCGTGCTGGAACACCAGTACGAGCAGGCCGTAGGAGGCAGCCACCGACAAGATGTTGAGCAGCACGGCCTTCGCCGGGAGCACGATCGACTTCAGGCCCCGCGCGAGCAGCAGGAAGGTCACGATCGCCACGACCGCGAACAGGATCGGGAACGCCCCGTACGTGGAGTGGGTCAGATCGATGTTGAGCGCGCCCTCGCCCCCGACGAGGACCCCGGAGGGCACCGTGTGCTGGATGTCCCGCAGGGAGCCGCCGCCCTGGGACGTGCCCACCTCGAAGCGCGGGATCGCGAGGACCATCGCGGAACCGTTCTGCCGCCACGTCGGGACGGACGGGGCGACGGCGCCGTGCAGGCTCGCCAGCGAGGAGAGCGTGGAGGCCACCGCGCCCGCGTCGGCGGCATGCGGGACGTAGACGGGTACGGTGGTGAGCGTGCCCGAGGGGAACCCGTCGGCCTCCAGCGCATGCAGACCGTCGGTGGGGCCGCCGCTACTGGCGAGGTGGCCCGTGGTCGGCAGCCCGACATCGATCGTCGCGGCGAACGACGCAAGCAGGCCGAGGACACCCAGACCCAGCGCAGCCGCGATCACCCGGCGACGGATCACCAGCTTCGCCCAGCGGGTCCAGAACCGGCCGACCGTGTCGGCCGACCTGCGGCGCGGCCAGTCCACCCGCGGCCCGATCTTCGACAGCACCGCCGGCAGCAGAGTGAGCGCGACCAGCGTCGCGGTCGAGGGGATGAACAGGCCGGCGACCCCGATACCGCGCACCAGCGAGTTCGGCACCACGATCAGCGCGAACAGACCCAGTGACGCGACGACCCCGCTGAACCACACCGAATGCCCGGCACGCTGGACCGCGAGGCGGACCGCGTCAGCGTTGTCGTGCCCCGCCGCACGTTCCTCGCGCCAGCGGGTGACCACCAGCAGTGAGTAGTCGATGGACAGGCCGAGACCCAGGAGCGCCACGATGTACTGCACCGCCGGGTTCAGCGGCGAGGACGACGGCATCACGTAGGTCAGGGCCCAGATGAACAGTTGCATCGTCAGCACCGAGATCAGCGCCATGATGATCGGCAGAGCCGCCAGCAGCGAGCCGAACACCCAGACGAGCACGATCAACGCGCCCAGAGCGCCGAAGACCAGCTCACCGCTCACGGTCGAACTGCCGCCGCTGGTGCTTCCGGCCTCGAGCGCCGCCACGCTCGTGCCAGCCACCCGCAACGACGGGGCCGCCGCCTTCGCGGCATGGGTGAGGGCGCTGACCTGATCGTCCGTCATGTCGTCGTTGTCGTGCGGGGGATAGACGAGCACGACGGTGCTGGCACTCCCCCGCCCCACCAGCGCATGCGAGCCGGTCGAGGCGTAGGACACCAGCCGCAGCTGCGGACCGGTCTTCTCGATGGCCGCGTCGACCGACCGCAGTTGGGTCGCGGCGGCCGGCGCGGACACCGTCTGACCGGCCGGCAGGCCGAGCGTGAGCACAGCGGGGTCCGAGGTCGCGCCCCCGTAGTGGGCGGCGATCCGAACGTCAGCCGTGTAGGCCGCGCTGCTCAGATGCTTCCCGCTCACCAGCCGGCTCGACACGGTCGGTGCGACGACGACGCCGACCACCGTGACTGCCAGCCAGGCGATCAGCACCGGCAACCGGTGCCTGACCACCCAGGCGCTGAGTTTTTCCACCGTCTCCTCCTCGGGTCGTTCGGTTCACCCGGGAGGCTAGAAAGCCGTGCCTTGCATGCCGCTTACATCCCACCGAAGCCCACGAGGCCCCCGCCTCCGGCCGAGCCGGCCGGGTCACGGCTCCAGACGCAGCAGCCGCTCCGCGTTGCCGTGGCTGATCTTGGCCCGGTCGGCGTCGCTGACCGGCGCCTGCTCGAGGAACCGGACGGCCTCGGCGGTGTCTTCGAAGGGGTAGTCGACGGCGAACATCACGGCGTCGGCGCCGATGGCGAGAACCGCGCCGGCGAGCGCGGCCGGGGAGCAGACCCCGCTGGTGGTGATCAGGATGTTGCCGCCGAAGTACGCCGACGGCTTCCGGGCGAGCGGCCGGTGTTCCTGCCGGGCGTAGCGGGAGTCGAGGCGTGCGAGCTGGAAGGGCAGGAACTCCCCCATGTGGCCGAGGATGAGCCGGGCGCGCGGATGCCGGTCGAAGACGCCGCCGAGGACGATCCGCAGGGCGTGTCCGCCGGTCTCCGCGCCCCAGCTCCACAAGGGCCCCTGGAGCTCGGGGCGGCCCTGGAGCACGCGCCAGGGCTCGGCCGGGGGTGCGCCCGGGTGCAGGTAGAGCGGCACGTCCAGCTCCTCGAGTGCCGCCCACACCGGTTCGTGGCGCGGATCGTCGAGGTACGTGCCCGCGGTGTGGTCGTTGACGAGGGCCCCGCTGAGCCCGAGTCCGGCCACGGCGCGGTGGAGTTCGGCCACCGCCGCCTCGGGTTCCTGCAAGGGCAGGGCGGCCAGGCCGCGGAAGCGGTCGGGGTGTCCGGCGATCACCTCGGCCAACTGGTCGTTGGCCGCCCGGGCATCGGCGACCGCCTGCCGGGCGTCCGTCAGGCCCTGGATGCCGGGGGCGGTCAGGGACAGCACCTGGATGTCGATGCCGTGCTCGTCCATGTCGGGCAGCCGGTAGGCGGTGAAGTCGGCCAGCCGCTGTCCCCAGTCCCTGATCCAGCCCGCGGCGGTCCCGGTCCTGGGCACCGGGAACCTGGCCTGGAGCCGGGGGATGGCGAACGCCTCCTCCATCGCGATGACCCTCACGCGCGCCGCCCTCCGTCGACCGACAAGGCGATCCCGGTGACGTAGGACGCGGCGTCCGAGCACAGCCAGACCGCCGCCGCGGCGACCTCGTCCGGCGTCGCCAGCCGGCCGAGCGGCGTGATCGCCTCCTGACGCGCGATCATGTCGGTGTCGCCCGCGAACTGCTCGAAGCCCGGCGTGCGGGTCGGCCCGGGGCAGACGGCGTTGACCCGGATGCCCTCGTTCGCGTAGTCGACCGCGGCGACCTTGGTGAGGCCGACGATGCCGTGCTTGGCAGCCACGTAGGCGGTGGCCTGCGGGATCGCGTACAGGCCGCCGTTGGAGGCGATGTTGACGACCGACCCTCCGCCGCCGAGTGCGGGCAGCTCGTACTTCATGCACAGGAAGGTGCCCGCCAGGTTGACGCGGACCACCCGCTCGAACTCGGCCAGGCTCGTCCGGTCGAGCTTCTGGTGCGAGGACATGCCGGCGTTGTTCACGGCGAAGTCGAGACCGCCGAACGCGGCGGTCGTGCGCTCGACGGCGGCCCGTACGGAGTCCTCGTCGGCGATGTCGACGCTGGCGGCGAACGCGGTCCCGCCCTCGGCGGCGATCATCTCGGCGGTCTCGGCCGCGGTGTTCTCGTCGATGTCGAGTACGGCGACCGACGCGCCGCACCGGGCCAGCTCGATCGCCGTCGCGCGGCCGATCCCGCTGCCCGCGCCGGTGACCAGCCCGACCTTCCCGGACATGCCGCTCACCACGACGCCCCCGTCCGTTCGATGCCCACAGGGTACTGGTCGGCGTGGCCGGCCGATGCGGATGATTCGATGAGGTCGTGACAACCGACCTGTGGATCAAGGTTCATGGGTCCATGCTCGCGCCGTACGACGCCGGCGTCCAAGACCGGTTCGGCACCCAACGATAACCTGGAGGCATGATCGCTCCAGCGCCCCGCAAACCCGTACACGTCCCCGCGGTCGGCGGCGACGTGGTCGAGATCACGGCGGGGGCGCACTCGACCGATGGACCGCTAGCTGATTGAATCCTGTACATGAACCAGCGCAAGGGCCTCACGCGTCGACGCCACGTCGATCTCGTGCGTGTGTCCAGCGGTCTCTGTTCGTCCCGCGCCGCCCGCTGAGCGGGCCTTCCTCCGCGCGTTCTCCTTCGTCGCGACCCGTCGTGAGTGACTCTCAGGTGCCGGCTGCCCGGCTCTCCTCCTGACGTCCCGCCGGTCCGGCCTTCCTCCTCCGCTCAATCGCCATCGCCCGTGTCCGGCGTTCCGGCGCGGGCCGCCGCCCTGCCCTGCCCTGCTCTGCCCGCTGTGAAGGAGCTCCCATGCCCACCGTGCTCTCCGTCTCGGGAAGCCCGTCCCCGACCTCGCGCACCGGCCGCCTGCTGCGCCACCTCGACGCGCGCCTGACCCGGCAGGGCCACCACGTGGTCCCGCTCGACGTGCGCACGCTGCCCGCCGAGGCGCTGTTGGGCGCCGACCCCGGGCACCCCGCGATCCAGGACGCGGCCCGGCTGTTCGAAGAGGCCGACGGCGTGCTGATCGGCACGCCCATCTACAAGTCCGCGTACTCCGGTCTGCTCAAGACCCTCCTGGACCTGCTGCCCCAGTACGCGCTCGCCGGCAAGGCGGTGCTTCCGCTGGCCACCGGCGGCAGCCCCGCCCACGTCCTGTCCCTGGACTACGCCCTGCGGCCGGTGCTCACCTCCATGGGCGCCGACCATGTGCTGCCCGGCTGGTTCGTGGTCGACAAGCACATCACCGTCGCGGCGGACGGCACCGTCACCGTGCAGGAGGACACCGCCGGCGAGGTCTACCGGGTCGCCGACGCCTTCTCCGTAGCGCTGACCGCACGTCAGCACACCGTCGTCGCCGCCTGATTCGGCGACGGGCGGCGGCAACCTGCGCTCCCGGGACCGGGTCCGTCGCGACAGTGCCGGCCACCGCCGTTCACCTCCGGGGGCGCCAGCCGAGCAGCGGCGCGACCTCCCGGGCGGTGGCGGCGAGCAGGCGGAGGTGCTCGCCGTACTCGGGCACGCCGGGGACGAAACTGACGAGCAGTTCGGTGGTCCCGGCGAGGGACGGGTCGGCGGCGAGGGACTCGGCGACGGCCTCGGACGGCCCGAGCAGTGACCGGTCGCGCTCCAGGTACTCCTCGATACCGAGTTCGGCGACGCCACCGCCCGGGGATGCCCAGGACTGCCAGCGGCGCACGCCGGGTGCGACGGCGCGGATCGCCGCGGCGCGGTCGGGATGCGGGTAGACCGCGCGCGAGATCTGCACGCGCGGCTCGTACCCCGCCTCGGCGGCGGCGCCGCGGTACGCGGCGACGATCTCCGCCTGCCGCTGGACGCTCTGCCGTCCGGGCCCGTCGCCGGCCCGGGACAGCTGCAAGCCGTCGCCGGCCCGCGCGGCGGCGACGGCCGCGCCGACGGCCCGCGTCGGCTCGCTCGTGGTCGCCTGCCACAGCCGCCGCCGCACACCGGCCCCCGGTGGGTGCAGCACCTCTCCGGCACTGTTGACCGGATGCCCTTCGAGGACCCCGTGCAGCCTCGCCACGCTCTCCTCGAACAGCCGGTACCGGTCCTCCAGGTCGCGGCCGAACGCCTCCCAGGCGGTCGGGAACGGACCCGAGCCGACCCCGAGTTCGAGCCGTCCGCCGCTGAGCTCGTCGACCACGGCGGCGTCCTCGGCGACGGTCAAGGGGTCCGCGAGCGGCAGGACCAGCACGCCGGTGCCGAGCCTGATCCGGGTGGTGTGCTCGGCGATCGCGGCCAGCAGGACGAGCGGGGCGGAGACATGCTCGTTCCCCTGGCGGAAGTGGCGGTGGATGACCCAGCCCGAGTCGTACCCGAGCCGTTCGGCGGCGACGAACAGGTCGATGGCCTGGCGGTACGCCGCGGCGGGGGCGAGATCGGAGTCGAGGTGGAGCAGGAAGCCGAGCCGGAAGGGCCGGCCGTCCGCCGCTCCGGCTCCCACCGCGCCCGCTGTCTCGGCCGCGGGCGCCGGTCCTGTGCTCGCTGGGCCGGGGAATGCCTCAGTCGGAGATGTCATGGATCGCTGTCCGTTCCGTTCGTGGGCGTTCGTGGGTGAAGGAAGCCGGCTCGGGAGTTCGGGAGGGAGGCCGTCGGCCGTCTCGTCCGCGCACCCCGTGGGCGGGCTTGCGCGAGCCGGGCGGGCGGGGGCGGGCCTGCGGGTGCCCCGGGCCGGGGTGCCCCGGGCCGCCCGTGGGGGCGGCCCGGAGCGCCGGGGTGCGGCGGGGTCCCGGCGGGGTCAGCTCCGCCGGCCCGTTCCGTGCACGCCGTACTCGTCGATGACGGCGAGTTCCTCGTCGGTGAACTCCGGGCCGTTCAACGCCCCCAGGTTGTGGTCGAGTTGCTCCTTGGAGCTGGCTCCTGTCAGCGCCGACGTCACGGCGGGGTTGCGCAGCACCCACTGGAGGGCGAGTTGGGCGAGCGACTGGCCGCGGCCCTCGGCGAGCTTGTTGAGCTGCGCCGTGCGCCTGCGGTAGGTCTCGTCGATCTGGTCGGGCGTGAGGAAGTCGCTGTTGCGGGCGCGGGCACCGTCCGGGATGCCCTCCAGGTACTTGTCGGTGAGCAGGCCCTGCGCCAGCGGCGAGTAGACGATGAGGCCGAAGCCCTCCTCGACGGCCAGGTCGGCGAGGCCGTTCCGCTCGATACTGCGGTCGTAGAGGGAGTAGCGCGGCTGGTGGATGAGCAGCGGCACGCCCTCGGCCCGAAGCAGCCGGGCGATGGCCTCGGCGCGGTCGGGCTGGTAGTTGGAGATGCCGACGTACAGCGCCTTGCCCGTCCTGACGGCCGTGGCGAGGGCACTCGCGGTCTCCTCCAGCGGCGTCGTCTCGTCCGGGGTGTGGTGGTAGAAGATGTCGACGTAGTCGGTGCCGAGGTCGCGCAGGCTCAGCTCCAGCGAGGACAGCAGCGCCTTGCGGCCGCCGCCGCGCAGGTTCGGGTTGGGCCCGAACACGCCGCCCGCCTTGGTGGACAGGACCAACTCGTGGCGGTAGGGCGCCAGTTCCCGGCGCAGCAGGCGGCCGAGGGTCCGCTCGGCGGCGCGGTGCGGCGGGCCGTAGCGGTTGGCGTTGTCGATGTGGGAGATGCCCAGGTCGAAGGCGTGCAGGATGATGTCGCGCTGGGTGTCGTAGGCGTAGTCGGCGCCGAACTTCTGCCACAGGCCCAGGGAGAGGGCCGGCAGGTCGAGTCCGGACCGGCCGGTGCGGCGGTAGGGCAGGGACGCGTAGCGGTCGTCGGCCGCCTTGAAGACGTCCTCGTAGTTCGGGTACTGCTCACTCATCGGGTGCTCCGTAAGTCGCCTGTCGGGCTTGTCGGTTGGGCCGGGCCTGTAGTGCCTGGTGGTCGGAACTCGCGTGCCGGGAGGGGCGGGAACGCTCAGCGGCGCAGCGCGGCCGGCAGCAGCGAGGGGGTGTCGCGACCGGTGTCGCGCTCCAGGAACTGGGTGCCGGGTTCGACGATCTCGTCGATGGCGTCCAGGATCTCCGGGCCCAACTCGACCGTGGCGGCCTTGAGGTAGGTCTCCAGGTGGGCGTGGGTGCGCGGCCCGATGATCACGCTGCTGACCGCCGGGTGGTTGAGGGCGAAGGCGACCGCCAGCTCCGGCAGCGTCAGCCCGTTGTCCTCGGCCAGCCCGGCGAGCGCGTCGGCGGCGGCGAGCTTGCGCCGGTTGCGCGCGAGGGAGATGTCGAAGCGGCCCGGGATCAGCTCGGCGCGGGCCGACCGGGGCTGCTCGCCGCCGAGGCGGTAGGTGCCCGACAGCCAGCCGGCGGCCAGCGGGCCGTAGGACAGGACGCCCTCGCCGTACTTCCGGACGGTGGGGAAGACCTCGCGCTCGGCGCCGCGGACGAGGAGCGAGTACGGCACCTGTTCGGTGTGCGGGGCGATCAGGCCGTGCTTCTCGGCCAGCCAGTGCGCCTCGACCTTCTGGTGGGCCGGGAAGACCGAGGTGCCGTAGTAGCGGATCTTGCCCTGCCGGATCAGGTCGTCGAGCGTGCGGAGGGTCTCCAGCAGGTCGGTGTGCTCGTCGGGCCGGTGCGCCTGGTAGAGGTCGAGGTGGTCGGTGCCGAGGCGGCGCAGGCTGTTCTCGACGGCCTGGACGATCCAGCGGCGGCTGTTGCCGGCGTGCTGGGGGTTGTCACCGACCTGGCCGTGGAACTTGGTGGCCAGGAAGAGGTCGTCGCGGCGGTGCCTGATGGCCTTGCCGACGATCTCCTCGCTGCTGCCGTGGCCGTAGACGTCGGCGGTGTCGATGACGGTGATCCCCGCGTCGAGCGCGGCGCCGATGACCTCCAGGCTCTCCTTCTCCTCGGCGTAGCGGCCGAAGTTCATGGTGCCGAGGGTGAGCGGTGTGACGCGGACGCCGGTGCGGCCGAGGTGGCGGGTCAGCCCGATGGACATGGGTATCGCGGTTCCTTCCGGGGGCGGTCGTTCGGAGGGCGGTCGTTCGTGGGGCGGTCGTTCGCGGGCGGTCAGAAGAGGCCGCTGGTGGGGGGTTCGGCGGCGCCGAGCCGGTAGGCGCCGGCGACGGCGAGCTTCCAGTCGCGCGGGTTGTGGTTGGCGACGACGCGGGCGTTGCGCCAGTGCCGGTCGTATCCCCACTCGCGGTCGGTGAGGCTGCCGCCTCCCACGTCGAAGAGGAGCGGCGCGGCCGACAGCGCCGCGTCGATGGCGACGACCGCGGCCTCCGCGACGGCGACCGCGGCGCGGGCGCCGGCACGGTGGGCTTCCTCGCCGCGCAGGCCGCGCACCTCGTCGAGTTCCTCCGCGGCGAGCACGACGGCCGAGCGCGCCGCGCGGGCATGCGCCGCGATCTCGCCGACGCGGCGCCGGATGTACGGGTCGTCGACGCTCCGGTCGGCCGAACTGTGCTTGATCGGCCGGGCCTTCTCCCGCACCCACCACAGCGCGTCGTCCAGGACCCGGGCGGCGATGCCCGCCTCGATCGCCGCGAGGTGCAGTTGGGGGTAGCTGCCCTGCCACGGGTTGTCGGGGACGGGCGTGTCCTGGTCGATCAGGACCGCCTCGTCGTCGCCGACGCGGACGTCGGTCAGGCGGGTGGTGCCGCTGGCGGTGAGCCGCTGGCCGACCGCGTCGAAGTCGTCGAGGCGTTCGACGCCCGCGCGGTCGACCGGCACCGTGAACCGCAGGACGGCGCCCTCGGGGGTCTTCGCGGTGCCGCCGAACCAGTCGGCGTACAGCCCGCCGGTGGAGTAGTACTTCTCGCCGTTCAGCACCCAGTGGTCGCCGCTGCGCACGGCGGTGGTGTGCACCGAACCGCTGGCACCGCCGCTCCGCTCGTTCCCGGTGCCGGCGAGGATGTGCCCGCGCCGCAGCCGGCCCAGCGTCTGGTCGCGGTGCGGGGCGTCCGGGCGGGACACCACGGCCCAGGCGGACATGAAGGTGCCGCGCAGCGCCTGAGCGACGTTGGAGTCGGCGCGCGCGATGTCGATGACGACCTCCACGGCGTCGCGCAGCGAGCCGCCCGCGCCGCCCTCCTCGCGCGGCACCACGGCCAGGGCGGCGCCCGCGCGGGCCAGGGCGCGCACGTCGTCGAGGGGGTGTTCGCGGGTCTGCTCGCGCCGCGCGGCGGAGGCGGCCAGCCGCGCGAGGACCGGCGCGATCGCGGGACGCAGCCGGGCCACGGTCAGCGGCTCGGCGGGAGTCGACGGACTTTCCGGCACGGCGTCTGCCACATCCAGAGTCATGAGAGCCTTCCGAGGGGTGTGCGACGGACTTCGTCGAGCGGTATGCGGGGCGGATGCCCGTCGTGGGTCGCGGTCACTTTCCGGCCGTACTCGCGACAGGGCGGCGGGCCGAACGGGCCGCGGGCAGCGGCAGTCCCAGGCGGTCGCGCAGGGTGCCCTGCGGGTACTCCCGGTGGAACAGGCCGCGCTCCTTGAGGATCGGCACCACGAGGGTGGCGAAGCGTTCGAGGTCGACGCGCGTGTCGGCGAACATCACCGTGAAGCCGTCGGCGGCTCCCTGGCGCCACCACGACTCCAGGTCGTCGGCGATGTGCTCCGGCGAGCCGGCGACCAGCCGGTGGGTGCCGATGCCCGCGGTGTGGGCCACCAGTTCGCGCAGCGTGCGGGGGCCCTCGGCCAGCACCGCGCACGTGTTGTTGTACGTACCGACCGAGAAGGCCCCGAGGTTCGGCTCGGCCGGCAGGTCCGCCGACCGGATCACGTCGTCGGGGCCGAAGGCGCCGGCCGGCAGGCCGAGCGAGGACAGCAGCGCCGAGACGAGGTGCTCGATCGGGGGCAGCGTCGCGTCGAGTTCGGCGTGCCGGCGCTCGGCGTCCTCCTGATCGGTGCCGACCAGCACGATGACGCCGAGCGAGTACTTGATGCTGTCGGCGTCCCGGCCGTGGGCCCGCGCGCGGGCGCGGACGTCGTCCCGCGAGGCCCTGGCCTTGGCCACGGTGTGGCCGGCGGCGAAGACCACGTCGGCGTACTCGGCGGCGAGTTCCAGGCCGGCGGGCGTCTCGCCCGCCTGGGAGACGACCGGGCGGACCTGCGGCGAGGCGGGCACCGGCAGCGGGCCGGCGACGTCGAAGAACTCGCCGTGGTGGTCGACGGCGTGGATGCGGCCGCGGTCGCCGAACCGGCCGGTGGCCTTGTCCGCGACGATCGCGTCGGGTTCCCACGACTCCCACAGCCGCGTGATGACGTCGAGGAACTCGTGCGCGCGGCGGTAGCGGACGTCGCGGTCGGGGTGGGCGGACGCCCCGAAGTTCGCGGCTGCCGCCGGGTTGCCCGTGGTCACCACGTTGAGCGCGGCGCGGCCCCTGGTGAGGTGGTCGAGGGTCTGGAAGCGCCGGGCCAGGCTGTAGGGAGTGCTGTAGGTCGTCGAGACGGTCGGCAGCAGGCCGATCCGCTCGGTGGCGCCGGCGATCACCGCCAGCAGGGTGAACCCGTCGAGGCCGCCGGAGGTTCCGGTCGCGATGTCGGGTCCGAGCGCGGGGCTGTCGCCCTGGAACACGGCGTCGATGCCGGCCTCTTCGGCGATCCTCGCCAGGCGCACGTAGTGGTCGACGTCCAGGTAGGCGTACGGGTCGGCGTCGGCCAGCCGCCAGGCGGCGCGGTAGTGGCCGGGCGACATCAGGGAGAAGTTGAGGTGGAACTGGTCGCTGCTCATGGAAGGCTCCGGATGGTTGCCCCGGGAACGGGCGCGGACTGGCGGAGTGGCGGGCGGACGGGCGGACGGGCCGACGTACGGCCCGGGACGGTGGTTCAGCGGGAGGGCAGCCCGCGGCGTTCGAGGCTGTCGCGCAGCGTGTCGCGGCCGGCCAGGCCGGCGGCGCCGGCGAGCCGGCCGAGGACGCGTTCCGACCACGCGCCGGTGAGCCCGTGGGCACCGTTGTAGGCGGCCAGGCGCTCGTCGTACGCCGGCAGGTCGGTGTCGGCCCGGCCGGCGTCGTAGGTCTCGCGGTGCAGTACGGCGCTCTGCGGCAGGCGGGGTTTGGTGTCGGCGTCCTCGGCGGGGTCGGGGTGCCCGACGGCGAGGCCGAAGACGGCCGCGGTGTGCGGCGGCAGGCCCAGTTCGGCGGCGAACTCCTCGGGGTGGTTGCGGACCGCGCCCACGAAGACCGACCCCAGGCCGAGTGACTCCAGCGCCACGACCGCGTTCTGGGCGGCCAGCGCGGTGTCGATGACGGCGAGCAGCGTGGACTCCAGGTAGACCGTGGCGTCCAGCGGCTTGCCGTGGCGCTCCGCCAGGCGGTGGTTGCGGTCGAGGTCGGCCACCCATACCAGGAACAGCGGCGCCTGGACGATGAACTGCTGCCGCGCCGCCAGGTCCGACAGCCGCCGCTTGCGCTCGGGGTCGGTCACCGCGACGACGCTCCAGGCCTGGAGGTTGGAGGACGTCGACGCGGACGACGCCGCCGCCACGACGGCCCGCAGCTCCTCCTCGGTGACGGGGGCGGGCAGGAACGCGCGCACCGAGCGGTGCCGCAGCTGGTGCTCGATGACGGGCGAGGTCGCGTGGAGGACGAAGCCGGGGTCGCCGTAGCGGGCGCCTGCCCGGCTGGTCGTCGCGGCGTCGGTGGGGGTCATGGTGCTCGGGGCCTCTTCCGCCGGGGGGATCGGGACAGCAGTCGGAACGGGGATCGGCGCGGGTTGGGCGCTCACCGGGTGCCCTCCTGTGCGCGGAGCTTGGGCAGCAGCTCGTCGCCGACGCGGATGATCTCCTGCTTGTAGGGCGTGTCCGACAGGATGAAGTGCGAGATGCCCAGCTCGCGGTAGCGCTGGAGCGCCTGCGCGACATCGTCGGCCGAGCCGACCAGCCAGGTGGTGCCCGCTCCGCCGCCGC
Organism: Actinacidiphila sp. bgisy144; assembly: GCF_057708105.1. Classification (NCBI taxonomy): domain Bacteria; kingdom Bacillati; phylum Actinomycetota; class Actinomycetes; order Kitasatosporales; family Streptomycetaceae; genus Actinacidiphila; species Actinacidiphila sp. bgisy144. The sequence goes on along the minus strand of NZ_JBYIRM010000014.1, from coordinate 104,042 downwards.
CCACCGTGCCCGGCGTGGTGTAGAGGCAGCTGTCGAGCACCTCGCCGCGCTCGGCGAGTTCGAGCAGGCGCCGCTGGCCCACCGCGGTCCCGCGGTTGCCGACAGCGGCGTCACCGGGGCGGCCCGCCTCGGGCTTCCGGGCCATGACGGCGACCTTGGCCTCGGCGTCGCGCCACGCCTCCTCGGTGGTGTCGCGGACGAGCGTGGTGATGCGCAGGCCGAACTCCAGCGGCTTGTGCCGGCGTTCGACGCGGGCCGCCAGCTTGTTCAGCCGCTCGATGCGCCCGGCCAGCCCCTCCAGCGGTTCGCCCCAGAAGAGCTGCACGTCCGCCTCGGCGGCCGACACCCGCTCGGCGGGCTCGGACGCGCCGCCGAAGTAGAGGGTGGGGTGCCGGTCGGGGTAGCCGTCAGGGTGCGGCAGCACGGTGGAGCCGTCGACGGCGAAGTGCTCGCCCTTGTAGGTGACGTGCTCCTCCGTCCACAGGCGCCTGACCAGCTGGACGAACTCCCGGGTGCGCTCGTAGCGGTTGGCCGGGTCGGTGGTGTAGTCGCCGTAGGCCGCGAGGTTGTCGAGGCCGCTGACGATGTTGACGAGCACGCGGCCGCCGCTGAGGTGGTCGAGCGTGGCGGCGGAGCTGGCGAAGTGCGCGGGCTGCCAGTAGCCGGGCCGCACCGCGATCAGCGGTTTGAAGGTCGTGGTCCGGGCGGCGAGCGCGGCGCCCAGCGTGAAGGTGTCGGGGCGGCCCCAGCCGGTGCCCAGCAGCGCGCCCTCCCAACCGTGGTCCTCGGCGGTACGGGCCAGGTCGGTGGAGTGGTCGAGCGTGCCCCAGCCCTCGCGCTCGCTCGTGTCGTCGCCGCGGTGGCCGGGTTCGATCTGGTTGGGTATGTACCACAGGTAGCTCATGTCGGTGTCCTGTTTCGCCGGGTGCTGGTGGACGGGCTCGGGCGGCTGCTCGAGTGGCTGCTCAGGTGGCTGCTCAGGTGGCTGCTCAGGCTCAGGGGAGCCGTGGAACGCTGTCGGCGATCGAGTCGAGCTGCGCGGCGCGCTCGGTCCTGGTCTGGCCCTGTACCTGGAGGAACAGCGCGGCGCGGGCGTGCAGTTGCGCGGTGTCGTCCGCGGGCAGTCCGCGGCCGGCGCGTGCCACCACGAGTGCGCGGCTGAGCGTGGTCAGGGCCTCCCGGGCACGGACCTTGAGCGAGAGCCGTGCCGGGAGCGAGGCATCCGGGTCGCCGCCGTCGAGCGCCGCGTCGGCCAGCTCGTACGCCCGGGCGCGCAGGCTGCGCAGGTACGGCAGCCAGGCGTCGGCGACGCCGCCACCGTGCGGTTCGTCGGCGATCTCGTCGAGGATGCGCCTGCCCAGCCCGAAGAACTGCGGGCCGGCGTTGCCGGCGGTGGAGATGTCGTCGTGCCGCCAGTCGGCCAGGGGCTTCACGGCGAGCACAGAGGCGTCCGGGACGACCGCGTCGAGGACGCGGACGCGCTCGGTGCGGCTGCCGGTCACCGCCTGGAGTTCGAGCGGCGTCGCACGGAAGTGCTCGTCGATCGGGATGAGGGCCAGGACGACGTCCTCGGACTCCGGGTCGACCGCGGCGAGGATCGCGGCCTCGCTGAGGCCCCAGCCGCTGAACCACGAGACCGTGCCGTTCAGCGCCCAACCGTCGCGGGTGCGCCGCGCGGTCAGGTGGCCGGTCGGATAGCGGCGCACGTCGCTGAGCGCCGCGCCGATCAGCACCTCGCCCCGCAGCACGGGTTCGACCAGGGGGTGGGTGCCGCCGGCCCCGGTAGGCGGTGTGCCGGCGATCCGTGCGACGGCCGGGGCGTGCTGGGCCCAGATCAGCCAGACGTTGAGGTCGGCGTACGCGAGCACCTCGTGCAGCCGGCGGTCGGCGTGGCGGTCGAGGCCGGCGCCGCCGAACCGGGGCGGTGCCAGGTGGTTGAGCAGCCCCAGGCCGCGGAGGTCCTCGACGGTGTCCCGTGAGACGCCTTCGCGGTCGGTCCGCAGTGCCGCGGGGGCCAGATGCTCCAGGGCGTACTTCTTCGTGCGCGCCACCAGTGGCTGCCCGTCGGCGGCGTCGACCGCGGCCGCGGCGGCGGTCGTGGTCCCGGTCGTCGTGGTCTCGGTCGTCGTGGCGTCGGCGGTCGTGGCGTCGGCGGCTGGTTGGGCCGGCATCAGCCGCACCTCCTGAACTGTGCGTCGGGTCCTGGTCGGACGGGTGGGGATCGAGGGGTGCGGGTCGCGACGCCTCAGGCGGGCGGCGTCCGGCGGCAAGCGGCCAGCGGCCAGCGGGCGGCGAACGTCGTGGGCGATCCGTGGACCGGTCAGGCCGGATACGGCAGCGAGAAGGCGCCGCGCAGCGTCTCGCCGGTGCTGGGCCCGAGCGCCGGCACGGCATCGGCGATCAGGGCGAGCACGTCGTCCTTGCCGCCCGCGGGGGCGAACTCGACGCCGTCCAGGCCGTGTTCGGCCACGAAGCCCGGCAGGTCGGCCGGCACCCCCCGCGCCCCGGCCACGTCGACGCGGACCACCAGCGCGACGTCCCCACGCTCCCGGCCCGCCCGTGCCAGCGCGGCGGACAGGTCGGCGCCGGCCGTCGGCGCCGCCTCCGGGCCGACCACGACGACATCGGCGTTGCGGGCGACGGCGTCCCACCCGAGGGTGTCCGGATCGTCGGCGACGAGCAGCGGGCCGCCCTGGGGCGAGGCGGGTCCGTCCAGCGGCCCGGCCACCCGGTAATAGTCGCCCTCGAAGTCGATCGGTTTGATGAGGGTGTGCTCGGCGAAGACCTCGCCGTCCTGGTCGCCGACGAGCGCGGCGGGCGGGAAGGACGCCCACAGGCCCTTGAGTATCCGCGCGTACTCGTCCCAGCGGGCCGACCGGTCGCCGCCCGGCCGCGGCGCGACCGGGTCGCTGACCTCGTCGCCGTCGCCGGCCCGCAGCGCGAGCGCCGTACGTCCGCCGGTGGCACGGTCGAGCGAGTTCGAGCGGCGCGCGAGGTTCGTCGGCGCGTTGCCGTCCGTCGGGGCCTCCAGAATCCAGCCCGGGCCAGGCCGCGGCGCGGCCTGCGTACCGGCGAGGTAGGAGGCGACGACGGAGGCGTCCAGGGTGCGGCCGGGCGCGCCGTCCCGTACGCGGATCGCGGTGACCCCGGCGTCCGCGGCGGCCTTCGTGATGTCGGCGGCCTCGGAGAGCGGGATGGTGCTGCCGATCGCGAGACCGACGATGACGATGCTCATCAGGTGTTCTCTCCTGGCTCAGCGTGCGGTGGCGAGCGCCTGCTCGGGCACGTCGAAGGCGATGGGGGCCGGCGGGATCGGGAAGCCGAGGTGGCCGCGCAGCGTGTCCGCCTGGTACTCCGTGCGGAACAGGCCGCGGCGCCGGAGTTCGGGGAGCACACCGTCGACGAAGTGGTCGAAGCCGGACGGCAGGACGTCGGGCATGACGTTGAAGCCGTCGGCGGCGCCGTGGCGGAACCAGTGCTCGATGTCGTCGGCGATCTGCTCGGGTGTGCCGACGACGATGCGGTGGCCGCTGCTGCCCGAGAGCCGGCGCAGCAGCCGGCGCAGCGTCGGGTTCTCCTTCTCGATGATCGCGCGCACGATCTTGTAGAAGCTCTGCGAGCCGCCGGCCTCGTCCGGGTCGGTCAGCAGTTCCCGCGGGATCGGCCGGTCGAGGTCGAGGTCGTCGAGCGGGAAGCCGAGCTGGCCCGCGAGCCGGGTCCGGCCGTACGCCAGCGGCAGCAGGTCGTCGAGCAGTTCGCGGCGCTCGCGTGCCTCCTGCTCGGTGCTGCCGACCACGGTGGAAAGGCCAGGCAGGATCACGACGTCCTCCGGGCGGCGTCCGAACTCGGCGGTGCCGGCGCGGATCTCGTCGCGGAAGGCCCTGGCCTCGTCGATGTCCTGGGCGGCGGAGAAGACGACCTCGCCGACCCGGGAGGCGAGCCGCCGGCCGTCGCGCGACCCGCCGGCCTGCACCACCACGGGTCGGCCCTGGGGTGAGGTGAACTCCTCGCGGTCGGCCCACTGGCGCACGACGCGCTCGGTGAAGTCGCCGGCGCGGCGGTAGCGCAGCGCGTGCTCGGGCTCCTCGTCGCGGCCGAAGTTGCGGGCGGCGGCGGCGCCGGCCGTGGTCACGACGTTCCACCCGACCCGGCCGCCGCTGACGTGGTCGAGGTCCCCGATCCGGCGGGCCAGTTCTGCGGGGTCGTTGTAGCTGGAGGAGAGGGTGCCGATGAGGCCGATGCGCTCGGTCCGGGCGGCGATGCGGGCCAGTACGGTCGACGGCTCGAAGCTGTTGCCGGGACGGTGGCGGATGATCGGTTCGATGACCGGGCCGTCGGCCAGGAACACCGCGTCGAGGGCGGCCTCCTCGGCCTTCTTGGCGATCGAGGTGTAGTGGTCGATCGAGTAGGCGGCGAGCGGGTCGCTGCCGGGCAGGCGCCAGGCGCCGCCGAAGACACCGGAGTTGAGGATGTTGACGTTGATGTGGAGCTGCTTGGCCATGCGGACCTCTCAGTTGTCGGCGGCCGCGGACGCGCGGCCCCGGTCGTAGCCGTTGACGGGGCCGGCTCCGTTGACGACGAAGTCGCCGATCACCCGGGGCTTGTAGACGACGGGGTTGTGCGAGGCCAGCGTGCGGGCGTTGCGCCAGTGGCGGTCCAGGTGGGCCCGCTCGCGCACCGCGGAGGAACCTCCGGCGTGGAAGGCGAGGTTGGCGGCTTCCAGGACGGTGTCGACGAGCGCGACCTGCGCGGCCGAGGTGTCGACGTAGGCCTGGGCGAAGGCGTCGGGGGTGTCGGCGGCCTCGGCGGCCTCGAGTGCCTCGGAGACCTGGCGCAGCAGGGCGTCGGCGGTGAAGCGGTGGGCGTACAGGCGCCCGACCACGCCGAGTACGTCGGGGTCCGTGGCGGCCTGGCCGGACAGGGCGTGCAGGCTGGTGCGGCTGCGGGCCCGCACCAGGGCGGCGGTCTCGGCCACCAGACTGCGGGCGATGCCCGTCAGGTTGGCCAGGTGCACCAGCTGCACGAAGGAGTTGAGCGACCGCAGGTCCTCCTTGTAGCGGCCGAGTTCGCCGTGTTCGGCGACGGGTACCCGGTCGAAGACCGTGGTGCCGCTGCCGGTCAGGCGCTGCCCGATGCCGTCCCAGTCGTCGAGGTGGGCGACGCCGGGGTGCCGGGCGGGTACGACGGCGAACCAGCGGTTCCCCTCGTCGTCCGCGACCGCGACGCGGATGTAGTCGGCGTACAGCGACCCCGTGGAGTAGAACTTCGTCCCTGACACGAGGTGCTGCCCGTCGACGGACTCGACTCTCGTCGTGGTCTCGAACGCCGGTCCGCTGTGTTCGGACTGCGCGTTGCCGAAGACGGCGCCGGCGGCGACCTTGCGCAGCCAGTGGGCCGCGGTGTCCCGGTCCTCGGCGTGCCGCAGGATCTCGACGGTGGTGAAGTGGCCGCGCAGGATCTGCGGCACGTTGGAGTCGGCCTCGCCGGCCTGCGCGAGCAGCTCGAACAGGGTCGGCAGGTCCACGCCGAAGCCGCCGAGCTCGACCGGTACGCGCAGCCGGCCGAAGCCGGTGTCCGCCAGGGCCCGGACGAGGGCGACGGGGTTGTCGCGGTTGAGGTCCCGCTCCCCCGCTTTGTCGGCGAACTCCGCGAGGACCGTGCTGAACGCGGCCCGCGCCTGCTGGAGGGAGGGTGTGGCAGCAGTGGTGTTCATGATCCTCGCTCGTTAGAGGTGGACGAGTTTCCGGCCGGCGATCGCCCCCAGCAGGTTCTGCGTGTACGGCGACGACGGCCGGCTGAAGACGTCGTCGACGGGCCCCTGTTCGACGATCCGACCGTTCCGCATGACCGCCACGTGGTCGGAGATCGCCCGCACGACCGCCAGGTCGTGCGAGATGAAGACGTAGGTCAGCCCGCGCTCGCGCTGGAGGTTGCCCAGCAGGTCGAGGATCTGCGCGGCGACCGAGACGTCGAGCGCCGAGATGGGCTCGTCGAGCACCAGGATCTTCGGCTCGACCACGAGCGCCCGGGCGAGGGCGACGCGCTGGCGCTGGCCGCCGGAGAGCTCCGCCGGTCGCAGGTCGGCGAACGACGGCGGCAGGGCGGCCGCCTCCAGCGCGGCCACGACCCGGTCGCGGTTGGCCTTCCTGCGCTTCCACGGCAGTTGAGCGGGTTGGAAGGCCCGCAGCGGCTCCTCGACGACGTCGAACACGTCGAACCGCGGGTCGAAGGACGAGTACGGGTTCTGGTGGACGATCTGGACGTCCTTGCGCAGCGGCCGGTAGCCGCGCCGGTCGAGCCGGGTGATGTCCGTGCCGAGCACGGACACCGAACCCGAGGTCGCCGCCGTGAGCCCGACGAGCACGCGGGCCGTCGTCGACTTGCCGCTGCCGGACTCGCCGACGATCGAGAACGTCTCGCCCCGGCGTACCTCGAACGACGTGCCGGCGACCGCGTCGGTGCCGCCGTAGGACTTGCGCAAATCCGTGACGGTGATGACGGGCTCGCGCTCCTCGGTCGCGGCGGCGGCGCGGACGGGCGCCGCGCCGCGTCCCGGCACCGCCCCGACGAGCCGCTTGGTGTACGGGTGCCGCGGGCTGGTGAAGATCTGGTCGGGGGTGCCGACCTCCACCAGCCGCCCGCGCTCCATGACGCCGATCCGGTCGGCGCGGTCGGCGGCGACCCCCAGGTCGTGGGTGACCAGGACGACGGCCGTGCGGTTGCGGCGGCACAGGTCGCCGATGAGGTCGAGGACCTGCTTCTGGACGGTGGCGTCCAGGCCCGAGGTCGGCTCGTCGGCGATGATCAGGTCGGGCTCGCCGGCGATCGCGGAGGCGATCAGGACGCGCTGCTTCATGCCGCCCGACAGCTCGTGCGGGTACTGGCGGTACCGGAGTTCGACGTCGCGGAAGCCGACGGTCTCGAACAGCTCGTGGACCCGTCGCCGGCGCTGCGCGGCGCTGAGGCCGCTGTGCAGCAGCAGCGTGTCCTCGACCTGCTCGCCCACGCGGCGCAGCGGGTCGAGCGAGACGGTCGGGTCCTGCGGGATCAGGCTGACGGCACGGCCTCGCAGCGCGCGCCAGCCCTTCGGGGACAGTTCGGTCAGCACCTGGTCGCGGAAGGTGATCCGGCCGCCGGTGACGCGCCCGTTCGCCGGCAGCAGTCCGAGGACGGCGTGGCCGGTGGTGGTCTTGCCCGAGCCGGACTCGCCGACGAGCGCGATCACCTCGCCCGGGGCGACGCTGAAGCTGACGTCGTGCAGGGTCGGCTTGAGCCGCCGGTCGACCTGGTAGGAGACGTGGAGGTTCTCCACCACCAGCAGGCGTTCGCCGCTGGTGTCGCCGGCGCTCCCGGGGGCGGAGCCGTTGGTGGGGGTCATGCGCTGCTCCGCTTGCTGATGAAGTGCGAGATGTGGTGGGTGGCCAGCACCGCCACGGTGATCACGACGGCCGGCCAGAGCGTGAGCCAGTCGGCGGTGGCGATGTAGTTGCGGCCGTCGGTGACCAGGCGGCCCCACTCGGGCTGCGGCGGCTGGGCGCCCAGTCCGAGGAAGCTCAGCGAGGCGATCCACATGATGGCCACGCCGAACTGCAAGGTGATGAGCGAGATGGTCGGGGCGATCGAGTTGGGCAGCACATGGCGCCGCAGGATCGCCGACGAGGAGGTGCCGCTGGTCACCGCCGCCTCGACGTAGGTGCTGGCCTTGGCCTTGAGCACCTCGCCGCGGATCAGGCGGGCGAAGGTGGCCGAGGAGGTGAGGCCGACCGCGACCGCGGCCTGCATGATGCCGAAGCCGAGCACCACGACGATGACGATCGCGAACAGGAAGCCGGGGATCGACAGCACGACGTCGATGCCGCGCATGATCACCGCGTCCACCCACCGGCCGAACCACCCGGAGACCGCGCCGACGAGGGAGCCGACGACGACACCGATGGCGACGGCCAGGGCGGAGCTGGCCAGCGACGGGCGGGCGCCGTAGATGATGCGGGTGTACTCGTCGTGGCCGAGCTGGTCGGTGCCGAACCAGTGCTGGGCGGAGGGGTGGAGGAACTTCTGCGTGGGCGCGATGGCCAGCGGGTCCTGGCTGGTGAACAGGCCGGGCACGATCGCCCACAGCAGGATGAGCGCCACGATCGCGACGGCCAGCACCAGGCTCCAGTGCCGGGCGAGCCACACCAGGCCGGTCACGGCCCGGGACCTGCCGCGTTCGGCGGGAGCCGGCTTTCCGGGCCCGGCGTCGAGGAGGTCTGCGGTTTCTGTCGTCGTGGTCATGGCCTTGCCACCTCAACCGGGTCGCGCGTGCCGGACGGTTCAGCCGCCTCGGCGGGGTCTGTGCCGGGTTCCTGGGCCGTCGCGGCCCGCCTGGCGCGGGTGACGCGGGTCGTCCTCGCGTCGAGCGCGATCCGCGGGTCGATGACGGTGTAGACGATGTCGGTGGCGAAGTTGACGGTCACGTAGATGGCCGTCGTCAGCAGCACGATGCCCTGGACGACCGGCAGGTCCTGGGTGTTGACCGAGGTCACGATCAGCTGTCCCAGGCCGGCGCGGCCGTAGACGGTCTCGGTGACGACCGCGCCGGCGAGCAGTTCGCCGATGGTCAGGCCGAGAAGTGTCAGCACCGGCAGCAGCGAGTTGCGCAGGACGTCCTTGCGGAAGATGTACCCCTCCCCCGCGCCCTTGGCGTGCATGACGTGGACGAACGGCTGGCCCCGGGTCCGCCGGACGGAGTTGCTCAGCACCTGGGACAGCGGCCCCGAGACCACCAGCCCCACCGTCGCCGCCGGTGCGATCAGCGCCGTGAAGGTGTGGTCGTCCACCGGTGGGATCACATGCAGGTCGAAGGCGAAGACGTTGAGCACGACGATGCCGATGACGAAGATCGGCACCGAGGTGAACAGGGCCGGCAGGAAGCTGAGGGTGTCCCGCAGCCAGCCGAACTTCGCGTAGTTGATGAGCAGCGCGACGATCACCGCGAAGACCAGCCCGAACACCAGGCCCAGACCGGTGAGTTTCGCCGTCGAGGGCAGGTTGAGCGTCAGCAGGCTCCACACCTTGCCGCCGTTGGTGATCGAGTAGCCGAGGTCACCGGTGAACAGGCCGTACAGGTCGCGGAAGTACTGCTCGACCAGTGGCCGGTTCGATCCGTAGTAGTCCAGGAGCGTCTGCGCCTGCTGCGGTGTCATCAGGGAGTCCGGCGCGTTGATCCGGTTCCTGATGGCGTCGCCGGGCAGCACGCTCAGGAGGATGAAGGACAGGGTGTAGGCCGCCCACAGGACGGCGAGCGCCTGTGCCAGTCGGGTGAGGAGGTAGCGTCGCATGTGCTCGTCACCGGCCCCTTCGCCGGTTTCCGGGCGTCACTTGCCCAGCCAGGTGTCGTAGAGCCAGGCGCGGGCGGTCGACTCGGTCCCGAAGCCGTGCACCTTGGACGACAGGCCGAAGACCTGCGTCTCGTCGTAGAGCGGGATGCTGTAGCCCTGCTGGTACAGGTACTCGCCGGCTTCCTTGACGGTCGCGGCGCGCTTGGCCGGGTCGAAGGCCTCGGCCTGGTCGCGCACCAGCTGGTTCAGCTTCGGGTCCGGGCTCTTCGCGTCCTGGCCCAGGCCGTTGGCGCGGGTGGTGTCGTAGTCGACACGCAGGACGTTCGGGTCGGCCGTCGAGGTCTGGGACTGGCTGAACGAGAACTTCTCGCTGCCCGTGCCGCCGGCCGCGCTGATCGCCTCGTACTGGTCGAGCGAGACGCTGTGGATCGACAGTTTGACGCCGACCTTCTTCCACTCCGACTGGAGCACCTCCAGCACCTGCTCGGAGACCTGGTAGAACGGCGCGACCCAGATGTCGAAGTGCAGCTGCTGGCCGCCCTTGTAGCGGTAGCCGTCCGACTTCGCCGCCCAACCGGCGCTCTCCAGCAGCTGCTTGGCCTTGCCGGGGTCGTAGGCGAGGTAGCTCGACAGGTCGGGGGCGTCCGGTGTGCCCTTGACGAGCGGGCCGATCGGGATGCCGTAGTTCGACGACAGGACGGCCTGGTTGATCTCCTTGCGGTCGGTGGCCGCGTTGAGGGCGAGCCGCACCTGCTTGTCGTCGGTGATGAGGCCGGGCCTGACCTGGACGGCGAGCGCGTTCGTCTCGCCCTGCACACCGAACGACTCCAGTTGGCCGCCGAAGGAGCCGACGGTCTGCTCGTCGGTGGGCGACAGGTTGCGGACGACCTGCGCCTGGCCGGACTGCAACGCGCCGATGCGGGTGCTCTCTTCCGGGACGTACTTGAAGTCGATCTCGTTCAGGTACGCCCGGCCGGTGTGGGCCGAGCCGGTCGGCCAGGAGGTGTAGTGCGGGTTCGGCTTGAGGACGACCTCGTTGACGCCGTCACCTCCGGCGTACCTGAACGGGCCGGTGCCGACCCAGTTCTGGACCTTGCTCTGCCCGGCGAGGTTCAGCTTGACGTACGACTCGGCGAGGATCGTGGAAGCCCGGTAGTTCGACAGCACCTGGAGGAAGCCGGCGTCCGGCGTGTTCAGCCTGATCTGGAACGTCGTGGGGTCGACGACCTTGGTGCCGGCGTAGCCGTTCCAGAACTGGTCGGCGGGGATGCCCAGTTTCTTGTCGCCGAAGCCGTGCTGGTCGAAGTTGTCCTTGACCACCTGGGAGGTCAGCGCGGTGCCGTCGGTGAACTTGACGTCCGGCTTGAGGTGGAAGGTGTAGGTCTTGTGGTCGGCGCTGACCGACCACGACGTCGCGAGCCACGGCAGCAGCTTGCCGGTCTTGGGGTCCTGCCAGATGAGGCGTTCGCCGATGTTGTCGGTGACCTGGCTCACCGACCACAGCGAGTTGGTGGTCTGCCAGTCCTCGTACTGCACGGGGTCGTAGAACGTCAGCGTGCCACCGGTCTGCGGCGAACCGCCTTGAGAGCCCGATGAGTTCGAGCCGCCGGCTGATGAACCGCACGCCGTGAGCAGCAGGGCGGAGGCGGTGGCGGTGGCAATGGCGCCGAGCACGAGCGAGGGGCGGCGCGGACGGAGCATGGTCATGGCCTGGACTGTCTTCCTTCTTGGGCCGCACGGAACCGCCACCGGTGGGCGCGACGGCGCGCACAACGGCGGGGTATGGCGGCAGGCAGGGGCGCAGCAGGAACGGGGAGTGCGTGACGAGGAGTTCACACGTACGCGCGGTGGACGCGACGAAGACGCACACCGGCGACACGCGGCGCGGCCGCAGCCAACGCGGCGGGAAGCAGCGCAGCGGGAACGGGCGGCGCGTTACGAGAAGTTCATGACGGGGAAGCGGGTTCGCTCACGCATCAGGGCCGCGAGAACGGGGCGGCAGGGGCGGCGGAACGAAGGGGGTGGACGGTCTGACGGAATCCGGCGATCGACCGGTGAGAACGGTCGGCGGGAAGAATCGTCAGCAGAAGCGACACGCGCTGGTGGCGATCAGCATGTAATCAACCACCCGGCAGCTGGTCAGCGGGGTCCACGGCATGAGCCAGAGACTGACATCCGCGGGCAGGAACGGTCAAGAGCGGGACCAGATCGCGAGACGCGCACCCGCTCTGCCCGGCGGCCTCCCCACGGGAAAAGCACCGCCCGGCCCCCGCGCGCCGAAGGATGAACACGGGCCGGGGCCGGGCGGACGGGGGCCTCCGGGACGGTCAGTTCTGCCGGAGTGCCGGCATCGGCAGGGGGATGTCGAAGGCGGTGGCGCCGGCCCCGACGCCGCCCTCACAGGAGTCGGGCGGGGTGGTGGTGACGCCGCGGGTGGAGGGGCGCTCGGCGGCCCAGAACATGTAGCCGAGCAGGCCGTTGGTGGTACCGGCTCCCGCGGGAGCCGCGCCCTGCGTCCAGGAGCCCGTGGCGTTCGTCACCGACGACGGGAAGTCGGTGCACTCGGGGCGGACCTGGGAGCCCTCGGCGATGTAGAGGCTGCCGGTGAACTTCGCCGGGGCCAGTGGCGGGATGGCCGGGCTGTAGTTGGGCTTGCCGTCCAGGTGCTCCTGCCAGTTGGACTCCGCGCCGCTCGCCGACGGCTGCTTGCTCGGCACCATCGCGTTGGCGTAGTCCAGCACCGGGTTGCCGGGCGTGAGCCAGTGGGCGGTGGCGTACTGGTCGAGGTCGATGAGCCAGCGGTCGCCGGCGGCGACGTCGATGGTCAGGCGGGCGGTCGGGTCGGCGCCGGACGCGTCGTAGGGGTTCGCGGCCCGGTAGGCGTCGATGAAGGCCTGCAGTCCGGCGGTGTTCGGTCCGGAGCTCTGCTCGTAGTCGATCTCGATGCCGACGCCGAGTTGGGACGCCAGGGCCGCTGCCTTCTGCCCCAGCAGGGTCGCGTTCTGCGCCAGTGCGGTGTTCCAGTCGTCGGTGTAGGTGATGCCGCCGATGGAGAGCATCACGCGGATGCCGTGGCTGGTGAAGTAGTCCACCACGGCCTGGTTCATCCCGACCGGGACGCCGTCGGTGTTGCCGCTGTTCGTCGTGCCGTTCAGCAGCGTCAACGGGTTGACGAAGCTGAGCACCACCAGGTTGACCGAGGGGCGTCCGTCACCGCGGTCGACCAGCCAGTGGTTCGCCTGGTCGAAGTCGGTCATGTCCCGCACCGTCGCCCACGTACACGCGTCGTTGCCGCACTGCCAGGCGCCGTAGACCTGCGGCGGTGTCGCCGCCGCGCTCGCCGAGGCGGCCGGCGCGGCCGCGGGCACGACGACCGCGGCGGCCAGCAGCGCGGCTGCCGCCGCGAAGGACTTCACATTTCCGAACGGCACACGCATGAACGCCTCCTGGCGATCAGGTGGTTCTCCGTGAAGGGGTGGCACAGGGTGGTGGATTGGTCTGGACCTTGTCAAGGAGCCGCCCATGCACCCGCATACCGCGACAAGAAGGGCGGAAGGCCCGGCACCGGCAGGCTGCGGGCGCCCTGCGCAGCCCCCGGACTGCGATGCCGCCGCAGCCGGAAGGGGGTGTAACACTTTCGGCGACCGCTGCGTCCCCTGTTCGACACGCATTCCCACGTGGAGCGGCAGGGATGGGGTGGTGGACTTGGTCGCGGAGCAGGGGGCGGACGCCCTTCCCGTGGTCCCGCGGTCCGGGCCGTACTTGGCGGCGGACTTCGTGGCCACGGTGCGCGAGCGGTCGGGGCTCGCACTGGACTACTCGCCGGGCAGCCTGGCTCTGGTCGACCGCATCATCGACGGCCTGCGCCGGGGCGAACCGCAGGCCGCGCACCTGGCCCGCACCCTGCTGACCCTCGGTGCCTACACCGGTGAGGTCCTGGTGCGCAGCGCCGGCGCGGTGTGGGTGGAATTCGACACCGGGCAGCGCGCTATCTTCGGACAGCCGCTCGGTGTCCGGACGCCCGACGGCCGCTTGTGGAACCCGCTGGGCAAGGCGGTGAAACGCTACGAGAACGGGTCGCGGGACAGCCTGCGCCTCTTCTGCCTCGCCGTGGCCGGCCGGACCAAGGGGTAGTTCCGCGGGGCCGGGAGCACAAGAGGGCCGGCGCCGGCGGCGGGTACCACCGTCCCGGCGGCCGACGAGCACGACGAGGACAGGTGGAAAGAGCGCAGGTGCCCCGGAGAGGCGCGACGGACGAGGCGGCGTTCGCCGCTGCCCTCGCAAAGGCGCGTGCGGGTGACGAGGCGGCGTTCGCCCGCCTCTACCGCACGCTCAACCCTCGCTTGGTGGCCTATCTGCGCGGCCTCGTCGGCAACGACGCCGACGACGTCGCATCCGAGACGTGGCACGACGTCGTGCGCGGCCTGGACGGCTTCCGCGGGGACGGGCCCGCCTTCCGTGCCTGGACGGCGACGATCGCCCGGAATCGCGGGCTGGATCACCTGCGCAGGGGCTACGTCCGACCGCGGACCACCGAACTCGGGGACGCGGTCGCCGAACTGCGGGCCGAGAAGGACTCGGAGGGGCTGGCCCTGGAGAGCCTCGCCACCGCGCACGCCCTGTCCCTGATCGCGGCGCTGCCGCGCGACCAGGCCGAGGCCGTCCTGCTGCGGGTGGTGCTCGGGCTCGACGCCCCCATGGCCGCCCAGGTCCTGGGCAAGCAGCCCGGCGCCGTCCGCACCGCCGCCCACCGCGGCCTGAGACGCCTCGCAGAGCGCATGCGCCACGCCGGCGGCACCGAGGAGAAGTGACGACAGTGACCACGAACGAGCGCCCGGAACAGCGGAAGGGCTCCGCCCCCGACCAGCCCGCCGACCAGCCCGCCGACCTGCCGGGACCGCTCCGGGGCGCGTCGGCGGGGCCGACCGGCTGGCTCGATGCCCGGACGGCGGAGCAGTTGCTGGACGCGGGGCCCGACGCCTCTCACGACGACCCGCGCGCCGCGGACCTCGCCCGGCTGCTGGCGAGCGCCGTCGAGGAGGCGGACTCGCTGCCCGCCGGCACGAACGGCGAGCAACTCGCGCTCCAGGCGTTCCGCGACGCCCGTCGCCGCGCCCGGACACCGGCCGGCCCAGGGTGCCGGCGAGCCCGGTGGCGGCGGGCCTCCCGCCCGACGAAGGTGCTGGTCGGCGGCATCGCCGCGGTATCGGTACTGAGCGGGGTGGCCATCGCCGCGACGACCGGGACGCTGCCGGGTCCGTTCCGCACCGGTGGGGGCACGCCCGCCGAGAGCCGCTCGGCTTCCGCGGCATCGCCCTCTGCCGGCGCCTCCGGCGCCGCCGGGCCCCAGCGGCCCGTCCCCGACCCGAGCGCCACGGCGCCGACCGCCTCACGACCGGCGTCCACACATCCTGCCGCGCCCGGCGAGAGCACCGCGGCACAGCCGGGCCTGAAGGGGCTGTGCGCCTCCTACCTGCGGGCCCCCCAGCGCGGTGAGCACCTGGACGCGACGGCGCAGCGCCGCCTCGACGCCGCCGCGGGCGGCGCGGCCAAGGTCGCCTCCTACTGCGCACAGCTCACCGGCGAGCACACGCCCGGCCACGGCAGACCGCCGACGGCAGCTTCGCCGACAGCGGCTTCGCCCGCAGCGGCGGCGCCGTCGGCGTCCCCGCCGCAAACCGCCACGCCCCGCGCCGCCCGGCCCGCGACGCCTGCCGCCGCGGCGAGCCCGACAACGTCCCACGGCCACGCGTGACCACGCAGACCGGGCCGGAAGGGGGATCTCCCTTCCGGCCCGGCGACCGGACGTGCGGCCGGCGTCAGAACGCGCCGATGCCGTTCGGCGTGCCCAGGCCCGTCGGACCGTCCCAGCCGGCGCGGGCGTTGCACCACTGGGTGGTCGTGCAGCTGCCGTTGCTGCCCGACGTGACGTCGTTCAGCGAAGAGGAGTGCGTGTACGGGTAGTTGTTGTCGATGGAGGCCGTGTTGCCGGCCAGCCCGTACACCGACGCGATGATCGGGGACGACACACTCGTGCCGCCGAAGACCATCCAGCCGACGTAGCCCTGGTAGGCGGTGCTGTCGTAGACCGCGACACCGGTCGAGGGGTTGGCGACCGCCGAGACGTCCGCCTCGGCACGGTTCGCACAGCCCGTACCGAACGAAGCGGCGCCGCTGAGCGCGGTGTTGTACGCCGAGCAGCCGCTGCCCGCGCCGCTCCACGCGGTCTCGGACCAGCCGCGGGAGTTCGACGCCGTCGTCAGGCTCGTGCCTCCGACGGCGGTGACGTAGTGCGAGGAGGCCGGGTAGCTCGCGCCGTACCCGTTGTCGCCGGAGCTGGCGGTCACCGCGATGCCCGGGTGGTTGTAGTAGGAGCCGTAGCTCGCGTCGGAGGCGTCCGAACCGCCGTAGCTGTTGCTGATCGCCACCACTCCGGGGGTGGCGGCCGCCTGGTTCACCGCCGCGCCCAGGTTGGCGAAACTGGAGCTCTTCGCCTCGACCAGCAGGATGTGGCAGTTCGGGCAGATCGCCGAGACCATGTCGAGGTCGAGCGAGATCTCCTGCCCCCAGCCGCCGTCCTTGCGGGGATACGTGGTCCCGCCGCTCTGGTCGACCTTCTTGAAGCAGCCGTTCGCGGTCGTACAGGCCGGCAGCCCGAACTGGCTGCGGTACACGCCGAGATCGGCCTCGGCGGTCGGGTCGTCGTACGCGTCGACGATCGCCACCGTGCGGCCCGCACCCGCCGTCGCCGACGGCAGCGCGTACGCCGACTGGAGGCTGGACGGGCCGAATCCGGACGGCGTGGCGTTCGGCGACACCTTTTCGGCCTGCACGACATCCGTGCGGACGATCGCCTTGCAGGACGCGTATCCCGCCTTGGCCGTGGCGCAGGAGTGCGCGGTCTTCGCGGTCGGTGAGGCCGCTGCCTGTGAGGACCCGGCGGGGCCGAGGACCGCCAGCGGGATTCCCACCAGGGCCGCTATGCCCATGCCCAACAGCTTTGCGCGTGAGCGCAGTTGCATGTGACTCTCCTCAGGGGGTCATGGCCGATCGGGGTGTCGGCCTCGGCAGCCTGCCCGGCTCGCAGCCGCCTGGTGAGGCGGGGCGGGCCGGGCGCTGCCGCGTCAGGGGAGGACGGCGAAGGGCAGGGGACGCCCGGGCCGCCGAAATCGCCTCAGCAGGCGCCGCCTTCCTCGGGCCGCCCGGGCGCCGGGGCCGCGTGGTGCTGGCGCTTGTCGATTCCCGCGTTCCAGAACGACACGACCAGCTCCTCCACAGCGGTTGCCACCGACGGCATCGCGGACAGGGCGCACTACGCCGCGGACGTGACAGCGCACGCCGACAGCGGCCCATAGGAGGGAAGTTGCCGCAGGTCCCGTATGGACGCGTGCAGTGTGCGGGATTGGCAGGTACAGCGCAAGCAGCAACGCAAGTCCGGCAAATGGGAAGTCAGGGTCGCAACGGCGTGATCGATACCGGTCCGCCAGGGCGCGCCGGCCGGCGCCGGCGTCCGGCGCGTGCTCGGCGACCACCGTGCGGGCGGCGCCGTACGCCGCGCTCACCTACGACGTGACCGACCACGTCGCTGTCGGCGACAGCGCCATCGGGGCCCGGCCCGCGGACGGTTGGTACCGCGGCCGCGTCCGTCTCGGCGGGAGCGCACCGGCTCGCCGGCACGGCCGCCCAGGAAGGCGCGTCGTGAGGGTACGTCGCCGCGCCGGGACACCCGTCCGCGTGGCGGCGGCCGGGCGTCTTCGGCGGTCATGCGCTCAGGTGACGAGGTCGGGGGGGACGGCGCGGCGCCGCTGCGCTGCCGCGGACCGCCCGTCAGTCGCCTTCCGTGCGCTCGGACTCGGCGCGGCGGTATTCGGCGTTGATGCGCCGGGCTTCTTCGAGCTGGTCTTCCAGGATCACGATGCGACAGGCGGCCTCGATGGGGGTGCCCTGGTCGACGAGTTCCCGGGCACGGGCGGCGATGCGCAACTGGTAGCGGGAGTAGCGGCGGTGGCCGCCGGCGGAGCGCAGCGGAGTGATCAGGCGGGCGTCGCCGATGGCGCGCAGGAAGCCCTGGGTGGTGCCGAGCAGTTCGGCGGCCCGGCCCATGGTGTAGGCGGGGTAGTCGTCGTCATCAAGCCGGTTGAACGAGTCGTCTGCCGTCATCTTGCCTCTCTGTGGAACACGCTGGAGGGGCCCTGGTGCCATACCGGCACCAGGGCCCCGAAGGAACTACAACACCATCTGTCGGCCTGGTACTGCGCCGACCTACTGTGTCCGCACCGCCGCACGGGAGCGTGGCAGCGGGTACGGGGATCGCGGTTGCTTGACCGGAGACCACCTCACTATCGATGTCCTGCGGTACCCGGGCCCAAAGCTCCGCCCGGGCGATCCTGATGGCGTGTCGACTCCTCCGTTCTTCCCTCTGGGTGTTTACCGAACGGGTACTGCGCGGCGGCCCCTGAGCGCTGCGGGCCACCCGGTCCGGTCGTCAGTCCCGTCGCCGTCAAAACAAGCTCCTTGGCTTCGGAACTCCACCACCGGACCGTCCTGCGTCGTGCGGTACTGCTGCCCGGCAGTTCATCTCTGCCGGGCCTTGTCGATCTCGGCTACGAGAGAAACCATAGCCACGCCGCCCCGCAATGTCTACTGCGGCCGGCATAGATTTTCGCGTGTCCGGTAGTGAGGATCGGGCGCTCCGGCACGTCGAGGAGCCGTGGGGCGAGGCATCGGGACCGGGCACGTGCCGCAGTCGGTGCCGCACCGGCGCCGCACCGGTGCGAAGGCGACGGAGGGGGCCGCCCCGGACGCACTTCGACTCTGCGCCGACGCGAATATCTGGTGCCGCGACAAGAGAAATTCATGCCGCGCGAAGCGAAGTGATCCGCGGATACCCCACGGAATTAGCGCCGCCCCGGGCACTGCGGCCCACCCCGTGCTACTCTGGCGAGCAGTTGCAGTAGTGGTTCCCAAAACTTCAAGCGACCTCACCGGATTTTCGTCGGGTAGGTCACTTTGCGTGCCGACACTCTCGGACGGGGCAATCATCACGGCGACACTGGGCTCGCACAGTGCGGGCACAGGACACCGCCCCGAAGGAGAGCACAAATGGCTAGTGGCACCGTGAAGTGGTTCAACGCGGAAAAGGGTTTCGGCTTCATCGAGCAGGACGGTGGCGGCGCTGACGTGTTCGCCCACTACTCGAACATCGCCGCCTCCGGCTTCCGCGAGCTGCAGGAGGGACAGAAGGTGAACTTCGACGTCACGCAGGGCCAGAAGGGCCTGCAGGCGGAGAACATCGTCCCCGCCTGACACCGACGCGTCACACCGAGCTGGGGCCCGCACCTGAGGGGTGCGGGCCCCGGCTTTTGTGCGTCACAGGATTTTCCCCGTGCCCGGCGACGGCCACACGGGCCGGCGGGGGCAGCCGATGGCACAACACCCCCGTGGATGGCGGCAGGGCATATTCCGCCACCATCTTTCGCTCCGGAATTCACGTCTTCTTCGACGACTTCCGCCCCCCGCCGCCGCGAAAAGGGAAGCCTCGCTCTTCCCCGTTTTTCTTTTCTTCGGTTCGTACGTGCGATTCTCCCAGGCGGCTCACCGCCGCGGAGGTTCCTCGATACGTGCCGTATCGAGGAAGGTTCCGCATGAACCGCACCATTCGCACGAACGACCGCTCCTCACGGACCGGCGGCTCCACCGGCTCCACCGGCTCCTCGCGGGGCGGCGGCTCCCGCGCCCGGTCCGCACGCCCCTCGGGCGCGGGCCGCTCCGGTGGCCACGGGCGCCGCCCCGCGCGGCAAGGGGAGTTCGCGCTGCCGACGACCATCACGCCGGCGCTTCCCCCGGTCGAGGCGTTCGGCGATCTCGACCTGCCCGCCCCGCTGCTGGCCGCCCTCGGCGCCGAAGGCATGGCGGTGCCGTTCCCGATCCAGGCAGCGACCCTCCCCAACACGCTGGCCGGCCGGGACGTCCTGGGCAGGGGCCGCACCGGCTCGGGCAAGACCCTGGCCTTCGGCCTGGCACTGCTGGCCCGCACCGCCGGCCGGCGCGCCCAGCCCCGGCAGCCGCTGGCCCTGGTCCTGGTGCCCACCCGGGAACTGGCCCAGCAGGTGACCGACGCGCTCACCCCCTACGCCCGGCCGCTGAGGCTCCGGATGGCCACCGTGGTCGGCGGCATGTCGATCGGCCGGCAGGCCGGCGCCCTGCGCGGCGGCGTGGAGGTCGTCGTCGCGACCCCGGGCCGCCTGAAGGACCTGGTCCAGCGCGGGGACTGCCGCCTGGACCAGGTCGAGACCACCGTGCTGGACGAGGCCGACCAGATGGCCGACATGGGCTTCATGCCGCAGGTCACCGAGCTCCTCGACCAGGTGCGCCCCGGCGGCCAGCGCATGCTGTTCTCCGCCACCCTGGACCGCAACGTCGACCTGCTGGTGCGCCGTTACCTCGACGACCCGGTGGTCCACTCCGTCGATCCCTCCGCCGGCGCGGTCACCACGATGGAACACCACGTGCTGCACATCCATGCCGCCGACAAGCGCACCGTCACCCTCGAGATCGGCGCACGCGCGGGCAGTGTGATCATGTTCCTGGACACCAAGCACGCGGTGGACCGCCTGACCCGGGATCTCCTGAGCAGCGGGGGCGCGCAGCGGCGCTGCACGGCGGAAAGTCCCAGCCGCAGCGCACCCGCACCCTGGAGCAGTTCAAGACCGGGCACGTCACCGTGCTCGTCGCCACGAACGTCGCCGCCCGCGGCATCCACGTCGACCACCTCGACCTGGTGGTCAACGTCGACCCGCCCACCGACCACAAGGATTACCTCCACCGCGGCGGCCGCACGGCCCGCGCCGGCGAGTCCGGCAGCGTTGTCACCCTCGTGATGCCCGACCAGCGCCGCGACATGACCCGGTTGATGGCCCAGGCCCGCATCACCCCGCTCACCACCCAGGTGCGCTCCGGCGAGGCCGAACTGAGCCGCATCACGGGCGCCCGTACCCCGACCGGCGTCCCCGTCACCGTCAGCGCACCCGTCACCGAACGGCCCGGGCGCCGCCCGTCCGCGTCACGTGGCCGGGGCCGCAGCACCGCCCAGGCCCGACGCGCCACCGCGACGCCGCGCACGGCGCCCCGCGGCGCCGGCCGCAAGACCGCCGGTACCGCCGGCACCGCCGCCTGAGGCGGGCTGCCACCGCCCCCGAACCCGCCCGCCCAGCCCACCCGCCCGTGGTCAGAGGCTCCACGTCAACCTGTGAGGCATCATGCACTGTGTCATCGCGCGTTTCTCCTTCAACCTCATCAAGAGCGAAGTGCTGGAAGCGATGAAGGGCATCAAGCCCGAACCCGTGACCGGTGCGTCTGTGACCATCGGCCGCCGCACCTACCCGGTCAAGCAGGTCGGTGAAGTGCTCACCAGGCAGGACCGCCGCGACTTCTCCGCGGACGAGGTCACCCGTGCGATGAGCCGCCTCGGCTTCACCTGCCACCCCGCCCCGGAGTCCCGCCCGGCCCCGGCAGCCCCGGCCCCGGCACCTGCGTTCGGCGGAGCCGAGTAACCCCGGGGGCCCGCCCGGCCACCGGCGGGGTGAAGGGACGGGATCGTTCACGGCGGTGGGCTTGTCGTTTCACGGGGTGGGGGTTCCCGGTTGCGGCGGGACCACCAACGCCCCTTCGTGCCGGCCGGGTTGGTCAGGCCGGCACCGCGGGGGTCATCCGGCGCAGACCGTCACGTGGATCGTGGCGCCCGCGCGGACGACCGTCGGAGCGTGCGGTGAGACCGCGATGACCGTGCTCTGCGCGCAGCCGGTCACCGGCCTCCGGGTGAAGTCGGGCGTGAGCCCGCGCCGGACGAGGGTCTCCCTGGCCTGCGCCGAGTCCATGCCGGTCAGCGGGACGGTGACGGTCCCGCCGTCGCGGGAGCGCAACAGCACCGTGGTGCCGTCGGAAGCGGCCGAGCGCGCGGCGGCCGCGTGGGAGGCGTGCCCACCGCTGCCGACCACGCCGGCCGCCAGGGCGGTGCCCGCACTGGCCACGACGAGGGCGGCGGCGATGCCCGCGATGGCCGTCGCCTTCTTCCGGCGGGCCCGGCGCACGATCGCGGCCGTGGCGAAGTGGGGTGTCTCGGTGGCGTTCACGAAGTCGTTCATGGCGTTCACGAGTTCCTGTTCGAAAGGTGTGCAGCCGGAAGGCCGCGAGTCGTGGGGAGCCATCACAGTCCTTCCGTGGTCTGCTGCGGCGAAGGGTGGGACAACGCGGGGAACTGGCCACGGAGTTTGCCGATACCGCGAGCGAGCTGGGACCGCACGGTGCTCGGCGAGATCCTCAGGTCGGCCGCGATCTCGTCGTCCGAGAGATCGTGGAAGTACCGCAGCACCACCACCGTCCGCATGCGCATGGGCAGACTCTGGAGCGCCCTGAGCAACTGGTCCCTGGTGTCGATCTGCCCGTACTGGTCCCCGGCGGCGGCGCGTTCCACGCCGTCGTCGTGCGGGACCGTACGGCGGAACCGCCGCCAGCGATCGTTCGCCAGGTTCACCATGATCCGTCGCACGTAGGCTTCGGGGGCGTCCTTGGCCGCGATGGTGCGCCACTTGCGGCAGGCCCGCTCCAGCGTCTCCTGGACCAGGTCCTCCGCGGCCTCGCGGTTGCCCGTCAGGATCAGAGCGCCCCGGAACAGTACGGCCGAGCGGGCGACGACGAACTCGTCGAACTCGTCGAAGGCCCGCTCGCTCCTCGGTTGCGCCGGTACCGGCCTGCTGCTGCCGACACAGGTGTCGTGCTCGGTTGCCAGCCTCACGTCCCCTCCCTTCCTGTCACCCCTCCTCGACGCACAAGCCGCCGCGCCTGCTGCACGCGGGTTGTGAGACGTGGGTCACATGGAGGGGGACGGCAGGGGCAGGGCCGGCAGGCAGGAGGCCGGCACCTCGGTCAGTACGGGCGCAGCCGCTTCCCCGCGGACGGGAGGTCCCCGAGCGCCGCGGCCGCGCGGCGCTCCTGCACCGCGTGGAGGCGGCCATAGCCGTAGGTGTCCGCTCCTTCACGGTGCGCCTGCGCGGCGAGCTCGCGCAGTTCGCCCTTCGCCACGACCGCGTCCTGGTGCGCGCCGAGCACCCCCTGAAGGGCCTTGGCCCGCTTGCGGTACCGCTTCGCCCGCTTGCCGGCGTAGGGCAGCGCGGTCTCCGCGGCGTGCCGAGCCCGGCGGACGGCCTTGCGCGCCTGGTGCATCGCCTTGTCGCGTCCGGGCCCGTCGGGAGCGTTGACCGCGGTCTTCATCCGCTTCGCCAGACGGTCGTGGTCGCGGCCCATGACCTTGCGCAGGTGCTTCTTCGCGGGCCTGGCGCTCCTGGCGGGACGCAGCGGAGGTTCGGCCCGCAGGCCGTCGAGGGCGTCGAGCAGGGCGTAGTAGCGGGGCCGGTCGAGCCAGGCGACCGCGGCGCGGTGCGCCTCCTTGTGCCGTCCGGCTTCCTGCGCGGCGACCCGGCGGGCGAGCGCGGGATGCTCCGGCCCGGTCAGGCGGGCGGCCTGCGCGGGCAGGTCCGCGGCGAGCACCTCGTGGTCCCTGGCGCCTGCGAGCGCGCGGGTGAGCCGGCGCAGGTCGTCGGCGACGGGGTCGGTGCGCCGCCGGTCGAGCATGGATCGGTTGTCGCGCAGCAGGTTGCGCAGCCGGCGGCTCGTGGTGCGCATCCGGTGCACCGCGTCGGGTTCGTCGGCCCGTGCGGCCGCGTCGGTCTCGAGCAGGACGTCGATCTGCTCCGACAGCCGGCGCGTGAAGCACTCGCCTGCCGAGCCCGGGCGGGGGCGAGGCGGCGGGGCGGGTTGCGGCGGCAGGGCCAGCGCGGCGCCCAGCGCGTGGTCGAGCTTGCCGGACCGGGCCGGGCGGCTGCCTCCCTGGGCGCGCAGCCGGCGTTCGGCGGCACGCAGCAGCGCGTCGTCGCCGCGGTCCTTCTCGACCTCGACCTCGGACCAGTGCACCACCCGGGTGCTCGTGCCGCCCTGGGTGCCGCCGCGCCCGCCGGCCGCGCGGTCCGGGGTGGCGGGCAGGGCCGCGGTACGCAGCCGCTCCACGTCGAGGACGTGCGCGTCGACCTCGTCCTGGGCGACCTCCGCGAGCGAGCGGCCCTTGCGGTCCAGCAGCAGGTGGCGCCGCCGGTGCGTGCGCAGGTGGGCGACGGGCCCGAGCGGGCGCCCCCGGGTGTACGCCCGGACCCTGCGTTCCAGCTCGCGGGGCACCTTTCCGGGCTTGCCCGCCCGCAGCGGCGCGTGGACCTCGCGCCTGCCGCCGTCGGCGGGCAGCTTGAGGTGCCAGCCCTCGTCGTGGCCGCCGCTGCGGCGGCGCAGGGTGATGCCGCGGGAGAGCAGGCGCAGTTCGGCGGTGTCGTAGTAGACGGCGTCGAGGTCCTCGCGCGGTGCCTCCACGACCTTCTTCACCTTCGGCAGCGCGCACAGGCCGGTGGGGTCGAGCGGGCCGACGCCTTCGAGTGTCACTTCCTGTTCGAGATGGGTAGCCGTCATGGGGTTCGCCTGCCCGGTCGCGCGCCGTCCGAACACGCCGCGGCCGCCCCGGGGCGCCCTCGCCCGGGCCGCGGGGGCCACCGGGACCGCCGCCCCGGGCCGGGGGCGGCGGCCGCGGGCGTCAGGAGGGCTGGGAGGCGCTCGGGCGGCGCCGGACGACCGCCCGGGCGACGGGCTCCCGGACCAGCGCGACGAAGATCACCACGGCGGCGGCGAGCAGCGACAGCAGCACCTGCTTGCGGGCATCGTGGTCGGTGAGCATGTATCCGAGCACGAAGACGATCATCGCGATCGTCGCCCACGTCAGGTACGGGAAGAACCACATCCGTACGACGAGCTTGTCCGGGTCGTCGCGGAGGATCATCGCGCGCATCCTCAGCTGGGTGCAGCAGATGACCAGCCAGATGAACAGCGCGACCGCGCCCGAGGCGTTCAGCAGGAAGGCGAAGACGCTGTCGGGCCACTTGTAGTTGAAGAACACCGCGAGGAAGCCGAACGCCACCGACGAGAGGATCGCGACCTGCGGGACGCCGCGCGGGCTCGTACGGGCGAAGGGCTTGGGGGCGTCGCCGCGCACGCCCAGGGAGAAGGCCATCCGGGAGGCGGTGTAGAGGCCGGAGTTGAGGCAGGACAGCACCGCCGTGAGCACCACGACGTTCATCACCTGCCCGGCGTGCGGTATCCCGACGGAGTCCAGCGCCGCGACGTAACTGCCGTGCTTCGTGATCGACTTGTCGTTCCACGGCAGCAGCGTGACGACCACGAAGATCGAGCCGATGTAGAAGACCGCGATGCGCCAGATGACGCTGTTGGTGGCGCGGCTGACGGCCTTGCGCGGGTCGGCGGACTCACCGGCGGCGAGCGTGACGATCTCGCTGCCCATGAAGGAGAAGACGACCATCAGGATGCCGGTGAGGATCGCGCCCGGGCCGTTCGGCAGGAACCCGCCGTGGGAGGTCAGGTTGGACAGCCCCGCCGAGCTGTGGCCGGGGCCCGTGCTGTCGCCGTGCAGCACCCCGCACAGCGCCAGCACGCCGATCACGATGAACGCGGCGATCGCCACCACCTTGATCCCGGCGAACCAGAACTCGAACTCGCCGTAGGAGGCGACCGACGCGAGGTTCGAGGCGGTGAGCACGGCCATCACGATCAGCGCCCAGCCCCACTGCGGCACCGCCGGCATCCAGCCCTGGAGGATGGTCGCGCCCGCGGTCGCCTCGACGGCGAGCACGACGACCCAGAAGAACCAGTACAGCCAGCCGATGGAGAACCCCGCCCAGCGCCCGAGCCCCCGGTCCGCGTACGCGGAGAACGAGCCCGACGTCGGGTACGCGGCCGCCATCTCGCCCAGCATCCGCATCACCAGGACGACCATCGCGCCGACCAGGGCGTACGAGATGAGGATGGCGGGGCCGGCGGCGGCGATGCCCGAACCGGAGCCGACGAATAGGCCGGCGCCGATCACACCGCCGATCGCGATCATCGACAGGTGCCGGCTCTTGAGCCCCACCCGCAGGCCGCCCGAGGACGGTCCCTCCGCACCGGGGGGCGCGGCGTCCGGGGCCGGCGGCTCGGGGCCGGAAGCGTCGGTCGTCTGCTGTGTGCTCATGGTGTCCTCAGCAATCGGTGGGGGACGGTGAGGGGCGGCCGGCCGGTGCGTGGAACGGGCGGGTGGGGGGATCGGCGGTCCGGTCCGGTCCGATGCGGTGTGGTGCGGTGCGGAGGGCCGGGGACGGATCGGGCTCGGCGACCGGGTGGGCCGGATGTGCCATGGTGGCCCGTGCGCATCCGGCTGCGCGAGACCGCCGGTGAAGTCTCCGGGCGCCGGCGGGGACCGGACCGGCTCTGGTCAGGCCGGTTCCACGCGGTACGCCGCCGAGGTCGGCGGCCGCCGGGTCGGCGGCGGGACCCGCCGCCGTGGCGCGCGTCGCGCACCGCCGCGGGTGCGGTGCCGATGCCGGCGCCGGCGCTCCGTGGCGTGCACGCCCGCACCTCCCCGCTCCGCGAACCGGACCTGGACTGCCCGTTTTTGACCGCAGGAGATTTATACAGCGACCAACGCGACCGTTGATGATCCGTGTTGATCAGACAACTGACCGGTTGTGCGTGTGTTGCGGGGAAGTCCGCACAGGTCAGCGCGGTGCTCCAGCGCAACGGGCGGCACCGCTCCCCCACGGCTCCTCCCGCGCCGCCCGGTCCGGGCAGGAGCGCTCCGGCGGACGGCCGGCGCGGGCCGCGGCACCTCAACTGCCGGACGCGGCCACGGCGCCGGCGGTCGCGGCGTCCTGGCGCTGCCACAGGGAGAGCACCACGAGGCCGGCGAAGACCTGCACGGGCAAGGGTACGGAGCCGAGTTCGGCGGTCACGCCCCGACCGGGGCGGATACGGGTGAACGTGCCCAGGTCCCGCCCCTGGCGCACGAGCCGCCACGGCCGGCGGAACCGCGAGACCCGCTCCAGACGGTATGCGGCACCGTCGCAGACCACCTCCCACGTCCGCCCGGCGCGGTGGGCCGAGGCCCGGACACCCTCGGCTGCCCGCAGTTCGTAGGACCGGCCCCATCGGGCGACATGGAACTCCGAGGTCTCCCCCGCCAGTTCGAGCGGCCCGCCGGAACGTCTGCCGCGCCGCCGCCAGTGCCCCACCGCGACGCCGTCGAGGACGATCTCGTGGTCACGGCTCCATCCGTGCTTCTGCGTGATCTCCAGCATGGCCCGCCCGCCCGGTCTGGTCACGCCCTCGGTCGAGGGCCTACCCCGAGCCTGCCCGGACCGGCGCGGCACACCCCTGCCCGCTCCGATTCCCCCGCGCCCCCGCCCCGCCCGGTGGTGTCCGCGCCGACGTGCCCCGACCGCGCACCGCCGCGCGAGGAGCCGTTCCGGGTTCCGGCCGTCCATGTGACCGCCGTGGAGGTCAACGACACCATCGCCAACCTGTTCTTCCGCGAGTACCACGGGACGGACTGGGTGGGCTTCGAGGCGTATCCGGCCGCGGCGGGCTCAGCGGTGTACGAGGAGTTCGTCCGGCAGCGCCGGCAGCCCGGGGGCAACTGGCGGGCGTGAACCGGCCGCCACCGGACCGCGGAGGGCGGCGCCACCGCGCTGCTCACGCGCTGGGCGCGCCGAGCAGTGCGGGGAAGGTCACCCCGGTGAGTTCCTCGGAGACGGCCCACAGGCGCTGCTGGGCGGCCGCGTCGTGGGAGTCCGCGCTGGAGGCGACGGGCCTGGGGTAGCCGCGGATCTCCCCGCGTCCGCCCGGGCCGTAGTACTGCCCGCCGGCGGCCTCGGGGTCGGTGGCGGCGCGCAGGGTCGGGAGCGCGCCCATCTCGGGCTTCTGGGTGAGCAGCGGCGCGAGCCAGGTGACGGGCATCCGCAGCGGCGCGGGCGTGTTGCGGACGAGTTCGGTGTTGGACACGCCGGGGTGCGCGGCCACCGCGACGGTGGTGCCGTGCGGTGCGAGCCGGCGCTGAAGTTCGTAGGTGAACATCAGGTTGGCCAGCTTGGACTGGCCGTATGCGCCGATGCGGCTGTACGAGCGCTCCCACTGCAGGTCGTCGAAGTGGACGGCGGCCCGGATGCGGTGGCCGGTGCTGCTGACCGTCACGACGCGGGAGCCGGGGACGGGCAGCAGTCGGTCCAGCAGCAGGCCGGTGAGGGCGAAGTGGCCGAGGTGGTTGGTGCCGAACTGCAGCTCGAAGCCGTCGGCGGTGGTCCGCCGCGGGGTGTACATCACGCCCGCGTTGTTGACGAGCAGGTCGATGCGCGGGTGGGCCGCGCGCAGATCGGCTGCCGCGGAGCGGACCGACTCCAGGGAGGTCAGGTCCAGGGCCTGGACGGTGACGGGGCCCATGGCACCGGCGGTGGCGCCCGCGGTGATGCGGGCCGCCGCCTGCCTGCCCTTCTCGACGTCGCGGACGGCCAGGACCACCGCCGCCCCGCGCTCCGCGAGCATCCGGGCGGTCTCGAAGCCCAGCCCGGTGTTGGCACCGGTCACGACCGCCACCCGGCCGCGCTGGTCGGGGATGTCCCGCTCGGTCCAGTTGTCACCCATGGCGCACTCCTAAAGAACCAGTGGTCTGTTACCACCGCCAACGTAAGAGACCGCCGGTCTCATGTCAAGAGACCGGCGGTCTGCAAGCTAGGCTGAGGACGTGACCTTTCAGCGGGCGAGGAGCGAGGAGCAGCGGGAGATCCGCCGCCGGGCGATCCTGGACACTGCGGCGGCAATGCTGGACGAGATGCCCGTTGCCGAGGTGAGCCTCAATGAGCTCAGCCGGCGGGTGGGCCTGGCCAAGTCGAACGTCCTGCGCTACTTCGAGTCGCGCGAGGCGGTGCTGCTCGAACTGCTCGACGACTTCCTCGGCAGCTGGCTCGCCGAGCTGGCCGACGAGCTGGCCGCGGGCATCGAGGCGGACGCCGCACCGGACGCACGGGCCGGCCGGCTGGCCGAGATCCTCAGCCGGTCACTGGCCGACCGGAAAGTGCTGTGCGACCTCTTCGGCGCCCAGGGCGGCGTCCTGGAGCAC
Source organism: Actinacidiphila sp. bgisy144 (assembly GCF_057708105.1). Classification (NCBI taxonomy): domain Bacteria; kingdom Bacillati; phylum Actinomycetota; class Actinomycetes; order Kitasatosporales; family Streptomycetaceae; genus Actinacidiphila; species Actinacidiphila sp. bgisy144. Next base: position 75,689 of record NZ_JBYIRM010000014.1, on the reverse strand, counting down.
AACGTGTCGGTCGAGGTCGTCAAGCGGCACAAGCGGTCCTCCCTCGCGCGGCTCGCGGACATGACCGCACTCGTCCGCCGCCACGTGCCCGAACTCGGCGACGACACCCAGCTGTTCTGCCTGATGGGCCTGGTCTCGGCGGGCGCCCTGGCGGCCTACGTCCCGCCGCCCCCCAGCCTCCTCGCCGCTTACGCGGAGGAACCCGCGCTCGGCGTGCTCCACCTGGAACTGCGCGACGCCCTGCGGGCCTCCTTCACCTCCGCGCTCCTGGGCATCCTGCCGCGCACCTGACCCCCGCCCCGCGCCGCACCCGTTCGGCCCCGGTCCGGGGGAAGAGGGGGGTGGTACGGCCTCCCCGTCACCTGGTCAGGGCCGTTTCCGGTCCTGCCGGCGGCGCAGCCACTGCGCCCGGGTGATCTCGTACCGTACGCCGCCGTGCTCGGCGCCCTCCACCGCCGCCATGCTCGCAGGCGTGGGGAGGGTCCCCGCGAGGGTCATGCCGACCTTCTCCATGACCGCGCGCGACCCGCGGTTGACGGTCATCGTCTCGCCCCACACCATGCGCAGCCCCAGCGCGGTGAACCCCTTGTGCAGCAAGCCCCGCGAGCCCTCGGTGGCGTATCCCCGGCCCCAGGCCGACTGCCGCAGCCGGTAGCCGAGTTCGGCCTCCTCCCGCGGACCGTCCGGCTCGGGGCGCAAGCAGAACCAGCCGACGAACGCCCCGCCGTCGCGCTCGTACGCGGCGAACAGGCCGAGCTGGCCGCCCCACTTCGCGTAGCCGTCGACGATCGACGGCAGGTGCCGTGCGCGCACGGTCTCCGGCGCGGTCGCCTCGCCCCCGGTCAGGTAGCGCATCACCGCGGGGTCGCTGTCCAGCTCGATCAGCAGGTCGGCGTCGTCCGCGGTGAAACGGCGCAGCGCGAGGCGCTCGGTCTCCAGATACGTGTCCACGTGGCGGATGATGCACGGTCCGGGCGGGGGCGCTCAACCGCGTTTCGGTATCGGCGCGGTGGCGCCGGTGAGGGTGTCGTCGAGTTGTGCGGCGAGGCGGGGGTGGCCGTCGGCCAGGTGGGGGCGGGCGGCGGTCAGGGGGGCGAGGAGGGCGGCGGGGTCGTCCTGGGCGAGGGCCTCGTCGAGCCGGCCGAGGGGGAGCCGGGCCGCGGCCGGGAGGTCGGTCAGCGCGCTGATCCGCCCGGCGATGCGGCGCAGCTCCGCCGCATTGCGCCGGGCCCAGACGCCGGTGGCGCGGTCGGCGGCGCGGCGGTCACGGGTGGCCTGGACGCGCTGCTCCCCGGTGGCGCCGGCCGGCCCGGGGCGGTTGCGCAGGTAGCGGCGCTCGGCGGCCTGGCGGCTGGCGACGCCGAGCGGGTGGGCGAGGTCGGCCCAGCTGGCGCCGGCGCCGCGGGCAGTCTCGATCAGGCCGGTCTCCCACCCGGCGAGCTCTTCCCTGACCTGGCGCAGCAGGAGGAGGGAGGCCAGGGCCTGTTCCGGGCCCGTGCCCTGCCAGGAGGCGGCGGGCGCCTCGTCCTGGGCGGTGCGCAGCGCGTCACGGATGGCCTCCAGGGCCGCGGCGGCGGCGAGGAAGGAGGCGGGGCCCTGCTCGTCGGCGGGCGGGGGCGGTTGGTCGGTCTCCGGCATGGGCGCTTCTCCCTGTGGTCCCTGTGTCATCGGCGCGTCATCCTTTCGACGACACCACGTTTGTCATCCATTGGATGACATGGTACAACGGAATCGTTGAAGCGCATTGGCAGGTACTGCCCGAACCTTCTGGAGGTGTTTCGCGATGTTGATGCGCACCGACCCGTTCCGCGAACTCGACCGGCTCGCCCAGCAGCTGACCGCTCCGGGTACCTGGTCCCGCCCCTCCGCGATGGCGATGGACGCCTACCGCGAAGGCGATGAGTACGTGGTGTCCTTCGACCTGCCGGGCGTGAGCGCCGAGGCGATCGACATCGACGTCGAGCGGAACATGCTGACGGTCAGGGCCGAGCGCCGGCCCACCTCGAAGAGCGACGACGTGAAGATGGACCTCTCCGAGCGTCCGCTGGGCGTCTTCTCCCGCCAGATCGTGCTGGCCGACACCCTGGACACGGAGCGCATCCAGGCGGACTACGAGGCCGGGGTGCTGACGCTGCGCATCCCGATCGCCGAGCGGGCCAAGCCCCGCAAGGTCGCTGTCGGCGACGGTTCCCGCAAGCAGATCGCCGGCTGAGGCCGGGGCCGCCGCCAGCGGCGGCCAAACGGCGGAGGACGGCGGAGGACGGGCGCACGGCCCCGGTCGGCCCGTCCTCCGCCCCGCCGCGCCATCCCCCTTCACCACGGGACCACGGGACCACCCCGCCCCCACCACCCCATCACCGCAGAAAGGCACGCACAGCAGTGATGTCCGACCGGCATGCACCGCTCCCCCACGACTCGTCCGCGACGATGACGTACGACCAGATGCTGGAGCGGGTCCGCTACGAGGGCGCCTACCCCACGCGGGAGCGCGCCGAGCAGGCCGTCCGCCTCGTCCTGTCCGGGCTCGGCCGCCAGGTGACCGGCGACGAGCGCGTCGAACTGGCCGCCCGCCTGCCCTTCGAGGCCGCCCGCGTCCTCAGCAACCAGGTACCCGACCTCCACCCCCTGACCGGGTGGGGCTTCGTCAAGGACCTGGCCACCCGCGCGGGCGCAAGCCCGGCCACCACCCGCTGGGACACCGGTTCCGTACTGTCCACCGTCGCCGACCTCGCCGGCCCGGACCTCCTCACCCGCATCCTGCGCCAACTCCCGGGCGGCTACGCCCTCCTCTTCGGCCGCGCCGAACTCACCCCCCTCACCCAGGCCGCCTGACCGCCCACCCGCCCCCCGGCCCCGGCCTCTCCCGGGGCCCCGGGCGGGCGCGGGGGCGGGCCGTGGCGCATCCCCGCGACCCCGGGGCATGCCTAGGACAGCGAGCTCGATGTGCAAACGGGCGCCACCCGACTGCTCTCGTCGACACGCCCGACCTCGTACTTCTGGGTCGCTCACGAACGTCGGCCGGTAGGCGGCGAGTTGCGATGGCCTACTGGCGGGCGCCCTCGAACGACTTCCAGCGCCCTTCGGAGACCACTTCCACGGCGCCGTCTACCACCTTGATAGCGGTCTGCTCGTCAATCGCATACGCGGGACCCCCGATACCGGCCGCCCACCGTTCCGCCGCAGCCGTCGTGTTCTCCGGACAGGCCGGGTGATCCAGGTGCGGGAAGATCGAGAAATCCACCACCCCCAGCGCGCTGTCGCCGCCGGCGGGCGGCTTCCAGCCCACGAAGTCCTCGCCGACACGGGGGGTCATCACCATGCTCCCGGCGCTGAGTCCCACGTAGACCGTGTCGGGCAGCGACGGCAGGAGTTCGGCCAGCCCGGACTGCCGCATCCAGTGGCACAGGTACAGCGCGTCACCACCGTTGACCAGCAGGACGTCGGCCGCCTGGACCCAGGAGACCCAGAGCGCTTCCTCGATGCTGGGCAGCGCGGTGAGTTCCAGCACACCCACCGACTTCCACCCCAGTGCGGTCATCGGGTTCGCAGATCGTCCACTGATGAATCGCCATGGTCCGCCCGGATCGGCGCCGGGGCCCGCATACCCCGCGGTGGGGATGCACAGGGCGCTGGACTCGGCAACCGGCTTACCCAGCAGGCCGACCAGCGCATCCTGGATGCTCTCGTTCGTGATGCCGGAGTCGGTGAGGAGAAGCTTCATCATGTCCTTCCCGAAGTGCTGACCACGCGCGTCGGCAACCAGCCGTTCGTTCGCCAACACGTCACAGGCGCCACCATGTCATGGCCGCACCCGGACCATGCACACGCCGGACCTCGGCATGGCTGAGGCCGAGCTGGCGCAGGGTGGCCCCGCACGGGCGGTCCGGGACGCCGGGCGCGGTCGTCCTGGCCGCGGGCGTGGCCCGCCTTCACGTACCGGGGTGTGGGGCAGGAGGCACTGCTCGGGTGGGGCGGTTGCCGGGCGCAAGCCCTTGACCAGAGCTTCGCGGGTCTTTAAAGTCCTCGCACCTCACGAGGTACATCGATTAACCAATCGTTAACCGCCTGGTTGGAGACCTACGCTGTGCGCTCATCGCTGACCCGGCGCGGTTTGCTCGCCGCCGGCTCCGGTCTGGCTGCGGCTGCCGCGCTGCCCGCTCTGTCCGGTTGTTCGTCGCTGTTCGCGTCGGACTCCGATCCGGACACCCTCGTCGTCCACACCCAGCTCGGCACCACCGCCACGGGCTCGCCGACCTACCTGGCCGCCGTGGACCGCTTCCGCAGGCAGAACCCGGGGATCAAGGTGAAGAACCTGATCAACGGGGACGACCTGGGCCAGGTCTACGAGACCTCGCGCCTGGCCCGCAAGGAAGCCGACGTCGTCATGGTCAACCTGTACGACAAGACGCTGACCTGGACCGACGTCGACGCCACCGTGGACGTCAAGGGCTACCTCGACGACTGGGGGCTGCGCGACCGGGTGCTGCCCGCGGCGCTGTCGGCGTGGACGGACGGCAAGGGGCGGCTGCGGGCGTTCCCGTACTTCGCCACGAACTGGCCGGTCGCCTACAACCGGGCGCTGCTGGACAAGGCGGGCGTGGACGCGGTACCCACCACCGGGGACGAGTTGATGGCCGCGGCCAGGAAGCTGCGGGCCAAGGGCATCGCCCCGGTGACGGTCGGCGGCAACGACTGGACCGGGCAGAAGCTGCTGGCGCAGATCATCCAGACGTTCCTGACCGAAGACGAAGCGCGGCACGCGTACTCCACCGGCGACTTCGGCAGCCGGGGCGCCCGCGCGGGCATCGAGTACTTCACGATGCTGCGGGACGCGGGCGTCTTCGCCGACAAGGCGCAGGGGCTGACCTCGGACATCATGTCGACGCAGTACAACACGCAGGCGGCCGCCGCGCAGTCGGCGATGTCGTCCGCGCTGGCGAAGGTCCCGGCGGACGTCGCGCGGCACACGGAGGTGGGCGGCTGGCCGCTGGCCGAGGGCGCGGCGCACGACCGGCCGACGATCATCAGGGCGTTCACCCTGATCGGCTTCTGGATCAGCCCGAACGGCGTCCGCAAGATCGGGCACGTCGAGAAGTTCCTGCGGTTCATGTACAGCGCCGACACGGTCTCACGGTTCGTGACCGAGGCGGGGCGGGACATGGCGGTGCGTACGGACACCGTGAGCAAGGGCTTCCCGCTGGTGGCCGCCGCGCAGCGGCTCGGCTCCACGGTGAGCGAGGTGCTGCTGCCCGACGTGTTCGTGCCGCCGGCCGCGACCCAGCCGCTGATCACCGCGACCAGCACCTCCTTCACGCGCGGGACGAGCCCGGCGAAGGTGCGTGCCGCGCTCGAGTCCGCGTACCGGTCCGCATGAACCGCCGCACCGCAGGCCCGGCCCCCGCCCGCGCCCACCCCGGCACACGCCCCGGCCCCTGCGCCCACCCCCGTCCCTGCTCCGCCGACCCGACCCCGGGAGTCACCGCATGACGACGCTGACGACGACACCGGACGGCGGTGCCTCCACCCGCCGACCCCGCCGACGGGTCCCGGCCCCCGCCTCCCCCGGGCGCCGCACGCCCCGGCAGGGCGGCACCGTGCTCGCCGTGCCGGCGCTGGTCTGGTACCTGGTCTTCATGGTCGGGCCGATGCTCGCGATCTTCGTCATCGCGGCCCTGCGCTGGCCGGGCATGCTCCAGCCGGTCTCCTTCGCCGGGTTCGGCAACGTCCGCACCGTCGTGCACGACCCGACGTTCTGGGACGCGGTGTCCAACACCGCGATCCAACTGGCGGTCGCGGTCCCGGTGATGATCGTGTGCGCGTACATGCTCGGCTACTACGTGGCCCAGCGCCCGCCCGGGCACCGCGTCATCCGCTACCTGCTCTTCATCCCGGGGCTGATATCGACGCCGGCGAAGGCGATGGTCTTCTACGCGGCGCTGTCGCCGGACGGCCTGCTCAACGGGGCGCTGAAGGACGTCGGGCTGGGGTCGCTGACGGACGCCTGGCTGGCGTCGCCCTCGACGGCGCTGGCCTGCCTGATCGCGCTGGACGTCTGGGGCGGCATCGGCTTCACCGCGGTGCTCTTCGCGGCCCGGCTGAGCAGCGTGCCGGACGAACTGGGCGAGGCCGCGCAGTTGGACGGGGCCGGGCACTGGCGGACGATGTGGACGATCCACTTCCCGGTGATCCGCGACTACGTGGGCGTCGTGACGATGCTCCAGTTCCTGTGGACGCTCTTCGGCTCCGCGCAGCACGTGCTGCTGCTGACGCAGGGCGGGCCGGGGACGTCGTCCACGACACTGTCCTTCCTCGTCTACCAGAAGGCGTTCATCGCCTCCGACCTCGGCTACAGCCAGACCGTCGGGGTGTTCCTGTTCCTGACCGGGCTGGTCGGGCTGCTGGCCATCCGCCGCGTCTTCCGCCAGACCTACTGATCGGACCTGAGCCATGAAGTTCGGCAAGCGCTGGCTCCCGGCGCACATCCTGGTGTGGACGTACGCGGTGCTGCTCGTCGTCCCGCTGTACTACTTCCTCGCGTCGGCGTTCAAGAGCAACGACGCCATCTTCGCCCATCCGTTCGCGCTGCCGAAGTCGCTGGGGCTGCACAACTTCACCACTGCGTACAGGACGGGCCACCTGGGGCTGGCGGTGGCCAACTCCGGCCTGGTGACGCTCTTCGCGCTGGCGCTGACGCTGCTGCTGGCGGTGCCCGCGGCGTTCGCGCTGGCCCGTTCCACCGGCCGGGCGGCCGGGGTGATCGAGAAGGTGTTCTCGCTCGGGTTCCTGATCCCCACCTTCGCCGCGCTGTTCCCGACGTTCCTGCTGGCGGCGGCCACCGGGCTGTTCCACACCCGCACGTTCATGGTGCTGTTCCTGCCGGCGACCGCGCTGCCGCTGTCGGTGGTGGTGCTGGTGCAGTTCATGCGGACCATCCCGCCGGAGATGGAGGAGGCCGCCCGGCTGGACGGGGCGTCCACGTTCGCGGTGCTGCGGCACATCTACACGCCGATGTGCCTGCCGGGCATCGCGACGGTGCTGCTGCTGAACTTCCTGACGTTCTGGAACGAGTACCTGTACTCGCTGGTGATCATCGGCCCCGACCCCTCCCAGCGCACCGTGCAGGTGGCGCTGCCCACGCTCCAGTCGATCACCGGCACCGACTACGGCGTGCTGACCGCGGGCACCGTCCTGACGCTCATACCGGTGTGGGTGGTGTACACCGTCCTCCAGCGGCGGATGCAGCAGGCGCTGGTCAGCGGCGCGGTGAAGATGTGACCGCGCCCACCGGACGGGCGCCGCGGCGGCCGACCATCAAGGCGGTGGCCGCCGCGGCCGGGGTGTCCACGGCCGCGGTCTCCCAGGCGTTCAACCACAAGGGCCGGCTGTCCGAGCCGACCCGGCGCCGTATCCTCGCCGCGGCCGCGGAGCTCGGCTGGTCGCCCAGCGCCCCGGCGGCGGCGCTGCGCAACGCGCGCACCCGCAGCCTCGCCCTGGTCGTGCGCCGCCCCACCGACGTGCTGGGCGCCGACCCGCACTTCAGCGAGCTGATCACCGGTATCGAGGGCGAACTCGCGCCGCGCGGCTACGGCCTGCTGCTGCACCTGGTCAGCGGGCTGCGCGAGGAGAACGCGCTGTACGAGCGGCTGGCCGCCGAGGGCCGGGTGGACGGCGCGGTGCTGACCGACGCCCGCGACGAGGACGCCCGCCCGGCGCTGCTGGCGCGGCTGCGGCTGCCCGCGGTGCTGCTCGGCTCCCCCGACGACACGGCCGTGGTGCCGCGGGTGGGGTTGAGCGACCAGGGGGTGGGGGTCGCGGCGGCGGTCGAGCACCTGCTCGGCCTGGGGCACCGGCGGGTCGCCTATGTGGCGGGGCCGCCCGAGCTCCAGCACACCCGGCTGCGCCGGGCCGCCTTCGAGCAGTCGCTGACCGCCGCGGGGCTGCGGCCGTTCGCGGTGCTGCACACCGACTTCAGCGAGCGGATGGCGGTCGGCGCGACCGAGGCGCTGCTTCGCGCCCGCGACCGGCCGACGGCCGTCGTCTACGCCAACGACTCGATGGCCGTGTGCGGCATCGGCACCGCGCAGCGGGCCGGACTGCGCGTGCCGGCGGACCTGTCGGTCGTCGGCTACGACAACCTGCCGCTGGGCAGTTGGCTGCACCCGCGGCTGACCACCGTCGACCAGCAGGTGCAGCAGGTGGGCGCGGCGGCCGCCCGGCTGCTGCTGTCGCTGTGCGGCGAGGACGTCGAGGAGGCGGCCCTGACCGGGCTGCCCCGCCTGGTGGTCCGCGCGTCCACCGGCCCGGCCCCCGGCCGCCCCGCCTGAGCCCGCACCACCGCTCCACCGCACCACCGCACCACCGCTCCACCGCTCCACCCGATCCCGAACACCCCGAGAAGGACCATGCGACGCCACAGCGCCCAGCTCACCCACCAGCCCGACGTCCTGCCCTGGCTCGGCGCCAACTTCTGGTCCCGCACCGGCGGTCCGCTGATGTGGCGGGACTACGACCCGAAGACCGTGCGCGAGGAGCTGCGGGTCCTGGCCGAGCACGGGCTGAACACGACCCGCTCTTTCTTCTACTGGCCGGACTTCCACCCCGAGCCGCACCGGATCGACGAGGAGTGCTGCGCCCGCTTCGAGGACTTCCTCGACGCGCACCGGGAGGCGGGCATGGGCACCGTGCCCACCTTCATCGTCGGCCACATGTCCGGGGAGAACTGGGACCCGGTCTGGCGCGGCGGCCGCGACCTGTACGAGGACGTGTGGATGGTCGGCCGGCAGGCGTGGTTCGTGTCGCGGATGGCGCGGCGCTTCAAGGACCACCCGGCGGTCACCGGCTGGCTGATCACCAACGAGATGCCCGGCTACGGCCGGATCTACCAGGTCGACCCGCCGTCCTCGGACGTGGTGACCGCGTGGGCGCAGGCGATGTGCAACGCGGTGCGGGCCACCGGTGCCACCCAGCCGGTGTCGCTGGGCGACGGGGCCTGGGGCATCGAGGTGACCGGCCGGGACAACGGCTTCTCGCTGCGGGAGACCGCCGAGTACGTGGACTTCGTCGGCCCGCACGTGTACCGCTCCGACACCGACCGGCCGCGGCAGCACTACCGCGCGGCCTTCGAGTGCGAGTTGGCGGCGGTGACCGGGCAGCCGGTGGTCCTGGAGGAGTTCGGGCTGTCCACGGACGCGGTCTCGGCACGCAACGCGGGCCACTACTACCGGCAGACCCTGCACAACTCGCTGCTGGGCGGCGCGACGGGCTGGATGGCCTGGAACAACACCGACTACGACGGCCTGTGGGACCGTTCGCCCTACGACCACCACCCGTTCGAGATGCACTTCGGCATCACGGACGCGACGGGCGCGCCGAAGGAGCCGCTGCGGGAGCTGGCCGCGTTCGCCGGCGTGCTCAAGGCGGTGGACTTCGCGCGCTGCTCCCGCGCCGACGCCGACGCCGCCTTCGTGGTGCCGGCGTTCCTGGAGCGCGGCTACCCCTACAGCCGGCCCGCCGACCGGCCGCTGATCTTCACCTCGCTGCACCAGGGCTACGTCACCGCGCGCGCCGCCGACCTGGCGGTGGGCTTCCTGCGGGAGGCCGACCACCTGCCCGGGCAGGCCGCGCTGTACCTGCTGCCCGCCACCCGGCAGCTGACCACCCGCACCCGCCGGGAGCTGGCCGCCCGGGCCGAGGCGGGCGCGACGGTCTACCTGTCCTTCTGCTCCGGGGAGCACCCGGCGACCCGCGGCCCGTGGTTCGACGACCTGGACGGGCTGTTCGGGGTGGAGCTCCAGCTGTCCTACGGGGTGGCCGAGCCGATCGAGGACGACGTGCTGGAGATGACGTTCACCGAGCCGTTCGGGGACCTTCCGGCGGGCGAGGTGCTGCGCTTCCCGGTCGCCGGCAACGAGGACAGCCGCGCCTACCTGCCGGTGGAGCCGCGTACCGGCCGGGTGGTGGCGGTGGACGCGCACGGCCGCCCGGCGCTGGTCGTCCGCGAGACCGGCGCGGGCCGTACGGTGCTGGCCACCTACCCGCTGGAGCACATGGCGGCCCGCACCGCGCACGCCAACCCCGAGGACACCCACCGGCTGTACGCGGCGCTGGCGCGGGTCGCGGGCGTGCGGCGGCCGGTGACCGTGGCCGACCCGCGGGTCAGCGCGGACGTGCTGGTGCACGAGGACGGCCGCCGGTTCGTGTGGCTGGTCAGCCAGAGCGCCGAGCCGCTGACGGTGCGCCCGGCCGCCGAGGGCACCCTGCACGGCCTGCACGACGGCGCGGCCGTGGCGGACGTGGCGCTGGACGCGTACGGGGTCGCCGTGCTGGAGCTGCGGTGACGCGCCCCGGCCCGCGCTACCTCGACCCGGCCGCGCCGGTCCCCGAGCGGGTGCGCGACCTGCTGGGCCGGATGACGCTCGCGGAGAAGGTCGGCCAGGTCAACCAGCGGATGTACGGCTGGGACGCCTACGAGCGGGCCGGCGGCGGGCACCGGCTGACGGCCGCGTTCCGCGCCGAGGTCGCCGCCTTCGGCGGGATGGGCGCGCTGTACGGGTTGCAGCGGGCCGACCCCTGGTCCGGGGTCGGCTTCGGCGACGGGCTCGACGCGGCCGCGGGCGCGGCGATGGCCGAGCAGGTGCAGCGGCACGTGCGGGAGCACACCCGGCTGGGCATCCCGGTGCTGCTGGTGGAGGAGATGCCGCACGGCCACCAGGCCCTGGACGGCAGCGTGCTGCCGGTCAACCTCGCGGTGGGCGCGACCTTCGACCCGGAGCTGTACGCGCAGGCGGCGGCAGCGGCGGGTGCCGAACTGCGGTCCCGGGGCGCTCACCTGGCGCTGGTGTCCGCGCTGGACCTGGTGCGCGACCCGCGCTGGGGGCGCGCCGAGGAGTGCTTCGGGGAGGACCCGCACCTGGCCGCCCGGCTGACCGAGGCGCTGGTGGACGGGACCGGGCGGGCCGGGGTCGGCGTGGTGCTGAAGCACTTCGCCGGGCAGGGCGCGACGCTCGGCGGGCGCAACAGCGCGGCGACGGAGCTGGGGGCGCGCGAGCTGCACGAGATCCATCTCGTGGCGGCGCGGGCCGGGGTGGCGGCCGGTGCGAGCGGGGTGATGGCGGCGTACAACGAGTTCGACGGGCTGCCGTGCGTCGCCAGCCGCTACCTGCTCACCGAAGTCCTGCGGGAGCGCTGGGCGTTCGAGGGGATCGTGATGGCCGACGGCGGGGCCGTCGACCGGCTGGTGCGGCTGACCGGGGACCCGGTGGCGGCCGCGTCGCTCGCGCTGGACGCCGGCTGCGACCTGAGCCTGTGGGACGCCTGCTTCGCGCGGCTCGGCGAGGCGGTGGAGCAAGGGCTCGTGGCGCAGGCCGCGTTGGACGCGGCGGTGGCGCGGGTGCTGACGCTGAAGTTCCGGCTCGGGCTGTTCGAGCAGGCCGGTGCGCCGGCCGGCGGCGCGTCCACCGGTGCGGGCCCGTACGCCGCCGGGCCGCTTCAGTCGGCCGCTGAGGTCGGCGAGCGGATCGCCCGGGCGTCGCTCACGCTGCTGGCGCACGACGGCGCCGTCCTCCCGCTGTCCCCGGCCACCGGCCGGATCGCGGTGCTCGGCCCGAACGCGGACCGCGTCGAGCAGCAGATCGGCGACTACACCGCGCCGCAGCGGCCGGGCAGCGGCATCACGGTCCTCCAGGGCATCCGTGCGGCGGCCGCGCCCGGCACCGAGGTGAGCTACGCGCGCGGCTGCGCCCTGGTCGGGGACGACGTCTCCGAGGTGCCCGCAGCGGCGGCGCTCGCCGCGGGCGCGGACGTGGCGGTGCTGGTGCTGGGCGGCTCCAGCGCCCGGTCCGCCGGCACCGCCTTCGACGACAACGGCGCGGCCGTGGTCTCCTCCGGCGCCGCGCCCGGCATGACGTGCGGCGAGGGCATCGACCTCGCGGACCTGGCGCTGCCGGCCGGCCAACTGGCGCTGCTGGACGCGGTGTCGGCGACGGGGACGCCGGTCGTGGTGGTCCTGGTCCAGGGCCGTCCGCACGCGCTGCCCGACCTCGACGGCCGGGCCGCCGCCGTGCTGAGCGCCTGGTACCCCGGGCCGCGCGGCGGGCGGGCGGTCGCCGAGGTGCTCTTCGGCGTCCACGAGCCGCGCGGGCGGCTGCCGGTGTCCGTCCCCCGCTCGGCGGCCCAACTCCCGGTCTTCTACAACGGCAAGGACCACCGCTATCGCGGCTACGTCGACCAGACCCATCTGCCCCGCTACCCGTTCGGGCACGGCCTGTCCTACACGGAGGTCCACTACGGTCCGCCGCGGCTGTCGTGCGGCAGCGTCGGGGCCGACGCGCCGACGCTGACCTGCCGGGTCACCGTCCGCAACGTCGGCAGCCGCCCGGCCGACGAGACCGTCCAGCTCTACCTGCGCCGGCTGACCGGGGGCTCGTCCTGGCCGCGAGTGCGCGAACTGCGGGCCTTCACACGGGTGTTGCTCGCACCCGGCGCCGAGGGCGAGGCGGTCTTCGAGGTCGGCGCGGACACCCTGGCCTCGCTCGACCGCAGCCTCACCTGGCGGGTGGAGCCCGGCACCGTGTCCCTGGAGACCGGGCCCTGCGCCACCCGTACGCAGGGCGCCTGCCTGGAGATCACCGCGCCCCGGCCCTGAGGACCGTGCCGGCGGCCGGACGTATTGACGCGTGCATGTCGTGTGGCTAACTTCGATGAGCGCTCCCCCCACGGCACACCTCCACCGCACCGCCTCGGCCGCCTGCGATCCGACAACGTTGCCAAGCGGCCCTCCGCACCACCGCACCACCCCTCCGTTCCGGACACCGCTCGCGGGGAGAGCGCTTTCCGGCGGGGGCCGGCGGCCCCTGCCCAAGGGCCGCCGCCCCCGCCGGTTTCCCCCACCACCCTCACACGAGCAGGTGAGACATGAAGAGATACGCCCAGTGGGTGCTGGCGCTGGCCGCGGCGGCCGGACTGGCCGCCGCGTCGCCGGCCTCGGCCCACGCCCTGGCCGCGCCGGCCGGCGCGTCCGGCCAGGCGACAACCGCCCAGGCGACGACCGGCCAGGCGACGTCCGGCCAGACGACGAGCAGCCAGGTGACGACCGACCACGCGTGTTCCAAGCCGCTGCACCCCGGTGCCCCGGTCTGCTACGCGCTGGTCCGCACCGACATCGAGGCGCTCCACGACAACGCGCTGTCGCCGCACGCGACGCCGTCCGGCTACGGCCCCTCCGACCTCCAGCAGGCGTACAACCTCGCCTCGGCCGCGGCCTCGAAGGGCGGCGGCGCCACCGTGGCCGTCACCGAACTGGCCGACAACCCCAACCTCGAGTCGGACCTGGCGACCTACCGCGCCCAGTACGGGCTGCCCGCGTGCACCACGGCCAACGGCTGCTTCCGCAAGGTCAACGGCAGCGGCCAGCAGAGCAACTACCCCAGCGGAGACACCGGGTGGGGCGTCGAGGCGTCCCTCGACGTCGACATGGTCTCCGCGGTGTGCCCGCTGTGCCACATCCTGGTGATCGAGTCCGGCGACCTGGAGGCGGCGCAGAACCTCGCCGTGTCCCTCGGCGCCGGTTTCATCTCCAACAGCTGGGGCACCGGCGACGGTTCGGGCGACGCGGGCGCCGACGCGGACTTCAACCACGCCGGGGTGGTGGACGTCGCCAGCTCCGGTGACGGCGGCTACGGCGTGAGCTACCCCGCCACCTCCAAGTACGTCGTCGCCGCCGGCGGCACCACCTTGAACCGGAACTCCGGGACCACGCGCGGCTGGTCGGAAACGGCGTGGTCCGGCTCCGGCGCGGGCTGCTCGTCCTGGGAGTCCAAGCCGACCTGGCAGACCGACACCGGGTGCGGCGGCAACCGGACCGTCGCCGACGTCTCCGCGGTCGCCGACCCCGCCACCGGCGTCGCCGTCTACGACACCTACGGCGAGGGCGGCTGGTTCGTGGTCGGCGGCACCAGCGCCTCCTCCCCGATCATCGCCGCCACCTACGCGCTGGCCGGGGCACCCAGCACCTCCGCGGCGTCCGTCCTCTACAGCCACGCTGGCGCGCTCAACGACGTGACGTCCGGCTCCGACGGCTCGTGCAGCACCTCCTACCTGTGCAACGCGACCACCGGCTACGACGGCCCCACCGGCCTCGGCACGCCCAACGGCCTCGGCGCGTTCAACGGCAGCGGCAGCGCCACCGCGACCGGCCCGATCACCGCCGGCGTCGCCTCCTCGCTGTGCGTGGACGACCGCTCCTCGAACACCGCGAACTTCAACCCGATCCAGATCTGGAACTGCAACGGCAGCGCCGCCCAGCAGTGGACCGTCGCGTCCGGCAACACCCTCCAGGTGCTGGGCAAGTGCCTGGACGTGAACAACGCCGGCACCACGTCCGGCACCACCGTCGACCTCTACGACTGCAACGGCACCGTCGCGCAGGTCTGGCAGCCGCAGTCCAACGGGTCCCTGCTCAACCCGCACTCCGGCCTGTGCCTGGACGACCCCAGCAGCTCTACCTCCGAGGGCACCCAGCTCCAGATCTGGACCTGCAACGGCACCTCCGCCCAGGTCTGGCACCTCCCCTCCTGATCCGCGGGCACCGTACGGCGCCGCCCCGCTCCTCGTGGAGGGGCGGGGCGGCGCCGGTGAGCGGCGGCGGACGGCGGGCGGTCAGGAAGCGAGGCTGGCGGGCAGCTCGCGGCGGTGGCGTATGTTGAGTTTGCGGTAGGCGCGGGTGAGGTGCTGCTCGACGGTGCTGACGGTGACGAAGAGCTTGTCGGATATCTCGCGGTTGGTGTGGCCGCGGGCGGCCAGCGAGCAGACCCGCAGCTCCGCCTCGGACAGCACGTTGGTGACCACGTCGTCGGCCGGGGGCAGGCTGCGCGGCTGCTCCGCCGGTACCGCGCCGACGGACTTCGGCATCAGCGAGGAGCACAGCCCTTCGGCGCCGCACTCCCCGGCCATCCGCCACGCCTGCCGGACCAGCAGCCGGGCCTGCGCGGCGGCGCCCTGCCGCTGGTGGGTGCGGCACAGCTCGACCAGGGTCAGCGCCAACTCGTAGTCGTCGCCCGCGGACTGGAGCATGTCCACGGCGCTGCCCAGGAGTTGGGCCTGCTGCGCGACCGGCCGGGTGGTGGCCTGGACCCGCAGCGCGACCCCGAGGGTGCGGCGCTGGCCGCGCCGCACCAGCGCCAGGTGCTCGTCGGCGAGCCGGCTCGCGCGCTCCCGCTGCCCGCGCTGGAGCCACACCTCGACCGCGCCGGTCCGCCACGGCGCCAGCGTCGGCGAGTCCAGGTCCCACGCCTGGGCCTTCTCCCCGCACTGGACGAAGTCCGCGAGCGCCGCGTCGTGGTAGCCGGTGGCCAGGTAGTGGCGGCCGCGCGCGTACAGGTAGTGCAGCCCGAAACGGGTCCCGAACAGGCCCGGCGGGACCGGGGTGTTGACCAGTTCGGCGCTGGCCGCGTGGTCGCCCATCGCGGTCCTGGCCTCGATCGCGGTGGCCAGCGGCATGCCGATCTCCACGCCCCACGCCTCCACCGACATGCTGCGCAGCGCGGCCTCGGCCGACTCCGCGGCGCTGCGCAGCGCGCCCCGGCGCAGCGCGATCAGCGCCCGCGTCGAGGTGAACTGGGCGTGCCAGGTCGGGGCGTGGCGCTCGGTCGCGGCCGTCCGCAGCCGGCCGCACCAGACGGCCGCCGACTCCAGCCGGTCGGCGTAGACCAGGGCGGCCATCGCGGAGTTGAGCGAGCTGATGGTGTCGTCCTCGACCTGGAGGTGCTGGAGCACCCGCTCCGCCTCGGCGACCAGCACGTCGTCGGCGCCGCGGGTCAGCACCGCCCACAGCGTGTGGATCGCGGACAGCCGGGGGCGGCCGATCTGGTGCGAGGGCGGGGGCCGGTGCCGCCCGGCCGGCAGGTCGCCGACCAGTTGCTGGTGCACCCCGGGGTAGGTGAACGCCAGCCACAGCCGGGTCACGTCCAGTTCCAGCGCGAGCGGCCGCGCCGGGACCGGCTGCTGTGCCGGTACGCGGCCCGGCGCGGTCGCGGGCGCCGCGGGGGCGTGGTGCTGGGCGGCGGCACGGTGCGGCGCCGCTCCGGGTGCCTGCGCCGCGGGTGCCTGCGCCGCCGGACCGGGGGCGGCGGCCTCGGCGTACAGCGGCGCCATGATCTCGACGGCGTCGGCGACCCGGCCCTGCACCAGCAGCCGGTTCGCGACCTTCAGCCGCAGCGCGCCCGGCAGGTCCCCGCTCCTGGCCGGCCCCACCAGCGACAGCATGATCCGCGCGGCGGCCTCGGGCTGGTCGCGCCACTTGATCCGCGCCAGGTTCGCCTTGATGACATGGCTCTTGCGCCGGTCGTGGCAGCAGTTGTCGGCCAGTTGCAGGCACTGCTCCGCCAGCGCGACCCGGTCCTCGCGCAGCGCCTGGTCGGCCGCGTCCATCAGGAACCGCGGCGCCCACTCGTCCTCCACCGCGCCCGCCGCTATCAGGTGCTGGGCGACCACGATGACGGGCGCGCCGTCGTTGCGCAGCAGCCCGGCGACACGGTGGTGCAGCCGGGCCCGGTCGGTGGCCGACATGTTGTCCAGGACCGCCGAGCGGATCGCCGGGTGCCGGAAACGCAGCCCCTCGATCAGCCGGGACTCGGTGAGGATCTTCATCGCCGCGTCGACCTCGCACTTCTCCAGCCCGACGAGCTGGGCGAGCAGCCCCGTCGAACCGGCGCCGTTGGCGATCGCCAGCCCGCGGGCCACCCGCAGGCCGTGCAGGCCGCTGCGGCGGGTGCAGGCCACCGACGCCTCGCGGAACAGGTCCGCGGCGACCTGGTGGTAGCCGGTCTCGGGGTGCGCCGGGCGGGCGGTGTGGTCGCTGACCAGGGCCTGGGCGAGCAGCGGATTGCCACCGCTCATCGCGTAGAAGCCGGGCGCGTACTGCTCGGCGGCGGCCGGCCCGAACCGGTCCGCTATCAGGTGGGCCATGCCCTCCTCGTCGAACGCGCCCAGCCGTACGTGGGCCACGCCCGGCCGGCAGGCCAGCTCGGCGAGTATCCCCGCGCAGGGGGCCGCCCCGGATGGGCCGAGGGTGAGCAGGATCGCCACCGGGTTGCGGCGGCAGCGCCGGATGAGGTGCAGCAGGCACGCCAGCGACTCGGCGTCGACGTGCTGGATGTCATCGACGCACAGCACCACCGGCTGCCGCGCGCTGAGTTCGGCGAGCAGCCCGTGGAGGGCCTGTAAGGTCTGGGCGGCTCCTGCCGCCGGCCGCAGGTGCGCGGTCTCCTCCTGCTCCTCCCGGGCTCGTTGGAGCTGGGCCTGCATGTCGGCGCCGGTACCGGCGAGTTCGGCGCTCTGGAAGAGCTGCTCCACCACCGCGTACGGAATCGCGCTCTCGACGACGGACCCGACTGCGCCGAGCACCATGTACCCGCGGGCCGCGGCTCTGGCCGCCACGGCCTCCAGCAGTGTGGTCTTCCCGAAGCCCACCGCTCCGCTGATGACACCCGTCGCGCCGTTCCCCTCGGCGCATCGGTCCAGCAGCTCGGTCAGCTGATCGAGGCATTGGTCGCGCTCCAGCATGTTACTGGGAACCCCTCTGTTGGTCGTTGCGGCGTCTCGCAAGGGTTCTTGCGCCACCCGGCGTCCGGACGCCTGTGACGCATGTGAGTTCCTGATGCTGATGGAGAGCCTGCCGAGCCCAGCTCAAAGACGGGTCAAGATCCGCGCAAGACCGGGCGGGGAGGGGGACGCGGGGGCGCACGGGCGCGGGGCGGGGACCCGGCGTGCGCCCGGGTCCCCGCCGATCGGGGCGGAGCCGGCAGGTCAGTCCGCGGAGACCTGGTCGGCGCGTACGTCGTCGGTGGATACGCCGTCGGTGGATACGCCATCGGCAGGTGCGAAGGGGGCGGGTACGCAGGCGGCCTGGGTGGTCACCTCCGCGAGCCAGTCGCGTACGGCGGCCGCCGTGGACGCCGCGAACTGCCGGTCCATGATGCTGAAATGGTCCCCCGGCACGTCGATGACCTGCGAGGCCGCCACCGGGGTCTGCCAGCCGGCGCCGTCGCCGTCCTCGGCCACCACCGGCTCGCTGGCGCGGACCAGGCACGACGGCACCGTCAGCCCCCGCGCCTCCCAGTCGAGCAGCAACTCGCCGCAGATCCAGGCCGAGGCGGTGATCTCCTCCAGCCGGAACCCCTCGTCGGCCTGACGCCGGTCCAGCGCACGGGCCCGCTCCAGCCCGACCCGGGCCATCTCGTTCTTCCAGCGCTTCAGCACCGGGCTGTTCATCGGGTACGAGTCGAGCAGCACCACGGCCAGCGGGTCGCGGCCCCGCCGCTGCAACTCCCGGGCGATCTCGTGGGCGAGCACACCGCCGGAGGAGAGCCCGGCCAGCGCGAACGGGCCGTCCCCGACGTACTCCTGCACCGCGTCGGCCAGCGTCGCGATGAGCACCTCACCGCTCTCTGGCAGCGGGGTGTCCGCCGCGAACCCGGGCGCCACCAGCGCCGACACCTTCCAGTCGGCGGCCAGTTCGGCCGCGAACCGGTTGTACGTCTGCGGCCCGTTCAGCGCCAGCGGCGGGCAGACGCAGACCAGGTGCGGGCCGCTCTCCCCCGCCGACAGCCGCACCGGCACCGGCCGCCGCGCCTCCCGCTCGGCATCGCCGTAACGGGGGCGCAGCCGCGCCGCGGTGAGCGCGAACGCGTCGCCGAGGTCGGCCCGGCCGCTCTCCAGCGCCCCGAGGTAGAGGTCCTGCATCGGGTCCCTCGGCGCGGGTGTCTCGGCCACCGCCGCGGCGGAGGGGCCGCCGCCGATGCCGCCGAACTTCGTCCCCAGGAAACCGGCCAGAGTGGCGGCGTCCGGGTGGTCGAAGACGAGCGTGGCGGGCAGCGGCAGACCGGTGGCCGCCTGGAGGCGGTTGCGCAGGTCGACGGAGGTCAGCGAGTCGAAGCCCAACTCGCGGAACTCCTTCGTCACGTCCAGCCCGTCGCCCGGCGCATGGCCCAGGACGAGGGCCACGTGGTCGGCGACGAGCCGCAGCAGGTACGCGTCCCGCGCCGCCGCATCGGGCAGCTCGGCCAACCGGCGGGCCAGGTCGGCGGGTTCGGCGTGGTGGCTCCCGGCGGCGCGGCGGGCGGGCTGCCCGGCGAGGGTGCGCCACAGCGGGGGGAGGTCGCTGCGGGTGCGGAGGGCGCTGAGGTCCAGCCGGGTCAGGGCGATCGCGGGTTGGGGGCCGGCGAGGGCGGCGTCGAACATCGCCAGGCCCTGGTCGACGGTGAAGGGCGGGGTGCCGGAGGCGGTGATACGGCGCATGTCCGCCTCCGACAACTCGCCCGTCAGGCCCGCACCTTGGGACCAGGGGCCCCACGCCATCGACACTGCGGGAAGACCGGCGTGGCGGCGGTGCTGCATGAGCGTGTCCAGGAAGACGTTGGCCGCCGCGTAGTTGCCCTGACCCGGGCTACCCAGCACCCCCGCGAGCGAGGAGAACACCACGAAGTGCGTGAGGTCACGCTCCCGGGTCAGCTCGTGCAGATGCCACGCCGCATCCACCTTCGGCGCCAGCACCCGGGCCAACCGCTCCGCGGTCAGCGACGAGACCAGCCCGTCGTCCACCACCCCCGCCGTGTGGACCACACCGCTCAACGGCACGTCCGCCAGCAACTCCGCCAACGCTCCACGGTCACTGACATCACAGGCCGCCACACGGGCCCGGGCACCCAACTCGGCCAGTTCGGCGACCAGTTCGGCACCGCCACCACGACGGCTTACCAGCAGCAAGTCCCGCACGCCATGCGTACGCACCAGGTGCCGGGCCACCTCCCGCCCGAGCCCGCCCGTACCACCGGTGACCAGCACCGTACCGTCATCGAAGCCCGCCGACTCCGTATCCGAGGCGTCCGGAGTGGCCGTCACCCGCACCAGACGCGCCGCACGGACGACACCCTCCCGGACAACAACCTGCGGCTCCCCGCCGACCGCGAGCTTGGCGATGAGATCGGTGTCCAGAGAGGTAGCCGACGCTTCGACGTCCACCAGGGCGATCCGGCCCGGATGTTCCGCCTGCGCCGACCGCACCAGACCCCACACCGCCGAACCCGCCAGATCAGCGACCGCCTCCCCCGGCTCCGCCTCGACCGCACCCCGCGTCGCCACCACCAACCGGCTCCCGCCGAACCGCTCATCCCCCAGCCACCGCTGCACCTGAGCCAACACCCAACCGGTCACCTCATGCGCCGAGCCCACCACATCGCCCGCGGCACCGTAGGCCGCCAACACCAGCACATCCGCACCCGGTTCGACGTCCTCCGACACACCGAACACCGCCACACCCGCACCCGGCACCCCCTCCTCCGGCACCGCCACCACCGACGACCAGTCCAACCCCAGCACCAGCCCGGACCGCACACCACCGGACACACCGCCGGCCGCCACTGGCCGCATCACCAACGAACCGATGCTCACCACCAACCGGCCGTCGCTGTCGGCCAGTTCGACCCGCATGCTGTCCGCGCCCGTCCGCACCAGGTGTACCCGGGAGGCGGTCGCGCCACCGGCATGCAGGGTCACGTCCGAGAAGCTGAACGGCAACCGCCCGGCCGGCGCGGGCTCCAGCCCCACGAAGGCACTCGCTTGGAGCGCGGCATCCAGCAGCGCCGGGTGCACCCCGAACCTTCGGGCCCGGTCGGCCTCGTCGTCCGGGACCGCCACCTCGGCGTAGACCTCCTCGGGTCCGGCCCAGACCTCGCGCAGCCCCTGGAACGCCGGGCCGTACGCGAAGCCGTGGTCGGCGGTCAGCCGGTAGAAGTCCGAGACGTCGACCCGCCCACCGCTCTCCGGCGGCCACTGCCACCCGGCCGCCCCGGCGGCGGAGGCGTCGCCCAGTACGGCGCTCGCGTGCCGGGTCCAGGGCTCGTCATCCGTCGTCCGGGCGTACACCGCGAGCCCACTGTCGTCGTTGACCACCACCTGCACCTGCACGCTCCCCGCCTCGGGAACGACCAACGGCGCCTCCACGACCAACTCCCGCAGTCCACCGGCCCCCACGGCATCGGCACCCCGAACCGCCAGCTCCACAAAGCCCGTTCCCGGGAACAGCACCACCCCGTGCACCGCGTGATCCCGCAACCACGGCTGCGTACGGAGCGACAACCGCGACGTCAGCACCACGGCACCCGAGTCCGGCACCGACACCACCGCACCCAGCAGCGGGTGTTCGGCGGACGCCAGCCCGGCTGCCGTCACGTCGCCGGCCGGCTTCGGCTGGGCCCAGTAGCGGCGCCGCTGGAAGGCGTACGTCGGCAGATCCACCCGGCCCGGTTTCCGGCCGCCCGCCAGGGTCTGCCAGCCGACCGGCACGCCCTGGACGAAGAGTTCCCCGGCCGCCAGCAGCGCGGTCCGCTGGCCCTCCCGGTCCTTGCGCATCAGGGCCACCGCAACAGCGTCCTCGGCGTTGGCCTGCGCCAACCCCGCCACGACGCCGTCCGGACCCGCGTCCAGGAACGTGTCCACGCCTTGCCCGGCCAACCACGCCAGACCATCCGCGAACCGGACCGTCGAACGCACCTGCTGCGCCCAATACTTCGGCGACGTCATGTCCGCCGGCTCACCCGTCAGGTTCGACACCACGGGGATGCGCGGCTCCGAGAACTCCACGTCGGCGATCGCCGCCATGAAGTCCTCCACCATCGGGTCCATCAACGCCGAATGGAACGCGTGCGACACCCGCAGCCGCGTCGTCTTCACACCCAGCGCCTTGAACTGCTGACCCACCGCGAGGACAGCGGCCTCCCCGCCCGAAACGACCACGGAGCCGGGCGCGTTGACCGCCGCCACCGAGACGCCCTCGGGCAACTGGGGCAGCACCTCAGCCTCCGGCGCGGCAATCGCGACCATCGCCCCACCCTCCGGAAGCGCCTGCATCAAACGCGCCCGTGCCGCCACGAGCCGGCAGGCGTCCCGCAGGTCAAAAACCCCCGCCACATGAGCCGCCGCCACCTCACCAATGGAGTGCCCCAGCAGATAGTCCGCGCGCACCCCGAAGGACTCCAGCAACCGGAACAACGCCACCTCGACGGCAAACAGCGCGGGCTGTGCCCACCCCGTCGCGTTCAGCACCTCCGCATCCTCACCCCACACCACATCCCGCAACGGCACCTCCAGATGCCGGTCCAACTCCCCCACCACCTCGTCGAAGGCCGCAGCGAACACCGCCGACTCCCCGTACAACGCGCGCCCCATCCCCAGCCGTTGCGCACCCTGACCCGCGAACAGCACCGCCACCCGGCGCCCGTTCCGCCCCACACCCTGCGCCACGTTCGCCACCGACTCCCCAGCCGCCAACGCCCGCAACCCATCCGTCAGCTCACCCGCATCAGCACCCACCACCACGGCCCGGTGCTCGAACACCGACCGCGACAACAACGCCGCACCCACTGCCACCGGGTTCGCCCCGTCCACCGCCGACACCAACCGCCCGGCCTGCGCCCGCAGCGCCTCCTCCGAACGACCCGACACCACCCACACCGTCCCGGCACCGCCGTCCTCCACCACGGACTCCGGCTCCGCCTCGGGCGCGGCCTCCAAAATGACGTGCGCGTTTGTCCCCGAGACGCCGAAGGACGACACGCCCGCGCGGCGCGGCCGGTCCGGGTCCGCCGACGGCCAGGCCACCGGCGCGGTGACCAGTTCGACGCCGCCCGCGGACCAGTCGACCTGGGAGGACGGCGCGTCCACGTGCAGGGTGCGGGGCACCACCCCGTTCTGGAGGGCGAGCACCATCTTGATCACGCCCGCCACGCCCGCGGCCGCCTGCGTGTGCCCGATGTTGGACTTCAAGGACCCCAGCAGCAGCGGCCGTTCGGCGGGGCGGCCCTGACCGTAGGTCGCGAGCAGCGCCTGGGCCTCGATCGGGTCGCCGAGCGTCGTACCGGTGCCGTGCGCCTCCACCACGTCCACGTCGGACGGCGACAGCGAGGCCGCGGCCAGCGCCTGCCGGATCACCCGCTGCTGCGAGGGACCGTTCGGCGCCGTCAGACCGTTGGACGCGCCGTCCTGGTTGACCGCGCTGGACCGTACGACCGCCAGCACGCGGTGGCCGTTGCGCTCCGCGTCCGACCGGCGCTCCACGACCAGCACGCCCACGCCCTCGGACCAAGCGGTGCCGTCGGCCGCTTCGGCGAAGGCCTTGACCCGGCCGTTGGCGGCCAGCCCGCCCTGGCGGCTGAACTCGACGAAGCCGCCCGGGGTGGCCATGACGGCCACGCCGCCGACGAGCGCGAGCGAGCACTCCCCCGCGCGCAGCGCCTGACCGGCCCAGTGCAGGGCGACCAGCGACGACGAGCAGGCGGTGTCCACGCTGACCGCCGGGCCCTGGAGGCCGAGGGTGTAGGCGACCCGGCCGGACAGCACGCTGAGCAGGCCGCCGGTGAGCAGGTGCCCCTGGGCTTCGGGGGTGGCGCCGGCGACCTCGCTGTAGCCGGACGGGGCGGCGCCGACGAAGACGCCGGTGGAGGTCCCGGCCAGGGCGGCCGGGTCGATGCCCGCGTGTTCCAGGGCCTCCCAGGAGGCTTCCAGCACCAGCCGCTGCTGCGGGTCGGTGGCCATGGCCTCGCGCGGGGAGATGCCGAAGAAGGCGGCGTCGAAACCGCCCGCGTCGTCCAGGAAGCCGCCCTCGCGGGTGACCGAGGAGCCGGCGCGCTCGCCGTTCGGGTCGTAGAGCGCCTCGAGGTCCCAGCCGCGGTCGTCGGGGAAGCCCGACATCACGTCGACGCCGTCGGTGACGACGCGCCACAGGTCGGCGGGGTTGTCCACACCGCCGGGGAAGCGGCAGGCCATGCCCACGATGACCATCGGGTCGTCGGCGCCGTCGGCCGTGGGGACCGGCAGGGCCGGCTGGGCGTCCGCGGTCTGCGCCGAGGTGTCGCCGAAGCGCTCGGCCAGGTAACCGGCGATGCGGGCGGCGTTGGGGTAGTCGAAGACGAGGGTGGTCGGCAGGCTCAGGCCGGTGACGGTCTGGAGCCGGTTGCGGAACTCCACCGCGGTCACCGAGTCAAAGCCGAGTTCCTTGAACGCCTGGGTCGCGTCGACCTGTTCGCCCGAGTCGTGGCCGAGGACCGCGGCGGCGTGGTCACGGGCCGCGGCGAGCAGGTGGTCGTAGCGCTCCTGCGGGCTCATGGCGCGCAGGTGACCGCCGCCTTCCGGCGTCTCCTCCGGTTCGGCCGCGGCCGCCTCCGGCAGCAGCGAGAACAGGCGGGTCGGCCGGGCCATGCCGAAGGTCGGTACGAAGCGCGACCAGTCCATGTGGGTGACCGCGACATTGGTGTCGCCGTCGCTCAGCGCCTGGTGCAGGGCGGCGACCGCCAGTTCGGGCCGCATGGGGTGCACTCCGAGCCGCGTGAGGTACTGGGCGTAGTCGGCGTCGGCGGCCATCATGCCCGGCGCGTCCCAGGCGCCCCAGGCCACGGACAGGGCGGGCAGGCCGCGGGCCCGGCGGTGCCCGGCGAGGGCGTCGAGGCAGGCGTTCGCGGCGGCGTAGCCGCCCTGGCCGGCGCTGCCCCAGGCCGCGGCGCCGGAGGAGAACAGCACGAACGCGTCCAGCTCCAGGTCGCGGGTGAGTTCGTCGAGCAGCAGCCCGCCGGTGACCTTGACCCGCAGCTGCGCGCGCAGTGCCTCCTCGGTGAGGTCGGCGACGGCGCCGCCCTCGTCGACCACGCCCGCCGCGTGCATGACGGTGCGCAGCGGCAGGTCGGCCGGGACCGCGGCAATCAGCGCCGCGACGGTCTCCCGGTCGCCGATGTCCCCGGCGGCCACGCTCACCCGGGCGCCCGCGGCTTGGAGTTCGGCGGTCAGCTCCGGGACGCCGTCCGCGGCCGGGCCGCGGCGGCTAACCAGGACGACGTGCTCGGCGCCCGCCCCGACCAGCCAGCGCGCCACATGGGCGCCGACCCCGCCGGTGCCGCCGGTCACGATCGCGGTGCCGCTGGTCCGCCAGGCCGCGGGCAGTCCGGCCGCCGGGGCGTGCACCAGGCGCCGGGCGTACAGCCCGGACGAGCGGACGGCGAGCTGGTCCTCGCCGTGCCCGCCCGCGACGACCGCGCCCAGCCGCTGCCGGACCGCGTCGTCGATGACCTCGGGCAGGTCCAGCAGACCGGCCCACCGCTCGGGCACTTCGAGGGCGGCCACCCGGCCGAGGCCCCAGGTCGCCCCCGGCCAGACGCCGCCGATCCGCTCCTCGCCGTGGACGGCGACCGCGCCGCGCGTCACCGCCCACACCGGCACCCGCACCTGCTGCACCAGCCGGACAGTGGACAGCAGCCCTTCGACGTCGTCCCGTACCGCCAGCAGCGACACCACGCCCGGGCAGGCCGGGCTCACCTCCAGTGCCGTGCCGTCGTCCTCGATCAGCTCGCCGCCCACGGCCTCGGCCACCGCCACCGTCCACGGGTCGGCGGCGTACCCGGCGGGCACGACCACCGCCCAGCGTGCGGCGGGCGCGCCGGCGAGCCGGCCCGTCGCCGACACCGGCGCCCACGTCTCCCGATAGCGCCAGCCGTCCGCGGCGGTCGCGGACTGCCGCTGGTCGCGCCAGCGCAGCATGGCGGGCACCACGTCCGTCAGCGCGGCGCTGTCGACGCCCAGCGAGCGGGCGAGCCCGGCGACGTCGCGGCTCTCCATCGACGCCCAGAACTCGGCGTCCACCGGGTCGCGCAGCGCGGGGTCGTGGGCCGCCACGGCCGCCTGCGGCCAATACCGGCGGTGCTGGAAGGCGTACGTCGGCAGGTCCACCCACTCCGCGCCGCGACCGGTGAACAGCCGGTCCAGCGCGACGGGGACGCCGTGGGCGAAGAGTTCGGCCGCGGACAGCAGGAAACGGTCCAGGCCGCCCTCGTTACGGCGCAGGGTGCCCGTTGCCACGGTGTCCTCACCGAGCGTGTCCTGCACGGCCATGGTGAGGACGGGGTGCGGGCTGACCTCCACGAACGCGGTGAAGCCGTCGGCCGCCAGAGCCCGTGTCGCCTGCTCGAACTCCACGGTCTGGCGCAGATTGCGGTACCAGTAACCGGCGTCCAGGGTGGAGGTGTCGATGCGCTCGCCCGAGACGGAGGAGTACATCGGCACGGGCGACGCGACCGGGTCCACCTCGGCCAGATCGGCGAGGACCTGGGCCTCGATCAGCTCCACGTAGGCGGAGTGGGAGGCGTAGTCCACGGGGACCTTGCGGGCCCGCACTTCCTGCTCCTCGCATCGGGCGATCAGCGCGTCCAGTTCCTCCACCGGACCCGCCACCACGACCGCACCCGGACCGTTCACGACGGCCACGGACACGTTCCCCGGCAGCAACTCCCTTACGGCGTCCACCGGCAGCGACACCGCGACCATGCCACCCTTGCCCGCCAACTCGCCCGCGATAGCGCGGCTCCGCAACGCCACCACCCGCGCACCATCAGCCAAGCTCAGCCCACCGGCCACACACGCTGCCGCGATCTCACCCTGCGAATGCCCCACCACCGCCGCCGGCTCCACACCCCACGAACGCCACACCGCCGCCAACGACACCATCACCGCCCACAACACCGGCTGCACCACATCCACCCGCGCCAACATCGCCTCGTCATCGAGGACTTCCAGCAACTCCCAGTCCACGAACGGCCGCAACGCCTCCCCACACGCCACCATCGACCCCCGGAACACCTCCGAGGCACCCATCAACCCCGCAGCCATCCCCACCCACTGAGCACCCTGCCCCGGGAACACGAAAACCACCCGGCGGACCTGAGCACCCCGAGAGACGCCGCGCACGACGTTCCCCACCGGCTCACCCGCCGCCAACGCCCGCAACCCAGCGGCCAGTTCGGCCCGGTCCGCCCCCACCACCACCGCACGGTGATCGAACAGCGACCGCGACAGCAGCGCCGCACCCACACCCGCCGGCTCCCACTCCGCCGACTCCACCGCCGAGAGCAGACGCTCCGCCTGACCCCGCACCGCACCCGCCGTACGACCCGACACCACCCACACCACCGGAGACACCACACCCGGCTCCGGCTCCACCTCCGCCTCGACCGCCACCTCGACAGGAGCCGCCGGAAACTCCAGGATCACGTGCGCGTTCGTCCCGGAGATGCCGAACGACGACACACCGGCACGCCGGGGCCGCCCGGTCTCCGGCCACGGCACGGCCTCGGTGAGAAGCCGCACCTGCCCGGCCGTCCAGTCGACGTGCGTGCTCGGCTCGTCCACGTGCAGGGTGCGGGGCAGCATGCCGTGCCGCATCGCCAGCACCATCTTGATCACACCCGCCACACCGGCCGCGGCCTGGGTGTGCCCGATGTTCGACTTCACCGCGCCGAGCCAGAGCGGCCGTTCCGCCGGCCGGTCCTGGCCATAGGTGGCGAGCACCGCCTGCGCCTCGATCGGGTCGCCCAGGGACGTACCGGTGCCGTGCGCCTCGACGGCGTCCACGTCGGCCGGCGACAGGCCGCCCGCGGCCAGCGCCTGCCGGATCACCCGCTGCTGGGAGGGGCCGTTCGGAGCGGTCAGACCGTTGGACGCGCCGTCCTGGTTGACCGCGCTGGACCGTACGACCGCCAGCACGCGGTGGCCGTTGCGCTCCGCGTCCGACCGGCGCTCCACGACCAGCACGCCCACGCCCTCCGACCAGCCGGTGCCGTCGGCGGCGTCCGCGAACGCCTTGCAGCGGCCGTCCGACGCGACGCCGCCCTGCTGGGTGAAGCCGACGAAGGTGCTCGGGGTGGCCATCATGGTGACGCCGCCGACCAGCGCGAGCGAGCACTCCCCCGCGCGCAGCGCCTGACCGGCCCAGTGCAGGGCGACCAGCGACGACGAGCAGGCGGTGTCCACCGTGACCGCCGGGCCTTCGAGGCCGAGGGTGTACGCGACCCGGCCGGACAGCACGCTCTGCGCGTTGCCGGTGAGCGCCTGCGGCTCGGCCTCGTCGAGGGCGTCGGCGATGACCTCGCTGTACCCGGACTGGTAGCTGCCGACGAAGACGCCGGTACGGCTGCCGGACAGCCGGTCCGGGGCGATGCCGGCGTGCTCCAGCGCCTCCCAGGACGTCTCCAGCAGCAGCCGCTGCTGCGGGTCGGTGACCAGGGCCTCGCGCGGGGAGATGCCGAAGAAGCCCGCGTCGAAGTCGAGTGCCCCGTCGAGGAAACCGCCCTCGCGGGTGGCCGAGGCGCCGGGGCCCGCCGGGTCGTACAGGGCCTCCAGGTCCCAGCCGCGGTCGGCGGGGAAGGGGGACATGCCGTCCTCGCCGTTGGCGATCAGCCGCCAGTAGCCGTCGAGGTCCCGCACACCGCCCGGGAAACGGCAGGCCATGCCGACGATGACGAGCGCGTCGTCGGCGACGGAGGCGAGCGGCGGCAGCGTGTCCGCCGTGCCGCGCGGGGCGTCGCCGAACTGCTCGGCGAGGTGCCCGGCCAGCCGCCGCGCGTTCGGGTAGTCGAAGACGAGGGTGGCCGGGACGGCGAGGCCCGTCGCCGCCTGGAGCCGGTTGCGCAGCTCGATCGCGCTGAGCGAGTCGAAGCCGAGGTCCCGGAACGCCTGCGTGGTGTCGATCTGCTCGCGCGAGGCAT
This sequence comes from Actinacidiphila sp. bgisy144, assembly GCF_057708105.1. NCBI lineage: Bacteria > Bacillati > Actinomycetota > Actinomycetes > Kitasatosporales > Streptomycetaceae > Actinacidiphila > Actinacidiphila sp. bgisy144. Next base: position 47,112 of record NZ_JBYIRM010000014.1, on the reverse strand, counting down.
ATCCGAGCACCGCGGCCACGTGGTCGGCGACCAGCGTCAGCAACTCCTCCTCGCGGTCGGCGCGGGTGCGGTGCGCCAAGCGGTGCGCCAGGTCGGCGGGTTCGGCGTGGTGGTCGCCGGCGGCGCGGCGGGCGGGCTGCCCGGCGAGGGTGCGCCACAGCGGGGGGAGGTCGCTGCGGGTGCGGAGGGCGCCGAGGTCCAGCCGGGTCAGCGCGACGGCTGCTTGCGGACCTGCCAGGGCCGCGTCGAACATCGCCAGGCCCTGGTCCACGGTGAAGGGCGGGGTCCCGGAGGCGGTGATACGGCGCATGTCCGCCTCCGACAACTCACCCGTCAGACCCGCACCTTGAGACCACGGGCCCCACGCCATCGACACTGCGGGAAGACCGGCGTGGCGGCGGTGCTGCATGAGCGTGTCCAGGAAGACGTTGGCCGCCGCGTAGTTGCCCTGCCCCGGGCTACCCAGCACACCCGCGAGCGAGGAAAACACCACGAAGTGCGTGAGGTCACGGTCCCGGGTCAGCTCGTGCAGATGCCACGCCGCATCCACCTTCGGCGCCAGCACCCGGGCCAACCGCTCCGCGGTCAGCGACGAGACCAGCCCGTCGTCCACCACCCCCGCCGTGTGGACCACACCGGCCAACGGCACCTCGGCCAGCAGCTCCGCCAACGCTGCACGGTCGCTCACGTCACACGCCGCAACGGTCACCTCGGCGCCTTCCGCGCCCAGCTCCTCGGCCAACTCCGGTGCGCCCTCAGCCGCGAGACCGCGCCGGCTGACCAGCAGCAGGCTCCGCACGCCATGCGTACGGACCAGGTGCCGGGCCACCTCCCGCCCGAGCCCGCCCGTACCACCGGTGACCAGCACCGTACCGTCGCCGAAGCCGGCCGGGGCCGTGTCTGGAGCGTCCGGGGCGGCCGTCACCCGCACCAGGCGCGCCGCACGGACGACACCCTCCCGGACGACCACCTGCGGCTCCGCACCGGCCGCGAGCTTGGCGATGAGATCGGTGTCCAGGGAGGTAGCCGACGCTTCGACGTCCACCAGGGTGATCCGGCCGGGGTGCTCGGCCTGCGCCGACCGCACCAGACCCCACACTGCGGCGGCCGCCAGATCGGTGACCGTCTCCCCGGGTCCGGCCTCGACCGCACCCCGCGTCGCCACCACCAACCGGCTCCCGCCGAACCGCTCATCCCCCAACCACCGCTGCACCTGACCCAACACCCAACCGGTCAGCCCATGCGCCGACGCCACCACATCGCCCCCGGCACCGAACGCCGCCAACACCAGCACATCCGCGCCCGGTTCAAGCTCCTCCGACACACCGAACACCGCCACACCCGCACCCGGCACCTCCTCCGGCACCGCCAGCACCGACGACCAGTCCAACCCCAGCACCAGCCCGGACCGCACACCACCGGACACACCGCCGGCCGCCACCGGCCGCATCACCAGCGAACCGATGCTCAGCACCAACTGACCGTTGCTGTCGGCCAGTTCGACGCCCACGCTGTCCGGTCCCTTGCGGGTGACCCGGACCCGGGTCACCGTCGCGCCGCCCGCGTGCAAGGTCACGTCCGAGAAGCTGAACGGCATGCGGCCGGCGGGGGCGGGCTCCAGCCCCGCGAACGTGCTCGCCTGGAGCGCGGCATCCAGCAGCGCCGGGTGCACCCCGAACCTACGGGCCCGGTCGGCCTCGTCCGCGCCGACGGACACCTCCGCGAAGACCGTGCCGTCGGCCTGCCACACCTGCCGCAGGCCCTGGAACGCGGGACCGTACGCGAAGCCGCCCTCGGCCATCCGTGCGTAGAAGTCGGTGACGTCGACAGGCGCGCCCTCAGACGGGGGCCACTGCCACCCGGCCGACCCGGCGGCGGAGGCGTCGCCCAGTACGGCGCTCGCGTGCCGGGTCCAGGGGTCGTCGCCGGTGGGCCGGGCGTAGACGACCGCGGTGCCGTCGTCCACGACGACCTGCACCTGGATGCTCCCCGTCCCGGGGACGACGAGCGGCGCCTCCACGATCAGCTCGCGCAGCCCGCCCGCCCCCACGGCGTCAGCGCCGCGGATTGCCAACTCCACGAAGCCGGTGCCGGGGAACAGCACCGTGCCCTGGACGGCGTGGTCGGCCAGCCACGGCTGCGTACGGAGCGACAGCAGCGACGTCAGCACCACCGTGCCGGTCTCCGGCAGCGACACCACCGCGCCGAGCAGCGGGTGTTCGGCGGACGCCAGCCCGGCCGCGGTCACGTCGCCCCCGGCGAGGGACGCCTGCGGCCAGTAACGGCGCCGCTGGAAGGCGTACGTCGGCAGGTCCACCCAGCCGGGCGTGCGCTCGCCGAACAGGCCGTCCCACCTCACCGGCACGCCGTGCACGAAGAGCTGGCCCAGTGCGTGGTGTGCGACCTGGACCCCCGTACGGTCACCACGTTGCAGGGCCACGGCGGCGGCGTCCGCGATCCCGTTGAGGCCGACCAGTCCGGCCAGCACCGCGTCCGGCCCCGCCTCGACGAAGGTGTCCACGCCCTCCCCGGCCAGCCACGCCAGCCCGTCGGCGAACCGCACCGCCGAACGGACCTGCTGGGCCCAGTACGTGGGGGACGTCATGTCCGCCGGCTCACCCGTCAGGTTCGACACCACGGGGATGCGCGGCTCGGCGAACGTCACGTCGGCGATGGCCGCGGTGAAGTCTGCCAGCATCGGGTCCACGAGCGCCGAGTGGAACGCATGAGACACCCGCAGCCGCGTCGTCTTCACACCCTGCGCCTTGAAGTGCTCGCCCACCGCGAGAACGGCGGTCTCCTCGCCCGAAACGACCACGGAGCCAGGCGCGTTGACCGCCGCGAGCGACACCTCGTCGGACAGGTGCGGGCGTACGTCCTCCTCCGGCGCCGCAATGGCCACCATCGCCCCACCGACCGGAAGCGCCTGCATCAAACGCGCCCGCGCCGCCACGAGCCGGCAGGCGTCCCGCAGGTCAAAGACCCCCGCCACATGAGCCGCCGCCACCTCACCAATGGAGTGCCCCAGCAGATAGTCCGCTCGCACCCCGAAGGACTCCAGCAACCGGAACAACGCCACCTCGACCGCGAACAGCGCGGGCTGCGCCCACCCCGTGGAGTTCAGCTCCTCCGCGTCCTCGCCCCACACCACCTCCCGCAGCGGGACATCGAGGTGCTGGTCCAACTCCGCCACCACCTCGTCGAAGGCCGCAGCGAACACCTCGCACTCCCCGTACAACACGCGCCCCATGCCGAGCCGTTGCGCACCCTGGCCGGTGAACAGCACCGCGATCCGGCGCCCGTTCCTTGCCTCGCCCTGCGCCACGCCCGCACTGGGCTCGCCCGCCGCCAACGCCCTTAGTCCGGCCGTCAGTTCGGCCGCATCAGCGCCCACCACCACCGCGCGGTGGTCGAAGAGCGACCGGGAGAGCAAGGCCGCACCCACCGCTGCGGGGTTCTGGCCCTCCACCGCGGACACCAGCCGCTCGGCCTGGCCGCGCAGCGCCTGCTCCGTACGGCCCGACACCACCCACACCGTCCCGACGCCGTCCGCCGGTGCGGCTTCACCCTCCGCCTCGGGCTCCACGTCAACTTCGGGCGCCGCCTCCAGGATCACGTGCGCGTTCGTCCCCGAGATACCGAACGACGACACCCCCGCCCGCCGGGCGCGCCCCGTCTCCGGCCACGCCACCGACTCCGTCACCAACCGCACATGGCCCTGCTCCCAGTCCACATGCGAACTCGGCTCATCCACATGCAACGTCCGCGGCAACACCCCATGCCGCATCGCCAACACCATCTTGATCACACCCGCCACACCCGCAGCCGCCTGCGTATGACCGATGTTCGACTTCACCGCACCCAACCACAACGGCCGCTCCTCCGAACGCCCCTGCCCGTACGTCGCCAACACCGCCTGCGCCTCGATCGGGTCACCCAGCGTCGTCCCCGTACCGTGCGCCTCCACCGCGTCCACATCCGCCGCACCCAACCCCGCAGCCGCCAACGCCTGCCGGATCACCCGCTGCTGCGACGGACCGTTCGGGGCGGTCAGACCATTCGACGCACCGTCCTGGTTCACCGCACTGGACCGCACCACCGCCAGCACGCGATGACCATTCCGCTCAGCGTCCGAGAGCCGCTCCACCACCAGCACACCCATGCCCTCGCTGAAGCCCGTCCCATCCGCCGCCTCAGCAAACGCCTTGCACCGACCATCAGCAGACAACCCACCCTGCTGAGAGAACCCCACAAACGTGTGCGGCAACGCATTCACCGTCACCCCCGCCACCAACGCCAGCGAGCACTCCCCACCCCGCAACGCCTGACCGGCAAGGTGCAGCGCCACCAGCGACGACGAGCACGCCGTATCCACTGTGAGCGCGGGACCGACCAGGCCCAGCGCGTAGGCGACTCGGCCCGACAGGACGCTCTGCGCGCCGCCGGTGAGGAGTTGGGCGTTCGCGTCGGCGTCCGTCATGGCCTCGCCGGCGACCTCGGAGTAGCCGGACTGGTAGCTGCCGACGAAGACGCCGGTCGACGAGCCGGCCAGCGTGAGCGGGTCGATACCCGCGTGCTCAAGTGCCTCCCAGGAGCCCTCCAGCAGCAGGCGGTGCTGCGGGTCCGTGGCCAGCGCCTCACGCGGGGACATCGCGAAGAAGCCGGCGTCGAAGTCCATGGCGCCGTCGACGAAGCCGCCGGCGTGGGCGAGTTCGGTCAGCAGGCCGGTGTCCCAGCCGCGGTCGCCGGGGAAGCGGGTCATGGCGTCGCGACCGTGCGCCAGCAGGTCCCACATGCCGTCCGGGTCCCAGACGCCGCCGGGGAAGCGGCAGGCCATGCCGACGATGACGAGCGGGTCGTCGTCCACCGACCGGAGGACAGGCAGTGCGTCGACGGGGACCGCGGTGACGCCGCCGAGGCGCTCGGCCAGGTGGCCGGCGAGGCGTTCGGCGCTCGGGTAGTCGAAGACGAGGGTCGAGGGCAGGGCGAAGCCGGTCACGGCCTGGAGCCGGTTGCGCAGCTCGACCGCGGTCAGCGAGTCGAACCCGATCTCGCGGAAGGGCTTGGTCCCGTCGATGTCGTTGCCCGACGGGTAGCCGAGGACGGAGGCGACGTGGTCGCGGACGAGGGTGAGCAGGTGTGCGGCACGCTCCTGCGCCGGGAGCGCGGCCATGCGCGCCGCGAGGCCGTCGCCGCCCGCGTCCTGGGCGGCGGCCGCACGGCGCGGGGCGGCGGGCACCAAACCGCGCAGCACCGCCGGGAGTTCGCCCTGCGCGCGCAGGCGCGCCAGGTCGAGGCGGGCCAGGGCGAGCACGGGACGGTCGGCGGCCAGCGCCTGGTCGAAGAGGGCCAGGCCCTGCGCGACCGTCAGCGGCGGCACGCCCGAGCGCGCGATGCGGCGCATGTCGACCTCGGAGAGGGTGCCGGTCAGGCCCACGTCCTGGGTCCAGGCGGCCCACGCCATCGAGACGCCGGGCAGGCCGTCGTGGCGGCGCTGCTCCATGAGCGCGTCGAGGAACATGTTCGAGGCGGCGTAGTTGGCCTGCCCGGGGCTGCCGATGAGCCCGGAGAACGACGAGAACACGGCGAAAACCCGCAGGTCGGCGTCCCGGGTCAGCTCGTGGAGGTGCCAGGCGGCGTCCACCTTCGGGCGCATGACCCGGTCCATCTGGGCAGGGCTCAGCGAGGCCACGGTGCCGTCGTCCAGGAGGCCCGCGGTGTGCACCACGCCTGTGAGCCGTACGCCGTCCAGGGCGGCGGCCAGCGCGTCGCGGTCGGCGGCGTCGCACGCGGTCACGGTGACCTGGGCGCCGTGGCCGGCGAGTTCGGCGACGAGTTCGGCGGTGCCGTCGGCGTCGGCGCCGCGGCGGCTGAGCAGCAGGAGGTCGCGTACGCCGTGGACCGTCACCAGGTGGCGGGCGACCTCGCGGCCCAGGCCGCCGGTGCCGCCGGTGATCAGGACGGTGCCGTCGGCGGGGAACAGGGGGGCGGGCGCCGCGTCGGTGCCGGCGTCCGGGCCGCTGTCCGTGTCGGGGTCCGGGCCGCTGTCCGGGCCGGCGGGGACCCGGGTGAAGCGAGGGGCCTGGAACACGGCACCCCGCAGGGCGAGTTGCGGCTCGTCCACCGCGAACGCGCGGGCCAGGAGCGCCCCGTCCACGGCGGTGCCCGGCTCGACGTCCAGCAGCAGGAAGCGGCCCGGGTCCTCGGTCTGCGCGGTCCGTACCAGGCCCCACACCGAGGCGGCGGCCAGGTCGGTGACGGTCTCGCCCGGACCGGTGGCGACCGCGCCGCGGGTCACCACGGCCATCCGGGTGCCGGAGAAGCGCTGCAACCGTTCGAGCACCCAGTTCGCCGTCGCGTGGACGGACTCCACGACCTGCTCGCCCGCCGGGGTGACGTCCAGTACGACCACGTCGGACGGCGCGGCGTCGGCGTCGGCGTCGGTCTCCGTGTGCGCGGCCGTGGCCGCGGCCGGGCCACGTACAGTGCTGAACTCGACGTCCTGGAGGCCGCTTTCCGGTGCCGCCGCGTCCGACCACTCGAGGGCCAGCATCGCACCGGGCCGGGCCTCGGCCGCCAGAGTCTGCGCGGTGAGCGGGCGGAGCACGAGCGAGCCGATCGACAGGACGGGAGCGCCGGTCTCGTCGGCGAGCAGCAGCGAGATCGCGTCGGTCCCGGCGGGGGTGATCCGGGCCCGTACGCGGGTGGCGCCGGTGGCGTACAGGGTGACGTCGTTGAACGCGAAGGGCAGCCGGCCCAGTTCGGTCGGCGCGAGGTCGGCGAAGGTGGAGGGGTGCAGGGCCGCGTCGAGCAGCGCGGGGTGGATGCCGAAGGCCCCCGCCCCGCCCCGGACGTCCGCCGGGAGCGCGATGTCGGCCAGGACGTGGCCGTTGTGCTGCCACGCCCGGGTCAGGCCCTGGAAGACCGGGCCGTACCCGAACCCGCTGTCGGCGCTGCGGTCGTAGAAGTCCGCGAGGTCGATGGGTGTGCTGCGGGGCGGCGGCCACGCGCCCGCCAGCTCGGCGGTGTCAACGGATGCGCCGTCTACGGCGGTTGCCCCGGTGGCGTGGCGGGTCCAGGGCTCTTCCTCGCCGGTACGGGCGTACACCGCCACCGTACGATCCGACCCGTCCACGACGACCTGCACCTGGACGCTCCCGGTCTCGGGAACGACCAACGGCGCCTCCACGACCAACTCCCGCAGACCGCCCGCACCCACCGCGTCCGCGCCCCGAACCGCCAGCTCCACAAAGCCCGTTCCGGGAAAGAGCACCGTGCCGTGCACCGCGTGATCCCGCAACCACGGCTGGGCCCGCAACGACAACCGCGACGTCAGGACGACCGTGCCCGAACCCGGCACCGCCACAACCGCACCCAGCAACGGATGCTCCGCCGACACCAAACCCGCCGCCGCCACATCCCCCGCCACCAACGACGGCTCCGGCCAGTACCGACGCCGCTGGAACGCATACGTCGGCAAACTCACCCGCCCCGACACCCGGCCTGCGAAGAGCCCGTCCCACCGGACCGGCACCTCACGGACGAACAGTTCGGCCGCGGACAGCAGGAACCGGTCCATGCCCCCTTCGTTACGGCGCAGGGTGCCCGTCGCCACGGTGTCCTCACCCAGGGTGTCCTGCACGGCCATGGTGAGGACGGGGTGCGGGCTGACCTCGACGAACGCGGTGAAACCATCGGCCGCCAGCGCCCGCGTCGCCTGCTCGAACTCCACGGTCTGCCGCAGATTGCGATACCAGTAACCGGCATCCACAGTCGCCGTGTCGATCCGCTCCCCCGACACCGACGAATACATCGGGACGGTGGACGTGACCGGGTTCACCTCGGCCAGGTCGGCGAGGACCTGGGCCTCGATCAGCTCCACGTACGCCGAGTGGGACGCGTAGTCCACGGGCACCTTGCGGGCGCGTACCTCCCGCTCCTCGCACCGGGCGATCAGCGCCTCCAGCTCCTCCACCGGACCCGCCACCACCACCGCCCCCGGACCGTTCACGACCGCCACGGACACGTTCTCCGGCAGCAGTTCGCGCACCTCATCGACTGGCAGTGAGACCGCGACCATGCCACCCTTACCCGCCAACTCGCCCGCGATAGCGCGGCTCCGCAACGCCACCACCCGCGCACCGTCAGCCAAGCTCAGCCCACCGGCCACACACGCTGCCGCGATCTCGCCCTGCGAGTGGCCGACCACCGCCGCCGGCTCCACACCCCACGAACGCCACACCGCCGCCAACGACACCATCACCGCCCACAACACCGGCTGCACCACATCCACCCGCGCCAACGCAGCCTCGTCATCGAGGACTTCCAGCAACTCCCACTCCACGAACGGCCGCAACGCCTCCCCACACGCCACCATCGACCCCCGGAACACCTCCGAGGCACCCATCAACCCATTAGCCATCCCCACCCACTGAGCACCCTGCCCCGGGAACACGAAAACCACCCGGCGGACCTGAGCACCCCGCGAGACGCCGTGCACGACGTTCCCCACCGGCTCACCCGCCGCCAACGCCCGCAACCCAGCCGTCAGTTCGGCCCGGTCCGCCCCCACCACCACCGCGCGGTGATCGAACAGCGACCGCGACAGCAGCGCCGCACCCACACCCACCGGCTCCCACTCCGCCGACTCCACCGCCGACAGCAGACGCTCCGCCTGACCCCGCACCGCACCCGCCGAACGACCCGACACCACCCACGCCACCGGAGAGACCACACCCGTCTCCGGCTCCACCACCTCCGCCTCGACCGCCACCTCGACGGGAGCCGCCGGAGACTCCAGGATCACGTGCACGTTCGTCCCGGACATCCCGAACGCGGACACACCGGCACGCCGGGGCCGCCCGGTCTCCGGCCAGGCCAACGCCTCCTTGAGCAGGCGCACTTCACCCGTGCTCCAGTCCACCCGGGTGCTCGGCTCGTCCACATGCAGGGTACGGGGCAGCACCCCGTGCCGCATCGCCAGCACCATCTTGATCACACCCGCCACACCCGCAGCCGCCTGCGTATGACCGATGTTCGACTTCAACGACCCCAACCACAACGGCCGTTCCGCCGACCGCCCCTGCCCGTACGTCGCCAGCAACGCCTGCGCCTCGATCGGGTCACCCAACGTCGTCCCCGTACCGTGCGCCTCCACCACGTCCACATCGGAGGACGACAACTCCGCGGCCGCCAGCGCCTGCCGGATCACCCGCTGCTGCGAGGGACCGTTCGGCGCCGTCAACCCGTTCGACGCACCGTCCTGGTTCACCGCACTGGCCCGCACCACGGCCAGCACCTCGTGACCATTCCGCTCCGCATCCGACAACCGCTCCACCACGACCACACCGACACCCTCGGACCAGCCCGTCCCGTCCGCCGCGTCCGCGAACGCCCGGCACCGCCCGTCCGACGACAAACCGCCCTGCCGGCTGAACTCCACGAACGTGGCCGGGGTCGCCATGACCGTGACACCGCCGACGAGCGCCATGGAGCACTCGCCCGCGCGCAGCGCGTGACCGGCGAGGTGGAGCGCCACCAGCGACGACGAGCACGCTGTGTCCACGGTCACCGCGGGACCTTCGAGGCCGAGGGTGTAGGCGACCCGCCCGGAGACGACGGCGGGGGCGTTGCCCGTCAGCATGTGGCCCTGGAGGTCGTCGGACGACCCGCTCATGACGTCGCTGTAGCCGTAGGGCGCGGCGCCGATGAAGACGCCGGTCGGGGTGCCCGCGGTCTTGCGGGGGTCCAGGCCGGCGTTCTCCAAGGCGGCCCAGGACGCTTCGAGCAGCAGCCGCTGCTGGGGGTCGGTGGCCAGCGCCTCGCGGGGCGAGATGCCGAAGAACTCGGCGTCGAAGCCGCTGGCGTCGTCCAGGAAGCCGCCGCCGTTGGGGATGTCGTGCAGCAGCTCGGTGTCCCAGCCGCGGTCGGTCGGGAAGCCGCCGACCGCGTCGCCGCCGTCGGCCACCAGCCGCCAGAGGCCGTCGGGGTCCTCGACGCCGCCGGGGAAACGGCAGGCCATGCCCACGATCGCCAGCGGCTCGCCGACCGCGTCGACCAGGTCCTGATGCTCCTTGCGGAGTCGCTGGTTCTCCAGAAGCGACGCGCGCAGCGCCTCAACGATCTTATCCGAGGACTGAGTCATTTGGGCTCCGCTGTCTCTGAATCCGTGATCGTGTCGAATGAAGCGCTACAAAGGCGATCGTGGACGCCGGTCACGCTCATACTTCGCTTTCGGAAATACCGAGTTCGTCGTCGATGAAGCGGAAGACCTCGTCGGGGGTCTCCCAGTCCTCGTCCTCGCCCGTGTCCTCCGCCTCGGCGCCGCGCCAGGAGTCGAGGATCGAGCGCAGCCGGTGCGCGATGGCCTCGCGTTCCTCGGCCGCGACCTCAGCTGCGGCCAATGAGCCACCGATCAGGTCGAGTTGGGCGAGCAGGGATGCCGCGGTGGTGCCGTTATCGGCGCCCGGCGTCGCGCCGAACTGCTCGGCGAGGTGGCCGGCGAGGCGCTGCGGATTCGGATAGTCGAACACCAGGGTCGACGGAATGGCGAGGCCGGTCGCCGTCTGGAGACGGTTGCGCAGTTCCAGAGCGCTGAGGGAATCGAATCCGAGTTCCCGGAAAGCCTGGGTGGTGTCGATCTGCTCGCGCGAGGCATAGCCGAGCACCGCGGCCACGTGGTCGCGTACCAGCGCGAGGAGTTGCTCCGTACGGTCGGGAAGGGCCAGCGCCGAAAGGCGGTCCGCCAGGGTGCCGGCCTCCTGTCGGCGGTCGGCAGCGGACGGCCGCCCGCGCTTGCCGGCGAGGGTGCGCCACAGCGGGGGGAGGTCGCTGCGGGTGCGGAGGGCGCCGAGGTCCAGCCGGGTCAGCGCGATGGCTGCTTGCGGACCGGAGAGGGCGGCGTCGAACATCGCCAGGCCCTGGTCCACGGTGAAGGGCGGGGTCCCGGAGGCGGTGATACGGCGCATGTCCGCCTCCGACAACTCACCCGTCAGACCCGCACCTTGAGACCACGGGCCCCACGCCATCGACACCGCGGGAAGACCGGCGTGGCGGCGGTGCTGCATGAGCGTGTCCAGGAAGACGTTGGCCGCCGCGTAGTTGCCCTGCCCCGGGCTGCCCAGCACACCCGCGAGCGAGGAGAACACCACGAAGTGCGTGAGGTCACGGTCCCGGGTCAGCTCGTGCAGATTCCAGGCCGCATCCACCTTCGGCGCCAGCACCCGGGCCAACCGCTCCGCGGTCAGCGACGAGACCAGCCCGTCGTCCACCACCCCCGCCGTGTGGACCACACCGCTCAACGGCACGTCCGCCAGCAACTCCGCCAACGCTCCACGGTCACTGACATCACAGGCCGCAACCCGGGCCCGGGCACCCAACTCGGTCAGTTCCGCGATGAGTTCGGCGCCGCCACCACGACGGCTGACCAGCAGCAGGTCCCGCACACCGTGCGTACGCACCAGGTGCCGGGCCACCTCCCGCCCGAGCCCGCCCGTACCACCGGTGACCAGCACCGTACCGTCGCCAAAGCCCGCAGACTCCGCATCCGGAGCGTCCGGGGTGGCCGTCACGCGCACCAGGCGCGCCGCACGGACGACACCCTCCCGGACGACCACCTGCGGCTCCCCACCAGCCGCGAGCTTGGCGATGAGATCGGTGTCCAGAGAGGTGGCCGACGCTTCGACGTCCACCAGGGCGATCCGCCCGGGGTGTTCCGCCTGCGCCGACCGCACCAGACCCCACACCGCCGAACCCGCCAGATCAGCGACCGCCTCCCCCGGCTCCGCCTCGACCGCACCCCGCGTCGCCACCACCAACCGGCTCCCGCCGAACCGCTCATCCCCCACCCACCGCTGCACCTGAGCCAACACCCACGCCGTCAGCCCATGCGCCGACCCCACCACATCGCCCGCGGCACCGTAGGCCGCCAACACCAGCACATCCGCACCCGGTTCGACGTCCTCCGACACACCGAACACCGCCACACCCGCACCCGCACCCGGCACCTCCTCCGGCACCGCCACCACCGACGACCAGTCGACCGCCAGCATCGCGCCCGCCTGGGCGTCACCGGCGGGGCCGGTGGATGTGACCGGCTGGAGCACCAGGGTGCCGATCGTCAGCACCAACCGGCCGTCGGCGTCGACCAGTTCGACGCGGACACTGTCGGGGCCCGTACGGACCATGTGCACCCGGGTCGCCGTCGCGCCGCCCGCGTGCAGGGCCACGTCGGTGAAGCTGAACGGCATACGACCGGCAGGCGCCGGGTCGAGCCCGGCGAAGGTGCTCGCCTGGAGCGCGGCGTCCAGCAGCGCCGGGTGCACCCCGAACCTGCGGGCCCGGTCGGCGTCCTCGTCCGCCACGGCGACCTCGGCGTAGACCTCCTCGGCGCCAACCCACACGTGCCGCAGGCCCTGGAACGCGGGGCCGTACACGAAACCGTCGGCTGCGAGCGCCGGGTAGAAGTCGCCGATGTCGGCCTGCGCGATGTCCACCGGCGGCCACTGCCACCCGGCCGGCTCGGGGGCGGCTACCTCGCCGAGCACGGCGGTCGCGTGGCGGGTCCAGGGCTCGTCCTCGCCGGTACGGGCGTACACCGCGAGCCCACTGTCGTCATTGACCACCACCTGCACCTGCACGCTCCCGGTCTCGGGAACGACCAACGGCGCCTCCACGACCAACTCCCGCAGACCACCGGCCCCCACGGCATCCGCACCCCGAACCGCCAGCTCCACAAAGCCCGTTCCGGGGAACAGCACCACCCCGTGCACCGCGTGATCCCGCAACCACGGCTGCGTACGGAGCGACAACCGCGACGTCAGCACCACCGCACCCGAATCCGGCACCGACACCACCGCACCCAGCAACGGATGCTCCGCCGACACCAGCCCGGCCGCCGTCACGTCGCCCCCGACCAGAGACGCCTGCGGCCAGTAACGGCGCCGCTGGAAGGCGTACGTCGGCAGATCCACCCAGGCGGTGGGCCTGCGCGAGCCGAACAGCGCGTCCCACGCCACCGGAACGCCCTGCACGAACAACTGGCCGAGCGCCTGAAGCACGGTGCCCGCGTCGTCACGGTCCTTGCGCATCAGGGCCACCGCGACCGCGTCTTCGGCGTTCGCCTGCGCCAACCCCGCCACGACACCGTCAGGACCCGCATCCACGAACGTGTCCACACCCTGCGCCCTCAACCACGCCAAACCATCCGCGAACCGCACCGCCGAACGCACCTGCTGCGCCCAATACTTCGACGACGTCATGTCCGCAGGCTCACCCGTCAAATTCGACACCACAGGGATGCGCGGCTCCGAAAACTCCACGTCGGCGATCGCCGCCATGAAGTCCTCCACCATCGGGTCCATCAACGCCGAATGGAACGCATGAGACACCCGCAGCCGCGTCGTCTTCACACCCAGCGCCTTGAACCGCTCACCCACCGCGAGAACAGCGGCTTCATCGCCCGAAATGACCACGGAGCCGGGCGCGTTGACCGCCGCGAGCGACACCTCGTCGGACAGGTGCGGCCGTACGTCCTCCTCCGGCGCGGCAATCGCCACCATCGCCCCACCCGCCGGAAGCCCCTGCATCAAACGCGCCCGCGCCGCCACCAAACGGCACGCATCCGACAGCGAGAACACCCCCGCCACATGAGCCGCCGCCACCTCACCAATGGAGTGCCCCAGCAGATAATCCGGCTCCACCCCGAACGACTCCAGCAACCGGAACAACGCCACCTCGACCGCGAACAGCGCCGGCTGCGCCCACCCCGTGGAGTTCAGCCCATCAGCGTCCTCACCCCACACCACATCCCGCAACGGGACCTCGAGGTGCTGGTCCAGTTCAGCCACCACCTCATCGAAAGCCGCAGCGAACACCTCGGACTCCCCGTACAACACCCGCCCCATCCCCAGCCGTTGCGCACCCTGACCCGCGAACAACACCGCCACCCGACGGCCACCGGCCGCCACACCGTCCACCACGTTCGCCACCGACTCCCCCGCCGCCAACGCCCGCAACCCCGCCATCAGCTCACCCGCATCAGCACCCACCACCACGGCCCGATGCTCGAACAACGACCGCGACAACAACGCCGCACCCACCGCCACCGGGTCCCGACCCTCCACCACCGACACCAACCGCCCCGCCTGCGCCCGCAACGCCTCCCCCGTACGACCCGACACCACCCACACCGTCTCCGCGCCGTCCCCCACCACGGACTCCGGCTCCACGTCCACCTCAGGCGCGGCCTCCAGGATTACGTGCGCGTTCGTCCCCGAGATACCGAACGACGACACCCCCGCCCGCCGAACCCTCCCCGTCTCCGGCCACGCCACCGACTCCGTCACCAACCGCACATGCCCCTGCTCCCAGTCCACGTGCGAGCTCGGCTCATCCACATGCAACGTCCGCGGCAACACCCCGTGCCGCATCGCCAACACCATCTTGATCACACCCGCCACACCCGCAGCCGCCTGCGTATGACCGATGTTCGACTTCACCGCACCCAACCACAACGGCCGCTCCTCCGAACGCCCTTGACCGTAGGTCGCCAGCACCGCCTGGGCCTCGATCGGGTCACCCAGCGTCGTCCCCGTACCGTGCGCCTCCACCGCGTCCACATCCGCCGCACCCAACCCCGCAGCCGCCAACGCCTGCCGGATCACCCGCTGCTGCGACGGACCGTTCGGCGCCGTCAAACCATTCGACGCACCATCCTGGTTCACCGCACTGGACCGCACCACCGCCAACACCCGATGACCATTCCGCTCCGCATCCGAGAGCCGCTCCACCACCAACACACCCATGCCCTCACTGAAGCCCGTCCCATCCGCCGCCTCAGCAAACGCCTTGCACCGACCATCAGCAGACAACCCACCCTGCTGCGCAAACCCCACAAACGTGTGCGGCAACGCGTTCACCGTCACCCCCGCCACCAACGCCAACGCACACTCCCCACCCCGCAACGCCTGACCCGCAAGGTGCAGCGCCACCAGCGACGACGAACACGCCGTATCCACCGTCACCGCCGGACCCACCAACCCCAACGCATACGCCACCCGCCCCGACAACACACTCTGCGCACCACCCGTCAGCAACTGCGCATCCGCGTCGGCATCCACCAACGCCGCCGAGACGACCTCCGAATAACCCGACTGGTAGCTGCCGACGAACACACCTGTTGATGAACCCGCCAGCGCGAGCGGGTCGATACCCGCGTGCTCCAGCGCCTCCCACGCCCCCTCCAGCAGCAACCGCTGCTGCGGGTCCGTGGCCAGCGCCTCCCGCGGCGACATCGCGAAGAACCCGGCGTCGAAGTCCAACGCGCCCACCACGAAGCCGCCGGCGTGGGCGAGTTCGGTCAGCAGGCCGGTGTCCCAACCGCGGTCGCCGGGGAACTCGCCCATGCCGTCGCGGCCTTGGGCGAGCAGGTCCCACAGCCGGTCCGGGTCCGAGGCGCCGCCGGGGAAGCGGCAGGCCATGCCGACAATGACCAGGGGGTCGTCGTCCACCGAGCGCAGCGCGGGCAGCGCCTCGGTCGGGGTGGCCGCGACGCCGCCGAGGCGCTCGTCCAGGAAGTCGGCGAGGCGGACGGCGTTGGGGTAGTCGAAGACGAGGGTCGAGGGCAGGGCGATTTCGGTCACGGTCTGGAGCCGGTTGCGCAGTTCGACCGCGGTCAGCGAGTCGAACCCGACGTCGCGGAAGGGCTGTTCGGGGGCGACCTGGCTCGCCGAGCTGTGGCCGAGCACCACGGCGGCGTGGTCGCGGACGAGGTCGAGCAGATGGCTCCGCCGCTGGTCGGCGCTGAGCCCGGCCAGTCGGGCGGCGAGGCCGCCGCCGGTGTGGTCGGCGGTGCCCGCGCGGGCCCGGGTGCGCCGGGCCGGGCCGCCGGCGAGGGAGCGGAAGAGGGCGGGGACGTCGGCGGTGGCCCGCAGGGCGGCGGCCTTCAGCTCGGTCAGGCCGAGCAGCGGCCGGTCGGCGGCCAGCGCCCGGTCGAAGAGGGCCATGCCCTGCTGCTCCGAGATCGGGCGCATGCCCAGCCGGCCGAGCCGGTGCATGTCGGTGCCGGAGAGCGCGCCGGTCAGGCCGAGGCTCTGGTCCCAGGGCCCCCAGGCCATGGAGACACCGGCGAGCCCGGCCGCCCGGCGGTGCCGTACCAGGGCGTCGAGGTAGACGTTGCCCGCGGCGTAGTTGCCCTGGCCGGGGCTGCCGATGAGCCCGGCGAGCGAGGAGAAGACCACGAACATCGCGAGGTCCTGGTCGCGGGTCAGCTCGTGCAGGTGCCAGGCCGCGTCCACCTTGGGGGTGAGGACGCGGTGGAGTTGGCCGGGGGTCAGCGTGGAGATCACGCCGTCGTCCAGGACGCCCGCGGTGTGCACCACCCCCGCGAGGCGCACGCCGTCCAGGGCGGCCGCCAGCGCGTCGCGGTCGGCGGCGTCGCATGCCGCCACGGTGACCTCGGCGCCCTGGGCCGTCAGCTCCTCGACCAGCGCGTCCGCGCCGGGCGCGGCGCCGCCCCGGCGGCTGAGCAGCAGCAGGCTGCGTACGCCGTGCGCGGCCACGAGGTGCCGGGCGACCGCGCTGCCGAGGCCGCCGGTGCCGCCGGTGATCAGGACGGTGCCGTCGAGCGTGACGGGTGCGGTGTCCGCGCCGCCCGTCACGTCCGCGCGCACCAGCTGCGGGGCGAGCAACGTACCGCCGCGCACTGCGAGTTGGGGCTCGCCGGTGCCGAGCGCGCGGGCCGGCACGTCGGAGGAGATGACAGCATCGGTGTCGGCATCGGTGTCGAGCAGGACGAACCTGCCCGGGTCCTCGCTCTGCGCCGACCGGACCAGCCCCCACACGGCGGCCGCGGCCAGATCGGTGACGGTCTCGCCCGGGTGGGCGGCGACCGCGCCGCGGGTGCGGACGACCAGCCGTTCGCCGGTGAAGTCCCGCACCTGGGTCAGGGCCCATTCCACGGCCGCGTGGACCGCCTCCGGTGAGGTGTCCGCCGCGGCGGGCACGTCGAGCAGCACGTGGCCGTCGGACGCGGCGGCGCCGACCGGCTCGGGCACCTCGTTCCACACGAGGTCGAGCACCGTCTCCGCCGTGTGGCCCGCGCCGAGCGCCCGCTCCTGGACCGGGCGCATGACCAGCGAGCCGATCGACAGCACGGGTGCGCCGGTCTCGTCGGCCAGGACCGCCGTGACGGCGTCCGGTCCGGTGCGCGCCATCCGCACCCGTACGGCCTTCGCGCCGGCGGCGTGCAGGGTGACGTCGTTGAACGCGAAGGGCAGTCGGCCGAGTTCGGCGGGGTCCAGGCCGGCGAAGGTGTTCGGGTGCAGGGCCGCGTCGAGCAGCGCCGGGTGAATGCCGAACGCCGTGGCGGCGGTGCCCTGGTCGTCGGGCAGGGCCGCCTCGGCGTAGATCCGGCCGTCCTGCCGCCACGCCCGGGTCAGCCCCTGGAAGACCGGGCCGTACCCGAACCCGTCGTCGGCGCTGCGCTCGTAGAAGTCCGCGAGGTCCACCGGTGTGCTGCCCGGCGGCGGCCACGCGCCCGCCAGCTCGGCGGTGTCAACGGATGCGCCGTCTACGGCGGTTGCCCCGGTGGCGTGGCGGGTCCAGGGCTCTTCCTCGCCGGTACGGGCGTACACCGCCACCGTACGATCCGCCCCGTCCACGACGACCTGCACCTGGACGCTCCCGGTCTCGGGAACGACCAACGGCGCCTCCACGACCAACTCCCGCAGACCACCCGCCCCCACCGCGTCCGCACCCCGAACCGCCAACTCCACAAAGCCCGTTCCGGGAAAGAGCACCGTGCCGTGCACCGCGTGATCCCGCAACCACGGCTGCGCCCGCAACGACAACCGCGACGTCAGGACGACCGTGCCCGAACCCGGCACCGACACCACCGCACCCAGGAGCGGATGTTCCGCCGACACCAGCCCCGCCGCCGCCACATCCCCCGCCACCAACGACGGCTCCGGCCAGTACCGACGCCGCTGGAACGCATACGTCGGCAAACTCACCCGCCCCGACACCCGCCCCGCGAACAGCCCGTCCCACGTCACGGAGACGCCGTGCACGAACAACTCCGCGGCCGACAGCAGGAACCGGTCCAAGCCGCCCTCGTTACGGCGCAGGGTGCCCGTCGCCACGGTGTCCTCACCCAAGGTGTCCTGCACGGCCATCGTCAACACCGGGTGCGGGCTGACCTCGACGAACGCGGTGAAACCATCGGCCGCCAGAGCCCGCGTCGCCTGCTCGAACTCCACGGTCTGCCGCAGATTGCGATACCAGTAACCGGCATCCAGGGTGGAGGTGTCGATGCGCTCGCCCGACACGGAGGAGTACATGGGCACGGGGGACGTGACCGGGCTCACCTCGGCCAGATCGGCGAGGACCTGGGTCTCGATCAGCTCCACGTACGCCGAGTGGGAGGCGTAGTCCACGGGGACCTTGCGGGCCCGCACTTCCCGCTCCTCGCACCGGGCGATCAGCGCCTCCAGCTCCTCCACCGGACCCGCTGCCACCACCGCCCCCGGACCGTTCACGACCGCCACGGACACGTTCTCCGGCAGCAGTTCGCGCACCTCATCGACTGGCAGTGAGACCGCGACCATGCCGCCCTTACCCGCCAACTCGCCCGCGATAGCGCGGCTCCGCAACGCCACCACCCGCGCACCGTCATCCAGTGACAGCCCACCCGCGACAACGGCTGCCGCGATCTCACCCTGCGAATGCCCCACCACCGCCGCCGGCTCCACACCCCACGAACGCCACACCGCCGCCAACGACACCATCACCGCCCACAACACCGGCTGCACCACATCCACCCGCGCCAACGCAGCCTCGTCATCCAGGACTTCCAGCAACTCCCACTCCACGAACGGCCGCAACGCCTCCCCACACGCCACCATCGACCCCCGGAACACCTCCGAGGCACCCATCAACCCCGCCGCCATCCCCACCCACTGAGCACCCTGACCCGGGAACACGAACACCACTTGCCGACCCCGACCAGCAGGCGCGGCCCCACTCACCACATGGCCCACCGGCTCACCGGCCGCCAACGCCCGCAACCCAGCCGCCAGTTCGGCCCGGTCCGCCCCCACCACCACCGCACGGTGATCGAACAACGACCGCGACAGCAGCGCCGCACCCACACCCACCGGCTCCCACTCCGCAGACTCCACCGCCGACAGCAGACGCTCCGCCTGACCCCGCACCCCGTCCTCGGCCCGGGCGGAGAGCACCCACGCCACGGCTGCGTCGTCGGGCTCGCCCTCTTCCGCGTCCGCGACCTCCGCCGGAGCCGCCGGGCCCTCCAGGATCACGTGCACGTTCGTCCCGGACATCCCGAACGACGACACACCCGCCCGCCGCACCCGACCCGTCTCCGGCCACGGCTGCTGCTCGGTGAGCAGCCGTACCTGCCCCGCCGTCCAGTCCACCCGGGTGCTCGGCTCGTCCACGTGCAGGGTGCGGGGCAGCACCCCGTGCCGCATCGCGAGCACCATCTTGATCACACCCGCCACACCCGCAGCCGCCTGCGTATGACCGATGTTCGACTTCAACGACCCGAGCCACAACGGCCGTTCCGCTGACCGCCCCTGCCCGTACGTCGCCAGCAACGCCTGCGCCTCGATCGGGTCACCCAACGTCGTCCCCGTACCGTGCGCCTCCACCGCGTCCACATCGGCCGGCGTGAGCGAAGCCGCCGCCAGCGCCTGCCGGATCACCCGCTGCTGCGACGGACCGTTCGGCGCCGTCAGACCGTTCGACGCACCGTCCTGGTTCACCGCGCTGGACCGTACGACCGCCAGTACCTCGTGACCATTCCGCTCCGCATCCGACAACCGCTCCACCACCAGCACACCCACACCCTCGGACCAGCCCGTCCCGTCCGCCGCGTCCGCGAACGCCCGGCACCGCCCGTCCGACGACAAACCGCCCTGCCGGCTGAACTCCACGAACGTGTTCGGCGTGGCCATCACCGTGACACCGCCGGCCAGCGCGAGCGAGCACTCCCCCGCCCGCAGCGCCTGGCCGGCGAGGTGGAGCGCCACCAGCGACGACGAGCAGGCCGTGTCCACAGTGACCGCGGGACCCTCGAGGCCGAGGGTGTAGGCGACCCGGCCGGAGGCGACGCTGAAGGCGCCGCCGGTCAGGAGGTGGCCCTGGGTCTCCTCCAGCGAACCGACCAGCTCGCCGTAGCCGGACTGGCTGATGCCGAAGACGACGCCGGTGGGGCTGCCGGCGAGGGACTGGGGGTCGATCCCGGCGTCCTCGAGCGCGGCCCAGGACGTCTCCAGCAGCAGCCGCTGCTGGGGGTCCATCGCCAGCGCCTCGCGGGGCGAGATGCCGAAGAAGGCGGCGTCGAAGCCGTCGGCCGCGACGAAGCCGCCGCTGCGGGTGACGGAGGTGCCGCTGCGGGTGCCCTCGGCGTCGTGGAGCTGCTCGATGTCCCAGTCGCGGTCCTCGGGGAAGCCCGCGATGGCGTCGGTGCCCGAGGCGACGAGCTGCCACAGCTCGTCGGGGCTGGTGACGCCGCCGGGGAAGCGGCAGGCCATGCCGACGATGGCCAGCCGGTCGTCGTCGGCGAGCGCCCGGGCCGGCGCGGCGCCGCCCGCGTTCGGGGTGACGCCGTCGAGCAGGCCCGCCAGGTACTGGGCGAGGCGCAGCGGCGTCGGGTAGTCGAAGACCATCGAGTCCGCGACGGGCAGGCCGGTGCCGCGCTTGACGCGGTTGCGCAGCTCGACGCCCATCAGCGAGTCGAAGCCCATCTCGCGGAAGGCGGTGGTGGCGCTGAGGTGCCGGCCCGAGGCGTGGCCGAGGACGGCTGCCGCGTGGTCGCGGACGAGGGTGAGGAGGTGGTCCTCGCGCTCGGGCCCGGTCAGCCCGGCGAGCTGTTCGGCGAGGCCGCCGGCGAGTCGCCGCGCGTCGCCGGCCCGGCGCCGGGCCGGGCCGCCGGCCAGTGCGCGGAAGACGGGCAGGTCGTCGCGGGCGCGGAGGGCTGCGAGGTCCAGGTCGGCGAGGCCGAGCAGGGCCCGGCCGGAGGTCAGGGCGCGGTCGAAGAGGGCCAGGCCCTGGGGCACCGACAGCGGGCGCAGGCCCGAGCGGGCCAGCCGCCGCATGTCGGCGTCGGTCAGCACCGCGGTGAGGCCGACGTCCTGGGTCCAGGCGCCCCAGGCCATGGAGACGCCGGGCAGGCCGGCGTGGCGCCGGGCGTGCATGAGCGCGTCGAGGAAGACGTTGGCCGCGGCGTAGTTGGCCTGGCCGGGGTTGCCGAGGATGCCGGACAGCGAGGAGAACACCGCGAAGAGGGTGAGGTCGCGGTCCCGGGTCAGCTCGTGCAGGTGCCAGGCCGCGTCCGCCTTCGGCGCCAGCACCCGGGCCAGCCGGTCCGCGGTCAGCGACGAGACCAGCCCGTCGTCCACCACCCCCGCCGTGTGCACGACACCGGTCAACGGCACGTCCGCCAGCAACTCCGCCAGCGCATCACGGTCGCTCACGTCACACGCCGCAACGGTCACCTCGGCGCCTTCCGCGCCCAACTCCTCGGCCAACTCCGGTGCGCCCTCAGCCGCAAGACCGCGCCGGCTCACCAGCAGCAGGCTCCGCACACCATGCGTACGCACCAGGTGCCGGGCCACCTCCCGGCCGAGCCCGCCCGTACCGCCGGTGACCAGCACCGTGCCCTCGGGGGCGGCGTACGGCGACTCGTCCCGCGGGGCGACGCGGATCAGCCGTGCCGCTCTGATCTCCTCGCCGCGCAGGGCGAGTTGGGGTTCGGCGGTGCGTACGGCCCGGGCCAGCCGGCGTACGTCGAGGGCCTTGCCGGGTTCGGCGTCCACGAGCAGGACGCGGCCCGGGTGCTCGCGCTGTGCGGTACGCAGCAGGCCCCATACGGCGGCCGCGCCGAGGTCCGGCACCGGCTCGTCGGGGTGGGTGGCGACGGCGCCGCGGGTGAGGGCGACGAGCGTCGTGTCGGCGAAGCGCTCCTCGGCCAGCCAGGACTGGAGCTGTTCGAGGGCCCGGCGGGTGGTGGCGTGGACCGACCGCACCATGGCGTCCGGCGCGTCCTCGGCGTTCTCGGCGTTCTCGGCGTCCTCCGCGGACTGCCCCGACACGGCCACCACGATGTACGGGGGCGGGTGTTCGTCAGCGAGGACGTCGTCGAGACTCGGGTAGGCGGCCTCCGGCAGCCACGCGGTGTCGGCGCCGGGTGCCTGGACGAAGGCGAAGTGTACGTCGTCCACGCCGTCGTCGGGGACGGGCAGCGCGGGCCAGTCGAGGGCCAGCTCGGTGCCGCTGCGGGCGCCGGCCGCCAGGCCGGACGCGGGCGGCGCACCCAGGGTCACAGTGCCGATGGACAGCACCAACGCGCCGTTGGCGTCGGCGAGTTCGACGCTCACGCGGTCGGGGCCGGTGCGGACCACCCGGGCCCGGGCCGCGGTCGCGCCCGCGGCGTGCAGGGTCGCGTCGGCAAAGCCCACCGGCACCCGGCCGGGGAGCGCCGGGTCCCACCCCGCGTAGGCGACGGCCTGGAGCGCGGCGTCCAGCAGCGCCGGGTGTACCCCGAACCTGCGGGCCCGGTCGGCCTCGCCCTCGGGCACCTCGACCTCGGCCAGCACCGCGCCGTCGGCCCGCCACACCTGCCGCAGACCCTGGAACGCCGGGCCGTACACCAGGCCCTCGTCCGCGGCCAGTTCGTAGCAGCCCGCGAGGTCCACCCGCGCACCGCTCTCCGGCGGCCACGGCCACCCGCCCTCACCCGAGGCGACGGCGTCACCGAGTGCGGCGGTCGCGTGCCGGAGCCACGCGTCGTCGTCGGAGCGGCGCGAGTAGATCTCCGCCCGGGAGTCCGCCACCACGACCTGGAGCTGGACGCTTCCGGCCTCGGGGACGACGAGCGGCGCCTCCACCGCCAACTCCCGCAGCCCGCCCGCACCCACGGCGTCCGCGCCCCGAACCGCCAGCTCCACCAGGCCCGTTGCCGGGAACACCACCGTGCCGTGCACCGCGTGGTCGGCCAGCCACGGCTGCGTACGGAGCGACAGCCGCGAGGTCAGGACCACCGTGTCCGAGGTGGGCACGGACACCACCGCACCGAGCAGCGGGTGTTCGGCGGATGCCAGCCCGGCCGCCGTCACGTCGCCCCCGACCAGGGACGCCTGCGGCCAGTAACGGCGGCGCTGGAAGGCGTACGTCGGCAGGTCCACCCAGGTGGGCTTGCGGTCGCCGAACAGGCCGTCCCACCTCACCGGCACGCCGTGCGCGAAGAGTTGGCCCAGCGCCCGGAGCACGGTGCGCTCGTCGTCATGGTCCTTGCGCATCAGGGCCACCGCGACCGCGTCTTCGGCGTTGGCCTGCGCCAGCCCCGCCACGACGCCGTCAGGACCCGCGTCCACGAACGTGTCCACGCCCTGCGCCGCCAGCCACGCCAACCCGTCCGCGAAGCGGACCGCCGAACGGACCTGCTGCGCCCAGTACGTGGGGGACGTCATGTCCGCGGGCTCACCCGTCAGGTTCGACACCACGGGGATGCGCGGCTCGGCGAACGTCACGTCGGCGATCGCCGCGGTGAAGTCCGCCAGCATCGGGTCCATCAGGGCCGAGTGGAACGCGTGCGACACCCGCAGCCGCGTCGTCTTCACGCCCTGCGCCTTGAAGTGCTCACCCACCGCGAGGACAGCGGCCTCCTCGCCCGACACCACTACCGAGCCAGGCGCGTTGACCGCCGCCACCGAGACGCCCTCGGGCAGCTGGGGCAGCACCTCAGCCTCCGGGGCGGCGATAGCGACCATCGCCCCACCCGCCGGAAGTGCCTGCATCAAACGGGCGCGGGCAGCCACCAAACGGCACGCATCCCGCAGGTCGAAGACCCCCGCCACATAAGCCGCCGCCACCTCACCGATCGAGTGCCCCAGCAGATAATCCGGCTCCACCCCGAACGACTCCAGCAACCGGAACAACGCCACCTCGACGGCGAACAACGCCGGCTGCGCCCACCCCGTGGAGTTCAGCCCATCAGCGTCCTCGCCCCACACCACCTCCCGCAGCGGGACATCGAGGTGCCGGTCCAACTCCGCCACCACCTCGTCGAAGGCCGCAGCGAACACCGCCGACTCCCCGTACAACACCCGCCCCATCCCCAGCCGTTGCGCACCCTGGCCCGCGAACAGCACCGCCACCCGGCGCCCGTTCCGCCCCACACCCTGCGCCACGTTCGCCACCGACTCACCCGCCGCCAACGCCCGCAACCCATCCGTCAGCTCACCCGCATCAGCACCCACCACCACCGCCCGATGCTCGAACACCGACCGCGACAACAACGCCACACCCACCGCCACCGGGTCCCGGCCCTCCACCGCCGACACCAACCGCCCCGCCTGCGCCCGCAACGCCTCCCCCGTACGACCCGACACCACCCACACCGTCCCGGCACCGTCCGCCGGTGCCGCTTCACCCTCCGCCTCGGGCCCCGCACCGACCTCAGGCGCCGCCTCCAGGATCACGTGCGCGTTCGTCCCGGAAATACCGAACGACGACACCCCCGCCCGCCGAACCCTCCCCGTCTCCGGCCACGCCACCGACTCCGTCAACAACCGCACCTCACCAGCAGCCCAGTCCACATGCGAACTCGGCTCGTCCACGTGCAACGTCCGCGGAAGCACCCCGTGCCGCAGCGCCAGCACCGTCTTGATCACGCCGGCGACCCCGGCCGCGGCCTGGGTGTGCCCGATGTTCGACTTCAACGAGCCGAGCCACAGCGGCCGTTCCGCCGGCCGCCCCTGCCCGTAGGTCGCCAGTACCGCCTGGGCCTCGATCGGGTCGCCCAGCGTCGTCCCGGTGCCGTGGGCCTCCACCATGTCCACGTCGGACGGCGACAGCGAGGCCGCGGCCAGCGCCTGCCGGATCACCCGCTGCTGCGACGGACCGTTCGGCGCGGTCAGACCATTCGACGCACCATCCTGGTTCACCGCACTGGACCGCACCACCGCCAGCACGCGATGACCATTCCGCTCGGCGTCCGAGAGCCGCTCCACCACCAGCACACCCATGCCCTCGCTGAAGCCCGTCCCATCCGCCGCCTCAGCAAACGCCTTGCACCGACCATCAGCAGACAACCCACCCTGCTGCGCAAACCCCACAAACGTGTGCGGCAGCGCGTTCACCGTCACCCCCGCCACCAACGCCAGCGAGCACTCCCCACCCCGCAACGCCTGACCCGCAAGGTGCAGCGCCACCAGCGACGACGAGCACGCCGTATCCACCGTCACCGCCGGACCCACCAACCCCAGCGCATACGCCACCCGCCCGGACAGGACGCTCTGCGCACCACCCGTGAGGAGCTGCGCCTCCGCGTCCGTGTCCGGCAGCGCGGCGGAGACCACCTCCGCGTACCCGGACTCGTAGCTGCCGACGAACACACCCGTCGGGGAACCCGCCAGCGCGAGCGGGTCGATACCCGCGTGCTCCAGCGCCTCCCACGCCCCCTCCAGCAGCAACCGCTGCTGCGGGTCCGTGGCCAGCGCCTCCCGCGGCGACATCGCGAAGAAACCGGCGTCGAAGTCCAACGCGCCCTCGACGAAGCCGCCGGCGAGGCGGCCCGCGGTGTCGGGGCCGTAGAGGTGTTCCAGGTCCCAGTCGCGGTCCGTCGGGAAGCCGGTGATGGCATCGCGCTCGCCGATGACGAGGTCCCACATCCGGTCCGGGCCGGTGATGCCGCCCGGGAAGCGGCAGGACATGCCGACGATGACCAGGGGGTCGTCGCCGGTGGCCGGGGCGGGGGCGGGCAGCGGGGCGGCGGTGTCGTCGGCGGCGCGGGTGCCGCCGAGCCGGTCGGCGAGGAAGGCCGCGAGGCGGGCGGGTGTGGGGTAGTCGAAGACCATGCTGGTCGGGATGGGCAGGCCGGTGGCGGCCTGGAGCCGGTTGCGCAGGTCGACGGCGGTCATCGAGTCGAAGCCGGCGGAGCGGAAGGGCACGGCGGGGTCGACGTCCGTGCCGCCGCGGTGGCCGAGCAGGGCGGCGGCGTGGTCGCGGACGAGGCCGAGCAGATAGGTGTCGCGTTCCTTGGCGGACAGCGGGGCGAGAGCGCGCAGCAGCGCGTCGTCCTGCTCGGCGACCGCGGCGGGCGCGGGAGTACCGGCCGGTGCGGCGGTGAGCTGCCGGGCGGGGGCCTCGCCGAGGCCGGCGACGGTGTGCCGTTCGCGCTGGAAGGCGTAGGTGGGCAGCTTGACGCGCCGCGGCCGCAGTCCTTCGAGCAGGGCGGTCCAGGTGACGGGCACGCCGTGCACGTGGACCTGCGCGACCGAGGTCAGGAAGCGGTCCAGGCCGCCCTGGTCGCGGCGCAGGCTGCCGGTGACGAGCGCGGGGCCGGCCGTGTCGCCGAGGGAGTCCAGCGTGTCCTGGACGGGCACGGTGAGCACCGGGTGCGGGCTCACCTCCACCAGCACCGTGGTCCCGTCGGCGGCCAGTGCGCGGGTCGCGGTCTCGAACTGCACGGTCTGGCGCAGGTTGCGGTACCAGTAGTGCGCGTCGAGTTCCGCGGTGTCGAGGGGGGCGCCGGTCACGGAGGAGTACATCGGCACGGTGCCGGTCCGGGGGCGCAGGGGCGCGAGGTCGGCGAGCAGGCGGCTCTCGATCTCCTCGACGGCCGCGGAGTGCGAGGCGTAGTCGACGGAGACGGGGCGGAAGCGGATGCCGGTGTCGGCGCAGCGGGCGGCGAGTTCGTCGATGGCGGCGGACTCGCCGGAGACCACCACCGAGCCGGGGCCGTTGACGGTGGCGACGGACAGGCGGCCGTCCCAGGGGGCGATCAGTGCGGCGGCGTCGGGGGCGGGCAGGGAGACGACGGCCATGCCGCCGCGGCCGGTGAGGGTCTCGGCGATGGCCCGGCTGCGCAGGGCCACGACGCGGGCGCCGTCGGTCAGTGACAGGCCGCCGGCGACGACGGCGGCGGCGATCTCGCCCTGGGAGTGCCCGACGACGGCGGCCGGCTCCACGCCCATCCAGCGCCACAGGCGGGCGAGGGAGACCATGACGGCCCACAGGGCCGGCTGGACGACGTCGACGCGGGCGAGCAGGGCCTCGTCGTCCAGGGCGTCGGTCAGCGACCAGTCGACGAACGGGCGCAGGGCCTGTGCGCATTCCTCGAGGGCGGCGCGGAAGACCGGGGAGGCGGCTGTCAGTGCGGTGGCCATGCCGGTCCACTGGGCGCCCTGGCCGGGGAAGACGAACGCCACCCGGTGGTCGGGGCGGGCCGCGTGGCCCTGGACGAGGCCGGCGGCGGGCTCTCCTGCGGCCAGTGCGGCGAGTGCGGCGGCCAGTCGGTCCGGGTCGGCGCCGACGACGGCGGCGCGGTGGTCGAAGGTGGAGCGGGCGGTGAGCAGGGACCAGGCGATGTCCGCGGGGCGGGGCGCGGGGTCGGCTGCCATCCGGTGCCGGAGGCGTTCGGCCTGGGCGCGCAGTGCGGCGGCGGACTTGGCGGAGAGCACGAGGGCCAGTTCGCCGGGTGCGGGCTGCGGCGCGGGGTCGGGGGCGGGCTCGGGTGCCCGTAGCGGGGAGCTGAGCACCACGTGGCAGTTGGTGCCGCCCATGCCGAAGGAGGAGACCCCGGCGTGCAGCGGGCCGGCCGGCTCGGGCCAGGGTCCGGGTGCGGCGGCGACCCGCAGGTTCCACTCATCGGCGCGGATGGCGGGGTTGAGGCGCTGGAAGTTCAGGCTCGCCGGGATCTCGCGGTGCTTGAGCATGAGGGCGACCTTGAGCAGGCCGGTGATGCCCGCGGCGCCTTCGAGGTGGCCGACGTTGGTCTTCGCGGAGCCGACGAGCAGGGGGTGCCGGCGGTCGGGGCTGGTGCCGAGGCAGTGGCCGAGGGCTTCGGCCTCGACGGGGTCGCCGACCTTGGTGCCGGTGCCGTGCAGTTCGACGTACTGGACGGTGCCGGGGGCGACGCCGGCGCGTTCGTAGGCGCGGGTGAGGACGTCGCGCTGGCCGGTGACGGTGGGCACCAGGAGGCTGTCGCCGGCGCCGTCGTTGTTGACGGCGCTGCCGCGGATGACGCAGTGGACGTCGTCGCCGTCGGCGAGGGCGTCGGCAAGGAGTTTGAGGACGACGAAGCCGCCGCCTTCGCCGCGGACGTAGCCGTTGGCGCGTTCGTCGAAGGTGAAGCACTGCCCGTCGGGGGACAGCGCGCCGAGCCGGGCCTCCAGCAGGGCGGACTGCTCGGTGAGGTTGAGGTTGACGCCGCCGGCCAGGGCGAGCCGGGCCTCGCCGGTGCGCAGGCTCTCGCAGGCCATGTGGACGGCGACGAGCGAGGAGGACTGGCCGGTGTCCACCGTGAGGCTCGGCCCGCGCAGTCCGGCGAAGTAGGACAGCCGGTTGGCGATGACGGCGCGGTGGGTGCCCGCCATGGTGTGGTGGCTGAGGGCGCCGGGGCTGCGCAGAGCGGTCAGGTGGGCGTGGTCGCTGGCCATGGCGCCGACGTAGACGCCGACGGGCAGGCCGCGCAGGGTCTCCGGGACGAGTCCGGCGTCCTCCAGTGCCTCCCAGCCGAGTTCGAGGGCGAGGCGCTGCTGGGGGTCCATCTCGGCGCTCTCGCGGGGGGAGACGCCGAAGAAGGCGGCGTCGAAGGCGTCGGGGGCGTCGATGAAGGCGCCGCGGCGGACCAGGGCGCGCAGGGCCGGGTCGTGGCCGTCGTTGCCGTCCTGGTCGGGCCAGCGGCCGGCGGGGACGTCGGCGACGGCGTTGGTGCCGGTGCGCAGCAGCCGCCAGAAGCCGGCGGGGTCGGGGGCCTGCGGAAGGCGGCAGGACATTCCGACGACGGCGACGTCCGCTGCGGAGCAGCCGGGGAATTCGTGGTCCATCGATACGGCGTGGCCTTCGGCTGTCACTTCTCGCCCCTCGGTCGTACCTGATTCCGGTTCCGGCGCTGTGCCCGGCTTCTGGTGCTCCGCCGGAACGCTATGGCGGCGGTCGGGAGCGGCGTCCCCCTAACGGCCCCTGGAGATCTTCGTTTCGACCCCTAACACAGGTAGGGGTGACCGCCGGTGACATGGTGCGGTCGGTGGTCGTCGCGGTGCGCGGGTGTGGGGGTTCGGCGCTGCCGCGGCGGCTGTCGTGGCTGGTCAACGGCGGTGTGGTGGCGGCGCGTCGGGGGTCGGGGTGGTGCGGGGTGGGCCGGTAATCCGCCGTGCAATTCGGCGTTGCCCGCGGCGAGTTGTCGTGACGGGAACGGAAATGGCAACCGGGACGCCCGCGGGGGTGACGGACGTCCCGGAGTGGGAGGGGTGTTGTTTTGGGTGAGTGGTTTCCGCTGCGTGGTTACCGCCAGGCGGCGCGCAGGAAGTCGGCGGTCTGGGCGAGTGCTTCGGCGGCGGCGGGCACCATTCCGCGCATGGCGAAGAATCCGTGGATCATGCCGTCGTAGCGGCGCTGTTCGACCGGAACGCCCAGCGCGCGCAGCTTGTCGGCGTACGCCTCTCCCTCGTCGCGCAGCGGGTCGTACTCGCCGGTGAGGATGAGGGTGGGGGGTGCGGCGGCGAGGACCTCGTCGGCGGCGAACAGCGGTGACGCCCAGGGGTGGCGCGGGTCCTGGTCGCCGAGGTAGTTCTCGCTGAACCAGCGCAGGGTGTCCTCGGTCAGCAGGTAGCCCTGGCCGTTCTCGCGGACCGAGGGGTGGTTCCTGGTCTGGTCGGTGACCGGGTAGAGCAGGGCCTGGGCGCGGAAGAGGCCGGGCAGTTCGTTGCTGAGGACGGCGCCGAGGTTGCCGCCCGCGGAGTCGCCGGCGACGGCGAGGCGCTGGGTGTCGCCGCCGTAGGAGTCGCCGGTGCGCAGGGCCCACTTGGCGACGGTGAGGGCGTCCTGGACGGCGGCGGGGAAGCAGTGGTCGGGGGCGAGGCGGTAGCCGACGCTGACGACCAGGCAGTCGGCGTGGGCGCTCAGGTCGCGGGCGACGCCGTCGTAGCCGTCGAGGCTGCCGAGGACCCAGCCGCCGCCGTGGAAGAAGAGCAGGACGGGGTGCGGGCCGGGGCTGTCGGGCCAGTACAGCCGGACCGGTATGCCGTCGGCGGTGGTGCGTTCGGTGCGGGCGATCGCGGCCGGCTCGCCGCCGAGCCCGGCGAGCTGGTCGTAGCTGGCCCGGGCGAGGGGCATCGGCAGGTCGTGCAGTTGCCGGTCGCCGGCGGCGTCAAGGATGCCGAGGACGGCCTTGACCGCGGGGTCGAGGGGCATCGGGTACTCCGTTCCGGCATCGCCGGGGCGGCGATGCGTGCGAGCGAGCACCGGCCGGGTGCGGCCGGCGGGAAAGGGGGGATGAGGGAGCGGGCGAGGCGGCGCGGCGCGGGCTCGCCGCACGCGCGCGTCGCCGGGCCGCCCGCGGTGCGCCGGCCGCCGCGGGCGGCCCGGCCGCCGGCGGACGTGCCGCTACGGCAGGAGCAGGATCTTGCCGATGTGGTCGCTCGCCTCCATCATCCGGTGTGCTTCGGCGGCCTCGGCCAGCGGCAGCGCGGCGTGCACCACGGGCTTGACCGTGCCGGCCTCGACCAGCGGCCACACCTGGTGCCCGACACCGGCGACGATGCGCGACTTGTCCGCTCGCGGTCGGGCGCGCAGTGACGTGGCGGAGACCGAGGCGCGCCGGCTGAACAGCATCGCGAGGTCGAGCTCGGCCTTGCGGCCGCCTTGGAGGCCGATGACGGTGAGCCGGCCGTTCGGCGCCAGAGCCTCGATGTTGTCCGCCAGGTACGGGGCTCCGACGATGTCCAGGATGACGTCGACGCCGGCGCCGGCGGTGAACTCCTTGGTGGCCAGGACGAAGTCCTCGGTGGTGTAGTCGACCACCAGATCGGCGCCCAGGGCCCGCAGCCGGTCGTGCTTGGCCGGGCGGGCGGTCACCACCACGGACGCGCCCAGGGCCTTGCCCAGTTGGATCGCGAAGGTGCCGATGCCGCTGCCGCCGCCGTGCACGAGCAGCGTCTCGCCCTCGCGCAGGGCGTCGCGGTCGACCACGTTCGACCAGACGGTGCACGCGACTTCGGGCAGGGACGCCGCGTCCCGCAGCGACACCCCTGCGGGCACCGGCAGGGTGTGCGCGGCGGGCACCGCCACCTTCTCGGCGTAGCCGCCGCCGGCGAGCAGGCAGGCGACCTCGTCGCCGACCTGACGGCCCTTCACCCCGATGCCCAGGGCGCTGACCACGCCGGAGACTTCGAGCCCCGGGTAGGGCGGGGCGCCCGGCGGCGGCGGGTACAGGCCCTTGCGCTGGCCGACGTCGGCCCGGTTGACCCCGGCCGCGGCCACGTCGACGACCACCTCGCCCGGCCCCGGCTCGGGGTCCTCGACCTCGCGCAGCACCAACTGCATGTCCTCGATCACGATCGCTTGCATAGGTGTGGGGCGCGGGTCCCCGGCGGGGCCGCTGCCCGTCCTCCTTCGGGTCCGAGAGTCCGTGAGTGCGGGTCGGTGGGTGCGGAGTCGGTGAGGCGGGTGCGGGTGCGGCCCGGACCGTCGCCGGTCGCGGGCCGCGGGGTACGAGGTGCGGGCGGCGCGGGCGCGCGGCCGCTCAGTAGATGCCCTCCGGGGCGCTGCGGGTGACCTGGAGCGGCATCACGTTGGCGACACCGTCGCAGGGGTAGGCGTCGCCGGTGTCGTACCGGACGGCCTGGTCGCGCTCCAGGAAGTTCGGCAGCAGCAGGTCGGGGTGCAGGACGTTCAGCATGACCTGGCCCTGCCGGCCGTACTCGACGGTGCGGGTCCAGTCCTCCTTGTCGACCACGAGCGCGGTGACGTGGGGGTAGTTCGGCAGGTAGGGCAGGGTCTCGCCGTCGTCGGAGGCGGGGATGCCGGCCGAGGTGCCGAAGGTGTTGCCGTAGCTGCGGCCGACGACGGCGCCGCTGCCGCCGTTCAGGACCGACCGGAAGGCGCGGTACATCGCGGGGGTGCAGTGGGTGCCGCTGACGCGTACGCCCTTGAGTCGCGCGGCGAGTTCGGGGGCGCGCCGGATGAGGGCGTTGAGCAGCGCGGAGGTGGTGTTGAGGTAGTCGATCGGCTGGGTGCGCAGGATGTTGGTGATCTGGCCGACGACGTGGTCGGTGTACTCGTCGGCCTCGGCGAGCTTGCCGGCCCGGATGAGCCGCTTCACCCAGCGCGGGTCGATGTCCACGATGTACATCCGGCCGCCGTAGGCGGACAGTTCCTGCACGCCCAGGCCGATGACGTGCGGGCCGGTGGGGGTGCCCTGCACCCAGTTGCCGTCGGGGCGGAACCCCTCGGTGTGGAAGGACCAGTGGCGCCATGCCTGGCGGTGTTCGAGCATGGCGGGGGTGTAGAGGATGCGCTTGGGGTCGCCGGTGGTGCCGCCGGAGTCGAAGACGCGGCCGGCGAGGGGGCGGGGCACGGCCTGGGGTACCAGGTCGGCGGGGTCGAGCTTGCGCAGCACGGACAGCGGGAAGGGTCCGAGCGCGCCGAGTTCGTCGTAGCGGGTGATCTCGCGCGGGTCGAAGTCCAGCTCCGCCGCGCGCTTGAGCCAGTAGGGGCTGCCGGTTTCGGGGTCGAAGTGCCGCCGCACCACCTGCCGGGTCCACTCGTCGAGGTCCGTCCGCAGGAAACGGTCGACCAGAGCCAGTGATTCCTTCATTCCTGCCGCGCCTTTCTGAGGGGGAAAGCGGTCAGATCCGCATTTCGTACAGGGCGGTCATGGCGTCCGTGAGCTGTTCGTCGTTCTCGATCTGCACGACCGGGCAGGGCAGCGCGTCGAGGTAGATGTCGAGCTTCGCCGGGCCGAGCAGGAAAGCGATCTCCGGCTCGTTGTCGACGACGTTGCGGAACATCTCCGGGTGGCTTACCTTGTCGACCTGGTTGCCGAGGTACCACTTCCGCACGTCCGCCGCCGTGGTGAGCATTCCGCGCTCCTTGCAGGAGCACAGCGGAATCTTCGGGTCGTGGAAATTTATTTTCTCCCAGACCGGTTTGAGGTACTCGTTCTGGTCCGCGCACAGCGGGACGTGCACGGCGACGTCGATGTCCTTGATCATGTGCATCGCGCCCTCGGGGAGCTTCGCCATGAGCTCGTGCAGCGCGTGGACGTAGCCGGAGACCATGAAGCCGCGCACGGTGTTGTTGCGGCGCAGGCCCAACTCGCCGCCGACCCAGGTGCCTTCGACGAGCTGCCCGAGGTAGTCCGCGTCGTCGGCGTCCGCGGGCACCAGCAGCCCGGCGCAGCCCTGGGCGGGCCCGGTGGGCGGCGGCACCTCGGTCTTGCGGCGCAGGAAGGTGAACAGGTCCCGGCGCTCCACGGCGCCGGCCAGGCACGCGCCGACCAGCGAGCCCAGGCTCATGCCGGCGATGACGTCCGGGCGCACACCGCGCTCGGCGAGCAGGTCGGCGACGCCGAGGATGATCGAGGTCTGCCGGATCAGCCCGACCTGGTGGTACTCCTCGAGGCGGTCCAGTTCCCAGCGCAGCATCCGGTCGACGGTCAGACCGGTCCACTCGGCGGCCTGCGCGTAGATCTCACGGACCTGCGGGTAGCGCTCGTAGAGGTCCGTGCCGGCGCCCGCCACATCGCTCAGCCCGCCGTCGACCAGGTATGCGATCTTCACCTTGCTCCCCATCCCATGCGACGCCTTCTCGGGGCACGAACCTACTGAAGGACCCGGCGCGGACACCCCCCTAGCAATCCCCTAAGCGAACGGGCGGTGTGCGGTCCGGGCCCCTAAACGGCCGGCCGGCCCCCTAAAGAGGCCCCTAATGTCGGGGGACCCGCCTTTTGTCCGGGGGACGCCGATACGATCCTTCGAGCATCGGTCCCGGATTCGACGCCGCGAAAACCGCCGGTCGGCGCCGCGACCGGGAAGTGCGCGACAGCACGCTACCCGCCGGCGTTTCCGCATAAGCGAATCCGCCGAATCCGTTGAACCTGTCGAATCAGTTGAACCCGTCGAGCCCGTCGAGCCCGTCGAATCCTTCGAATCCGCGAGACGTTCCCGGCGATCCCCGCCCCGCAGCCGCGCGCGGGGCGGGGATCGCCGGCAGCCGCCGTGAGGAGAGCGCATCCGTGACCGACACCGAACAGATCGGCCTGCCGCACGTGGAGGTCACCATCCCGGTGGGCGAGGGGCCCTCCGCCGTCGCCCTCACCCCGGACGGCAGCCGGGCGTACGTGACGAACTACGGCCGGTGGGCGACCCACTCCCCCGGTGACACGGTGTCGGTCATCGACACCGCCACCCACGAGGTCGTCGCGACCGTGAAGGTCGGGGTGGGCCCGACCGCGCTGGAGGTCGTCCCCGACGGCTCCCGCGTCTACGTCGTCAACTACGGCTCCGGCAAGGAGCCCGGCCGCACCGTGTCCGTCATCGACACCGCCACCCACGAGGTGGTCGCCACGATCGGCGTCGGCAACTCCCCCGACGGCGTCGCGGCCACCCCCGACGGGCGGTACGTCTACATCTCCGAACTGGGCATCGAGACCGACCCGGGCAGCACCATGTCGGTCATCGACACCGCCACCCTCCAGGTCGTCGGCTCCGTGGACGTCGGCGCCGCACCCGGCGCGGTGGCCATCCACGACAACGGCGTGCACGCCTACGTCGTCAACTACGGCCGGCCCACCGATACCGAGGGCACCGTGTCGGTGATCGACCTCACCACGAACACCGTGGCCACCACCGTCACCGTGGGCCGCTCCCCCGGCGCCGTCGCCATCAGCCCGGACGGCACGCGTGTCTACGTCGCCGACCACGGCCCGTTCGGCGACCCCGGCAACACCGTGTCGGTGATCGACACCGCCACCCACACCGTGGCCGCCACCGTCACCGTCGGCGACGGGCCCGGCGGGGTGGCGCTCTCCCCGGACGGCGCGCGCGCCTACGTCGTCAACATGGGCGGCAGCAAGGCGCCCGGCCGGACCATGTCCGTGATCGACACCGCCACGCAGACCGTCGTGCGCACCGTCCCCGTCGAACGCACCCCCGCCGGCATCGCCGTCTCCGCCGACGGCCGCCGCGCCTACCTGGCGAACTACGGCGCGAACCTCGTGTCCGTCGTCGACCTCGCACGGCTGTGACCCCGCATCCCCCGCTGAGGAGCACGCAGTGAACACCACCTATCCGGAGCCGCTGTCCTACCCCTTCGGCCCCGACGAGGGCCTCGCGCTCAGCGAGGCCTACCGCAAGGCGCGGGACACCGAGGGCCTGATCCGCGTCAACCTCCCCTACGGCGAGCCGGCCTGGCTGGCCACCCGCTACGCCGACGCCCGGCTGGTGCTGGGCGACGGGCGCTTCAGCCGCGCGATGGCCGAGGAGCACGACCCGCCGCGGGCACGGAAGTTCAACGCCCAGCCGAAGTCCATGTTCAACATGGACGCGCCCGACCACACCCGGCTGCGCCGCCTGATCAGCAAGGCATTCACCATCCGCCGGGTGGAGGAGCTGCGGCCGAAGGTCCACGACCTGGCGCACCGGCTGATCGACACGATGGAGGCCAAGGGCGCGCCCGCCGACCTCGTCGCGGACTACGCGCTGCCGATCCCGACGACCGTCATCTGCGAACTGCTCGGGGTGCCCTTCGAGGACCGGGACCGGTTCGGCAACTGGACCGACGCGATCCTGTCCACCAGCTCCCTGAACGCCGAGGAGGGCCGCGCCAAGCGGATCGAGCTGGTGGAGTACATCCGCGGCATCATCGAGGCGCGCCGCGCCGAACCGGCCGACGACCTCATCTCGGGCATGATCGAGGCCCGCGACGTGCAGGACCGGCTGACCGAGCAGGAGTTGCTCGACCACTGCGTCGGCCTGCTCATCGCCGGGCACGAGACCACCGCCTCGCAGATCCCCAGCTTCGTCTACGCCCTGCTGGACCAGCCGCAGCACTGGCAGCGGCTGCTGCACGACGAGGAGCTGATCCCCTCGGCGGTCGAGGAGCTGTTCCGCTTCGTGCCGCTGGGCAGCGGCTCGGCCGCCCCGCGCTACGCCCGGGAGGACATCGAGGTCGGCGGCACCCTGGTGCGCGCCGGCGAACCGGTCCTGGTCGCCCTGGGCGCCGCCAACCGCGACGGCCTGCGCTTCGAGGACCCCGAGGAGATCAGGCTCGACCGGCCGGCCAACCACCACATCGGGTTCGGCCACGGCATCCACCACTGCCTGGGCGCGCCGCTGGCCCGGCTGGAGTTGCAGGAGGCGCTGCGGGTGCTGCTCCAGCGGCTGCCGACCCTGCGGGTGGCCGGCGACATCGCGTGGAAGAGCGAGATGATGGTCCGCGGTCCGCGCTCCATGCCGGTCGCGTGGTGACGCCCGTGACGGCGGCGCGGGCGAGTACGACCGCGGCCGCCGCTCCCGCCCGCGGGAAGGGGCGCCGCCATGGCTGAGCACGTCGACGTCCTGGTCGTCGGCGCCGGGCTGGCCGGCATCGGCGCGGCCGGCCACCTGCGCCGCGCCGTCCCCGGCCGCACCCTGGCGATCCTGGAGGCACGGGAGGCCGTCGGCGGCACCTGGGACCTCTTCCGCTACCCGGGGGTGCGGTCCGACTCGGACATGCACACCCTCGGCTACCGGGAGCGGCCCTGGAAGGACCCCAAGGCCATCGCCGACGGCGCGAGCATCCTGTCCTACATCCAGGACTCCGCCCGGGAGTACGGCCTGCTGGACGCGATCCGGTTCCGGCACCGCGTGACCGCCGCCGACTGGGACGAGGCGGCGGCCCGCTGGAGGGTCACCGTGTCCCGCGGGGCGCCCGAGAACCCCGAAACGGCCACGCTGACCTGCTCGTTCCTGTACCTGTGCACGGGCTACTACCGCTACGACGAGGGCTACCGGCCGCAGTTCAAGGACACCGACCGCTTCACGGGCACCGTGGTGCACCCGCAGCACTGGCCGGCCGGCCTGGACTGGGCCGGCAAGCGGGTGGCCGTCATCGGCAGCGGCGCCACCGCGGTCACCCTGGTGCCCGCGCTGGCCGAGCGGGCCGCGCACGTGACGATGGTGCAGCGCTCCCCCGCGTACGTCATGTCGCTGCCGTCCCGCGACGGCCTGGCGGACCTGCTGCGCCGGGTGCTGCCGGAGAAGGCGGCGCTCGGCGCGATCCGCTGGAAGAACGCGACGCTCGCGATGGCCTTCTACCGGCTCAGCCGCAGGAGGCCGGAGCGGGTCAAGGCGATGCTCCGCAAGGGCGCCGCCAAGCACCTCCCGGACGGCTACTCCCTCGACCCGCACTTCACCCCCCGCTACCAGCCGTGGGACCAGCGGGTGTGCTACGTGCCCGACGGGGACCTGTTCGCGGCGATCAGCTCCGGGCAGGCGTCCGTGGTCACCGGCGCCGTGGAGTCCTTCACGCCGGACGGGCTGCGGCTGGAGAGCGGCGAGGAGGTGGCCGCGGACATGGTGGTCACCGCGACCGGGCTGAACCTGCTACCGCTGGGCGGTATCCGGATGAGCGTGGCCGGCACCGCCGTCGACCCCGGCGCGACGGTCGCGTACAAGGGCCTGATGCTCGCCGGGGTGCCGAACTTCGCCTGGACGCTGGGCTACACCAACAGCTCCTGGACGCTCAAGGCCGACCTGGTGGCGCGGTACGTGTCCCGGCTGCTGGCGCACATGGCCGAGCACGGGCACGCGGTGGTCCGGCCGCTCGCGCCGCCGCCCGAGGACCCGGTGCTGCCGATCCTGGACCTCAGCTCGGGCTATGTGCGGCGCGGCGCGGACAGCATGCCCAAGCGCGGCACGCGCGCGCCGTGGACGGTGGAGCAGGACTACCGCAAGGACGTGAAGCTGCTGCGGCGCGGTCCGCTGGACGACGGGGTGGAGTTCGCCCCGGCGCCCTCCTGAGCCGACCTTCCTGACCCGCCTTTCCGGCGCGTCCCCCGCAAGCGGACCGCCCCTGAGCCTGTTGCCGGGCTCGGGGGCGGTCCGCCGTGCGGGGCGGGTGGTCCTACGGGGTGGTTCCTACGGGGTGGTTCCTACGGGGTGGTGAAGCCCGCGTCGATCGGCAGCGCGACACCGGTGACGTACCGGGCCTCGTCGGAGACCAGCCAGGCCACGGCGCCGGTGACGTCGCTGACGTCCAGCATGGTGACGTCGAGGATGTGGCCCACCTCCGCGCCGGACGTGGGGGGCTTGGTGTGCACCTTCTTCACCGCGTCGTTGACGAGCAGCGGGGTGCGCACGCCGGTGGTGTGGATGGAGTTGACCCGGATGTCGTGCGGGCCCAGCCACCGCGTCCACGCCCGCGACAGGCCCAGCAGGGCGTGCTTGGCGGCGACGTAGCCCTCCGCGCCGCCGGTCGGGCTGCCGATCTTGCCGCTCAGGCCCATCACCGAGCTGACCACGACGACGGCGCCGCCCCGGCCGCCCTCGATGATCTTCGGCGCCGCGGCGTGCACGGTGTTCCACGCGCCGATGGTGTTGATCTCCAACTGGTCGCGGAACGCCTGCTCCTGGCTGGTCGAGGGGTGCGCCATGCCCACCCCGGCGTTGGCGACGAGGATGTCGAGGCGGCCCAGTTGCGCGGCGCCGCGCTCGACGGCCTCGCGCAGCGCGGGCGCGTCGCGCGTGTCGGCCTGCGCCGTCACCACGCGGCGGCCCAGCTTCTCCACCTCGGCGGCGGTCTCGGCGAGTTCGTCCTCGGTGCCCAGCGCGTAGGCGAGGGTGTCGATGTTCTGGCAGATGTCCACCAGGATCAGGTCGGCGCCCTCCTCGGCGAGCCGCAGGGCGTGGCCGCGGCCCTGGCCGCGCGCCGCACCGGTGATCATGGCGACCTTGCCGTCGAGTCGTCCGCTCATGTGGGGTCCACTCCGTTTCTCACTGCGTGTCACTTCCTGGGTGTGCGTCACTGCGCGGGGCGGCCCGGCGCCGCCGGGCGGGGGGCACCGGGCGCCGCCCCGGTCAGACCTGCTGGTCGACGTAGATCGACTTCAGGGCCTGGTACTGGGCGAGTCCCTCGGGGCCCAGCTCGTAGCCGAGCCCGCTGGCCTTGCGGCCGCCGAAGGGCGCGACCGGGTCGTTGGCGTAGCCGTTGACGCCGACGGAGCCGGCCTGCACCCGGCGGGCGAAGGCCAGGCCGCGGTCGGGGTCGGTGGTCCACACCGAGCCGCCCAGGCCGTAGTCGCTGTCGTTGGCGATCGCCAGGGCCTGTTCCTCGTCCGCGTAGGGGATGACCGACAGCACCGGCCCGAAGATCTCCTCCTGCGCGATCGCGGACCGGTTGTCGACGTCGGCGAAGACCGTGGCCTCCACGTACCAGCCGCGGTCGGCGCCGGCCGGGCGGCCGCCGCCGGCGGTCAGCCGGGCGCCGTCGCTGACGCCCTTGGCGATGTAGGACTCCACCCGGTCCCGCTGCCGTGCGGAGACCAGCGGGCCCAGCTGGGTCGCCGGGTCGAGCGGGTCGCCGACCTTCAGCGAGCGCGCCATGGCGGTGACGGCGTCCACGATCTCGTCGTAGCGGGAGCGGGGCGCGAGCACCCTGGTGCCCAGCCAGCACACCTGCCCGTTGTTGAGCAGCGTGGCCCGGAAGAAACGGTCCATCACCGCGCCGAGGTCGGCGTCGTCAAGGACGACCGCCGCGGACTTGCCGCCCAGCTCCAGCGACACCGGCCGCAGCAGCCGCCCGCAGGTCTCCGCGATGCCCCGGCCGACGGCGGTGGAGCCGGTGAAGGACACCTTGTCCACGCCGGGGTGGCCGACCAGGTGGCGGCCGGTGTCCGCGCCGCCGGGCACGATGTTCAGCAGCCCGGCGGGCAGCCCGGCCGCCTCGGCGGCCTCGGCGACCTGGTAGGTGTCCAGGACCGTCTCGGGGGAGGGCTTGAGCACCACGGCGCAGCCGGCGGCCAGCGCCGGGGCGACCTTCATGAAGGTGATGCCCTGCGGCACGTTCCACGGCACGATCGCGGCGACCACGCCCACCGGCTCGGGCACCACCACCGCGTGCCCGCCGAACAGGCCCGGGCGGCGGTCGTCGGCGGTCTTCGCGGCGACCAGGGCGGCGTAGTAGCGCAGCAGCGCGGCCGGGCCGACGCCCTCCAGCACGCCCGCCAGGCTGATCGGCATGCCGTTCTGGAGGCTCACCAGGCGCGCGGTCTGCGGCCCGCGCTCGGTGAGGGCCGCGGCGAAGCGGTCCAGCGTCTGCGCGCGGTCCTGCGCGCTCCACGTCCGCCAGCCGGAAGGGTCGTCGAAGGCGGCGCGGGCCGCGGCGACGGCCGCGTCCACGTCGGCCGGGTGCGCGGCCGGCACGCTGCCGGCCACCTCCCCGGTGCCCGCGGCCCGCACCTCGATGCGGTGCGCGGTGGCGGGCGCGACCCGGGCGCCGCCGATGTAGAAGTCGTCGTGGTCGATGGGCATACGGCCTCGCCTGTCCTTGCCTGTGCTCGTGGGGAGTCGCCGTCGCGA
The DNA here is from genome assembly GCF_057708105.1 of Actinacidiphila sp. bgisy144. Classification (NCBI taxonomy): domain Bacteria; kingdom Bacillati; phylum Actinomycetota; class Actinomycetes; order Kitasatosporales; family Streptomycetaceae; genus Actinacidiphila; species Actinacidiphila sp. bgisy144. The sequence continues at coordinate 6,748 of NZ_JBYIRM010000014.1, read as the reverse complement.
AGGCGCCGGCGGGCGTACCCGGGGCGGCGCCGCGCGGGCGCCGGACCGGTCACCGGTGCGTGAGCACCGCCTTGATCACGTCCCCGCGCACCTGCGCCGCGACGGCCTCGTTGATGTCGGCGAACGGCATCGTGCTGACCAGCCGGTCGATCGGGAACCGGCCCTGGAGGTACTGCTGGAGCAGCCAGGGCACGAACGTCTGCGGGTCGCTGTCGCCCTCCACGACCCCGACGACGCTCAGCCCCAGGATCTGGCTCAGCCCCAGGCTCAGCGGGAACACCGCGGCCGGCTCGGACGGGATGCCGAGCAGCGCGATGCTGCCCCGCTTCGCCATGGCCTGCACCACCTCGGTGAGCACCGCCGCCTTGGCGGTGGTGTCCACCGCGTGCCGCACGCCCTGCGGCACGACACCGCGGATCTGCTCGGCGAGCTTCCCGTCGGCCGGGTCCAGCACGTGCGTCGCGCCGAGGTCCTTGGCGACCAGCCGCCGCGACTCCACCGGCTCCACCACGACGATCGTCTCCGCCCCGGCGAGCACCGCGCCCATCACGGCGCTCAGCCCGACCGAGCCGCCGCCGAGCACCAGCACCGAGCTGCCCGCCTGGGCCCGCAGCGACTTCAGCACCGCCCCGGCGCCGGTCTGCACACCGCAGCCCAGCGGCGCGGCCAGCGCCAGCGGCACCTGCTCGGGGATCTTCACCACCGACCGGGCGTGCGCCACGGTGTGCGAGGCGAAGCTCGACTGGCCGAAGAAGTTCGAGCCGAGCCCCTTGCCGTCGAGGGTGAGCGGCCGGCTGCCGTCGGCGCGGGCGCCCAGCAGGTTGCGGGCCACGAACGTGTCGCAGTACGAGGGCACGCCCGAGCGGCAGTTGTCGCAGGCGCCGCAGCTGCTGAACGACAGCGCCACGTGGTCGCCCTCGGCCAGCCCGGCGACGCCCGGCCCGACGGCGGCCACGACACCGCTGCCCTCGTGGCCCAGCACGCCCGGCAGCGGGAAGGGGGTGAAGCCGTGCTGGACGGCCACGTCGGTGTGGCACAGGCCGGTGGCGTGCAGCTCGACCAGCACCTCGTCCGGGCCGGGCGCGGCCAGTTCGACCTGCTTGAGGACGAACGGGCCACCGGCCTCGTCGAGCACTGCTGCGGTGATGTCCATGTCTGTCCTACAGCTCCTTCACGCGGTTCCGAGCGCGATGCGGACGAGGTCGTCGGCGTCGGCGGTCAACAGGTCGGGCCCGTCGGGCTCTTCGTCCCCGGCGCCCCGGCCGTCCTGGCCGTCCGGGCTGTCCGGGTCCGCTTGCTCGGCCAGGGCCAGTACGGCGTCGAGCAGTCCGGCGGCCCGCAGCCGGGCCAGCGGCACCGCGGCCACCTTGCGCCGCAGCTCCTCCTCGTCGCCGTCGCCCCCGGCGCCGCCGCCGGTCAACTCATCGAGCAGCAGGGCGAGTTTGAACGGGTTGGGGTAGTCGAAGACGAGCGTGGCGGGCAGGCTCAGCCCGGTCATCGCCTGGAGCCGGTCGCGTAGCTCGACGGCGGTGAGCGAGTCGAACCCGGCGTCGCGGAAGGCGGTTTCGGGGTCGAGTTCGTCGCCGCTGCCGTGGCCCAGCACGGCGGCGGCGTGGTCGCGGACGAGGGTGACGAGGAACTCCCGGCGCTCCTCCGCGGGCACCGCCGCCAGCCGGCCGGTGAACGCGGCGGCGTCGGCCTCGGGTTCGGCCGCCTCCGGGCCCGCCTGGTCCTGGAGCAGGGCCAGCAGCCGGCTCGGCCGGGCCAGCGAGAAGGCGGGCGCGAACCGCGACCAGTCCATGTCGGAGACGGTCACGGTCGTCGCGTCGTCCTCCAGGACGCGCTGCATGGCGGCGATGGCCGGGTCCGGCCGCATCGGCAGCACACCGAGCCGCACCAGGTAGTCGTGCTCCTCGGTGTTGGCCGCGGCCATGCCCGCCTCGGCCCAGGTGCCCCAGGCGATCGACGTGGCGGTCCGCCCCTGGGCGCGCCGGTACTCGGCGAGGCTGTCCAGGCAGGCGTTGCCCGCCGCGTAACCGCCCTGCCCCGCGCCGCCCCACGAGGCGGCACCGGACGAGAACAGCACGAACGCGTCCAGCTCCATGCCGGTGGTCAACTCGTCCAGCAGCAGCGCCCCTTCGGCCTTCGCGCCGAGGCTGTCGTGCAGGGTCCCCACCGGCATCGCCTCGACGGGCGTCGGTTCGTGCAGCACACCGGCGGTGTGGAACACCGACCGCAGCGGCAGGTCCGCCGGGACCGCGGCGAACACCCCGGCCATGGTCGCGCGGTCGGCGACATCACCCGCGACCACGCTCACCCGCGCACCCGCGGCCTCCAACTCCGCCCGCAACTCCCCCGCACCAGGCGCCTGCGGACCCCGCCGCGACACCAACACGACATGCTGCGCACCGCGTTCGACCAGCCACCGCGCCACATGACCGCCCAGCCCGCCGGTACCACCGGTGACGAGGGCCGTACCGCTGGTCGTCCACGGCTCGACCGAGCCGCGGCCCGGCGCGCGCACCAGACGGCGGGCGAACACTCCCGAGGCGCGCAGGGCGAGTTGGTCCTCGCCGTGGCCACCGGACAGCACACCGGGCAGCCGGCCGAGGGCCGCGGGGTCGGCGTCGTCCGGCAGGTCGACCAACCCGCCCCACACCTGCGGCAGTTCGAGGGCCGCGACCCGGCCCAGACCCCAGATGCCGCCCTGCCACATCTCCTTGACCACGTCGCCGGGACCGGCCGCGACGGCCGCCCGGGTGACCACCCACAGCGGGACGGCCACCTGCGAACGCCGCAGCTCCTGCACCAGGCGCAGCGTCGCGGTCAGCCCGTCGCGTCCGGCGCCGGCCAGGGCCACCACGCCGGTACGGTCGGCGCCGACGCGCGCCAGGTGCTCCGCGTCGGCCTCGCCGGCGGTGAGGACCACGGTGTCCGGGCCGAGGGCCGCGACCGCGGCGGCGGCCCAGGGGTCGTCGCCCTCGGGGACGACCGCCAGCCAGCGCGGCGGCGCGGCCGGCGCGGTGCCGTCCACGTCGACCGGCACCCAGGACTGGCGGTAGCACCAGCCGTCGGCCGCCGCGTCCCGCAGCCGCCGCTCACGCCAGCGCAGCAGGGCCGGGACGACGTCGGACAGCGTGTCGTCCGCGACGCCGAGGGAGCGGGCCAGCCCGTCCGGGCCGCTCGCCACGGACGCCCAGAACTCCGCGTCCACCGGGTCGCGCCCCGCCGCCTGCTCCGGCACGGTCCGCGGCCAGTAGCGGCGGCGCTGGAAGGCGTACGTCGGCAGGTCCACCCGGCGGGTGGCGCGGCCGGCGAACAGCGGCGACCAGTCGACGGCCGCGCCCTGGACGTACAGCCGCGCGAGGGCCTGGAGCAGCACCGCGCGGCCGGTGCGCTCGCCGCGCTGGAGGGCCACCGCGGCGGCCCCGGTCAGGCCGTTCGCGGCCACCAGCCCGGACAGCACCGCGTCGGGGCCGGCCTCCACGAAGGTGTCCACGCCGCGCTCGGCCAGCCACGCCAGCCCGTCGGCGAACCGGACGGTGCCGCGGACCTGCTCCACCCAGTACGCCGGGTTCGCGAGGTCCGCGGGCGCGCCCGTGAGGTTGGAGACGACCGGCACCGCGGGCTCGGCGTAGGACAGCTGGGCCAGTTCGGCGGCGAAGGCGTCGAGCATCGGCTCCATGAGGGCGGAGTGAAAGGCGTGCGAGACCCGCAGCCGCCGGGTCCTGCGGCCCAGGGCGGCGAAGTGCTCGCGTACCGCGCTCACGTCCGCCTCGGGGCCGGCGACGACGACCGACTCGGCGGCGTTGACCGCGGCGACGCAGACGCCGCCGGTGAGCTGCTCGCGCACCTCCTGCTCGGTCGCGGCAAGGGCCGCCATCGCGCCGCCGGCGGGCAGCGCGTCCATCAGGCGGGCCCGCGCGGCGACCAGCCGGCAGGCGTCCGGCAGCGAGAACACCCCGGCCACATGGGCGGCGGCCACCTCGCCGATGGAGTGGCCGAGCAGGTAGTCCGGCCGCACCCCCCACGAGGTGAGCACCCGGTACAGCGCGACCTCCACCGCGAACAGCGCGGGCTGCGTCCACCCGGTGCGGTCCAGCAGCTCGCGGTCCGTGCCCCACAGCACGTCGCGCAGCGGGCGCTCCAGGTGCTGGTCCAGTTCGTCGGCGACCTCGTCGAAGGCGGCGGCGAAGACCGGCGACTGCGCGTGCAGCCGGCGTCCCATGCCGAGCCGCTGGGCGCCCTGCCCGGTGAAGAGCACCGCGAGTCCGCGGCGGGTGCGGGCCACCCCGTCCACCACCTGGGCGGCCGGTTCACCGGTGGCCAACGCCCGCAGTCCCGCGGTCAGTTCGCCGCGGTCCGCGCCGACGACGACCGCGCGGTGCTCGAACAGCGAGCGGGTGCGCAGCAGTGCCGCGCCGACGTCAGCGGGGTCGTACGGGGCCGCCGACTCGTCGGTGTCGGCCTCCTCCACGGCGGACAGCAGCCGGGCGGCCTGGGCGCGCAGGGCCGGCTCGGTGCGGCCCGACACCACCCACACCGTCTCGGCGGCGTTCTCCGCGGCGGCGGGCGCGGCCTCGGGCTCGGGCACGGGCGCGGCCTCGGGCACGTTCTCGGGCACGGCGGTCGGTTCGGGCTCCGGCGCGGCCTCCAAAATCACGTGCGCGTTCGTCCCGGAGATGCCGAACGAGGACACGCCCGCCCGCCGCGGGTGCCCGGTCTGCGGCCAGGGCCGCTCCTCCGCCAGCAGCCGCACCCGGCCGGAGGTCCAGTCGACGTGCGAGGTGGGCTCGTCGGCGTAGCGGCTGCGCGGCAGCACGCCGTGCCGGAGGGCCTGCACCATCTTGATCGCCCCGGCGACACCGGCGGCGGCCTGGGTGTGGCCGATGTTGGACTTCACCGTGCCCAGCCACAGCGGCTGGTCCTCGGGGCGGTCCTGCCCGTAGGTGGCCAGCAGGGCCTGTGCCTCGATGGGGTCGCCGAGGGTGGTGCCGGTGCCGTGCGCCTCGACGGCGTCCACGTCGGCCGGGGACAGGGAGGCGGCGGCCAGCGCCTGGCGGATGACGCGCTGCTGGGAGGGGCCGTTGGGCGCGGTCAGGCCGTTGGACGCGCCGTCCTGGTTGACGGCGCTGGAGCGCAGGACGGCGAGCACCGGGTGGCCGTTGCGGCGGGCGTCGGAGAGGCGTTCCAGCACCATGATGCCGACGCCCTCGCCGAACCCGGTGCCGTCCGCGGACTCGGCGAACGCCTTGCAGCGCCCGTCGGCGGCGAGGCCGCCCTGCCGGCTGAACTCCACGAACGTGCCGGGCGTGGCCAGGACGGTGACGCCCCCGGCCAGCGCGAGCGTGCTCTCGCCCGAGCGCAGCGACTGGCTCGCCAGGTGCATCGCGACCAGCGACGAGGAGCAGGCGGTGTCCACGGTGACCGCGGGGCCCTCCAGCCCGAGGACGTAGGAGACGCGGCCGGACAGCACGCTCTGTGCGCCGCCCGTCATCATCTGGGCCTGGGCGTCGCCGGCTTGGACGACGAGGTCGCCGTAGCTGGAGTGGTAGCTGCCGACGAAGACGCCCGCGGGGGTGCCGGCGAGAGCGGCCGGGTCGATCCCGGCGCGTTCCAGGGCCTCCCAGACGACCTCCAGCAGGAGGCGCTGCTGCGGGTCCATCGCCAGCGCCTCGCGCGGGGAGATCCCGAAGAAGCCGGCGTCGAACTCGGCGGCGGAGGCGAGGAATCCGCCTTCGCCCGCGACGGAGGTGTTCGGGCGGGTGCCGGTCGGGTCGTAGAGGCCGTCGACGTCCCAGCCGCGGTCCCGCGGGAAGGGGGTCATGGCGTCGCCGCCCGCGGTGACCAGGCGCCACAGGTCGTCGGGGCCGGTGACGCCGCCGGGGTAGCGGCAGGCCATGCCGACGACCGCGATCGGGTCGTCGGTCACCGTCCCCGGACCGGGCTGCCCGGGCCGCGCGGCCGAGGCGGAGTCCGCGTCGCCGAACTGCTCGGCCAGGTGCGTGGCGAGGCGGTGCGCGGTGGGGTAGTCGAAGACGAGGGTCGCCGGCAGGGTGAGGCCGGTCGCGCTCTGGAGCCGGTTGCGCAGTTCGACCGCGGTCAGCGAGTCGAAGCCCGCCTCGCGGAAGGCCTGGCCCGGATCGACGTCCTGGCCGCCGCCGTGGCCGAGGACGACCGCGACATGGTCGCGGACCAGCGCCAGCAGGTGCTGGTCGCGCTGCTGCGCGGTCATCCCGGCCAACTGGCGTGCCAGGCCCTCGGTCTGCGGCGTCCGGCCGGCCGCGGCGCGCGGTGCCCGCCCGCCGACCAGCGCGCGCAGCATGACGGGGAGGTCGGAGCGGCCGCGCAGGACGGCGGCGTCGACCCGGCCGAGGCCCACCAGCGGGGGACCGGCGGCGACCGCGCAGTCGAACAGCCGCATGCCCTGGGCCACGGACAGCGGCGGCATGCCGGAGCGCTCCAGGCGGCGCATGTCGGCGTCCGACAGCGCCCCGGTCAGGCCGACTTCGGGGGTCCAGGGGCCCCACGCCATCGACACGGCGGGCAGCCCCTCGTGCCGGCGCCGGGCGGCGAGCGCGTCGAGGAAGACGTTGGCGGCGGCGTAGTTGCCCTGGCCGGGGCTGCCGATGAGGCCGGACATGGAGGAGAAGACCGCGAACAGCGACAGGTCCAGGTCCCGGGTCAGCTCGTGCAGATGCCAGGCCGCGTCCACCTTCGGCGCCAGCACCGGACCGATCCGCTCCGC
>NZ_JBYIRM010000013.1:0-215601 GCF_057708105.1 Actinacidiphila sp. bgisy144 | reverse complement strand
CCCCCCCCCACCCCCCCCCCCCCCCCCCCCCCCCCCCCCCCCCCCCCCCCCCCCCCCCGCTCCCTGGAACGATCTTGACGGTGCGTCAGACTTCGACGACCACCGGCAGGATCATCGGACGGCGGCGGTAGGTGTCGGACACCCACTTGCCGACCGAGCGACGGATGATCTGCTGGATCTGCCGGGTCTCCATGACACCGTCGGAGGCCGAACGGGACAGCCCCTCCTCGATCTTGGGGATCACGGCGGCGAACGCGTCGTCCTCGATGCCCGAGCCCCTGGCGTGGATGTGGGGACCGCCGACGAGCTTGCCCGTGGTGCTGTCGACCACGACGAAGACCGAGACGATGCCTTCCTCGCCCAGGATGCGACGGTCCTTCAGGGACGACTCGGTGATGTCGCCGACCGACAGGCCGTCGACGTACACATAGCCGGCCTGGACCTTGCCCGCGATCTTCGCCTTGCCGTCGATGAGGTCGACGGCGACGCCGTCCTCCGCGATGACGGTGCGGTCGCGGGGGATGCCGGTGAGCATGCCCAGGTCGGCGTTGGCCCGCAGATGGCGCCACTCGCCGTGGATGGGCATGAGGTTGCGCGGCTTGCAGATGTTGTAGAAGTACAGCAGCTCGCCGGCCGAGGCGTGCCCGGAGACGTGGACCTTCGCGTTGCCCTTGTGGACGACGTTGGCGCCCCAGCGGGTCAGTCCGTTGATCACGCGGTAGACCGCGTTCTCGTTGCCCGGGATGAGGGACGAGGCGAGGACGACGGTGTCGCCCTCGACGATGCGGATCTGGTGGTCGCGGTTGGCCATCCGGGACAGTGCGGCCATCGGCTCGCCCTGGGAACCGGTGCAGACCAGCACGACCTTCTCGTCGGGCAGGTCGTCGAGCACCTTGACGTCGACGATGAGCCCGCTCGGCACCTTGAGATAGCCGAGGTCGCGGGCGATGCCCATGTTCCGGACCATGGAGCGGCCGACGAACGCGACCTTGCGGCCCCGCTCGTGGGCGGCGTCCAGCACCTGCTGGATGCGGTGCACATGGCTGGCGAAACTCGCGACGATGATCCGCTTCTCCGCCTTGGCGAAGGTCTGCCGGAGCACCTGCGAGATGTCGCGCTCCGGCGGCACGAAACCGGGGACCTCGGCGTTCGTGGAGTCGGCGAGGAGCAGGTCGATGCCCTCCTCGCCGAGCCGCGCGAAGGTCGGCAGGTCCGTCAGGCGCCCGTCCAGCGGGAGCTGGTCCATCTTGAAGTCGCCGGTGACGACGACATTGCCGGCCGGGGTGCGGATGGCGACCGCGAGCGCGTCCGGGATGGAGTGGTTGACCGCGACGAACTCGCAGTCGAAGGGGCCGATCCGCTCCCGGTCGCCCTCCTTGACCTCCAGGGCGTACGGGCGGATGCGGTGCTCCTGGAGCTTCGCCTCGACCAGGGCGAGGGTGAGCTTGGAGCCGATCAGCGGGATGTCGTCCTTCTCGCGGAGCAGGAAGGGGACGGCGCCGATGTGGTCCTCGTGGCCGTGCGTCAGGACGATGCCGACCACGTCGTTCAGCCGGTCGCGGATGGAAGTGAAGTCCGGCAGGATCAGGTCGACGCCGGGCTGCTCCTCTTCGGGGAAGAGGACACCGCAGTCGACGATGAGCAGCCGGCCGGCGTATTCGAAGACGGTCATGTTGCGGCCGATCTCGCCCAGTCCGCCGAGCGGGGTGATGCGCAGACCGCCCTCCGCGAGTGCCGGCGGGGGACCGAGTTCAGGGTGCGGATGACTCAAAGGGTTTCTCCTTACCGCGCATGCCAGAGGGCCCCTCGTGGGGGCCGCGGCCGGCGCGACGCTGTTCCGGTGTTCGAGTGGTGCTGCCGCGTTCGGAAGGCTTTTCCGACGCTGCCGTTTTCGTGGTCCGGCGTCCTGCGGACCGAAGTGTGGCGTCCGGCGTCTCCGCGGGCCGCGCGCGGCCTGCCCGGGCCCGGGCGGTGCCGCGGAGCGCTGCGGTATTCAGTTGTGAGGTCCTGTGGTGTTCCGGCCGTGCTCAGAGGTGTACCCCGCCCGCGGCGAGATCCTTCCTGAGCTGCTCGGTCTCCTCCTCGCCGAGGGGGACCAGGGGCAGCCGGAGCGGGCCTGCGGGCAGTCCGCGCAGCGCGAGGGCGGTCTTGGTGGTGATGACGCCCTGGGCGCGGAACATGCCGGTGTAGACGGGCAGCAGGCACTGGTGGATCTCGGTGGCCTTGGCGACGTCCCCGCTGGTGTACGCGTCCAGGAGGGCGCGCAGCTCGCTGGAGACGAGGTGGCCGACGACGGAGACGAAGCCGGTGGCGCCGATCGACAGCAGCGGCAGGTTGAGCATGTCGTCGCCGGAGTACCAGGCGAGGCCGCTGCGGGAGATGGCCCAGCTCGCGGCGGCGAGGTCGCCCTTCGCGTCCTTGTTGGCGACGATCCGGGGGTGGTCGCCGAGCCGGACCAGGGTCTCCGTCTCGATGGGGACGGCGCTGCGGCCGGGGATGTCGTAGAGCATGACCGGCAGGGCGGTGGCGTCGGCGATCGCGGTGAAGTGCCGGTACAGGCCCTCCTGCGGGGGCTTGCTGTAGTACGGCGTCACGGCGAGCAGGCCATGGGCGCCGGCGCGCTCGGCCTGGCGGGCGAGGGCGGTGCTGTGCGCGGTGTCATTGGTCCCGACGCCGGCGACGACGTGGGCGCGGTCGCCCACGGCTTCGAGGACGGCGCGGACCAGCCGGTCCTTCTCGTCGTCGCTGGTGGTGGGCGACTCACCCGTGGTGCCGTTGACGACGAGTCCGTCGTTGCCCTGGTCCACGAGGTGGGCGGCGAGCCGCTGTGCGCCGTCGGCATCGAGGGCGCCGTCGGCGGTGAACGGCGTGACCATGGCGGTCAGCACCCGCCCGAAGGGGGCGTCAGGGGTGGAAGTCGGAGCCATACGTCCCACGTTACTGGGTGTGTGTGCGGCTGCGCAGCCATGGTCGGCGCGGCCTGTGGACAACCGGGTCCGCGATGAGGACTCCAGCGCTGCCTGCTCGGGGGTTCAGGCAGCACCGGAGTCCGTTTCCGCAGCCTAGATGAACTTCGTGAATGCCTGCAATCCGAACACTTCGGACATTTTCTAGGGGGCGACTCGGCCGTTCGCGTTGAACGCGGCGTGCGTGAGCGGCATCAGCTTCGCCCACTCCGCCTCCATCAGCTCGCCGACCATCTCGATCTCCCGCTGCGGGAAGGACGGGACCCGGGCCAGCTCGTGCTGTGTCCGCAACCCGAGGAAGTGCATCAGCGACCGGGCGTTGCACGTGGCGTACATCGACGAGAACAGCCCCACCGGCAGCGTCGACCTGGCCACTTCCCGGGCCACCCCGGCCGCCAGCAGCTCCTGGTAGGCCGCGTACGACCGCTCGTACGACTCCGCCATCACGGCGAGCGCCGCCTCGCGCTGCTCATCGCTCCCGGCCACGAACTCGTACTTCCCCGGCCGGCCCTGCTGCACGAGCTTGCGCTCCTTGCCCGGCACGTAGAACACCGGCCGCAGCTCCCGGTACCTCCCGGACTCCTCGTTGTAAGACCATCCGGCGCGGTGGCGCATGAACTCGCGGATGACGAAGATCGGGGCGCTGATGAAGAAGGTCATCGAGTTGTGCTCGAAGGGGCTGCCGTGGCGGTCGCGCATCAGGTAGTTGATCAGGCCCTTGGAGCGCTCGGGGTCCTTGGTCAGCTCTTCGAGGGACTGCTCGCCCGCGGTGGAGACGCGGGCCGCCCACAGGACGTCGGTGTCGGACGCGCTGTGCTTGACGAGCTCGACCGTGACGTCGTCCCGCAAGTGGACGGGGGCGGGGGCGGGGGTCTCGGTGGCGGGCTGGTCGGTGGACACCGGCGGGTCCTTCCTGTTGTCTGTTGTGCGCCGCTCAGCTTATGGGGTGGGTCCGGGCGGCAGCCGCAGCCGGGCCGACCCGGAGCTTGGCCGCCGCGACCGGGCCGGATAATCTCACCCGTCAACAGCCCTTGCACCTGACAGCAGCCGAAGGATTCTCCGCGTGTCCTTGCCCTTCCGCTCCGCCGCCGCCGTTGACGACGAGTACGCGACCGGCCGGCCGCTGCCCGCCGACCTGCGGGACCGCTGGATGCGCCCGTACCGTCCGGGCCCCTGGCGGGTCGCCGTCGCCGCGCTGGCGCTGATGCTCGCCGCCTACCTGCTGTTCGCCGCGCTGATCATGGTCGCCGCCAAGAGCGTGCAGGGCGGGGGTGTGCTGGTCCTGTTGGCCGCACTGGTGATCGCGGGCACGCTGCGGCTGCTGCGGATGGGCGTGTGGCTCAGCGGCAGGGGGCTGCGGCAGGTCGGGTACTTCACCACGGTCACCGTGCCCTGGCCGCAGGTGACGTCGGTGCGCACCGCGCAGCAGCCGGTGCGGGTGCTGGGGCTGCCGCGCAGCGTGCAGGGGCAAGCGCTGGTGATCAGCCGGCGCGGTACCGCGCTGCGGCCGCTGATGACCGACCACAACGCGGACTTCCTGGGGCGGGCGGAGGCGTTCGACGTCGCCGCGGACGCCATAGAGGGCTGGTCGCTGGAACTGCGCTGAGGGCACCGCGCGCCTGCGGTGGGCCCGTTGTCGGCTACCGCGGGTCGTCCGCGGCCTGCTGGGCGGCGCCCGCCGCCCGTACGGGCGGATGTGCCGCCTGCGCGTCATGGAGGCGGATGGCGCGCTGCATGGCCTTGCGGGCGCGCGGGGTGTCGCGGGCGTCGAAGTAGGCGACGGCGAGGCGGAACCAGTTGCGCCAGTCCTCGGGGTCGGCCTCGGTCTCGGCCTGGCGCCTGGCGAACACGGCGTCGGCCGAGGCGCGGTCGATACGGCCGCTGGGGGTGCGGGCCAGCTCGTCCACGGGCAGCCCGCCCTCGGCCTCGAGCTCCCGGCCCAGCCGTCCGGCGTGCCGGGCGAACTGGGTGGTGTGCCACAGGAACCAGGCGCCGATCAGCGGGAGCACCAGGACGGCGAGGCCGAAGGCGACGGTGACGGGCCGGCCGTCGGCGATCAGCAGCACTCCGCGGTCGCCGACGAGCACGAAGTAGAAGACGAGGACGACCGCGGAGACGGTGTAGCTGAGCTTGGCGCGCATCGGGTTCAGTCTCCCTGGTGCCCGGCGGCGGTGGTGCCGTCCGCCGCGCCGGGTCCGTCGGTGAGGAAGTGCTCCAGGCCGAAGGTGAGGCCGGGGACGCCGGGGACGGTGCGGACGGCGAGCAGGATGCCGGGCATGAAGCTGCCGTGATGCAGCGAGTCGTGGCGGATGGTGAGGGTCTCGCCGGTGCCGCCGAGCAGGACCTCCTGGTGGGCGAGCAGGCCGCGCAGCCGTACGGAGTGCACCGGGACGCCGTCGACGTCGGCGCCGCGGGCGCCGTCGAGGCCGTGGGTGGTGGGGTCGTGCTGTGCCGGGCGGCCGGCCTCGGTGCGGGCGGCGGCGATCAGCTGGGCGGTGCGGGTGGCGGTGCCGCTGGGCGCGTCGGCCTTGTTGTCGTGGTGCAGCTCGATGACCTCGACGGACTCGAACCAGGGGGCCGCCTGCTGGGCGAAGCGCATGGTGAGGACGGCGCCGATGGAGAAGTTGGGGGCGATGAGCGCGCCGGTGCCGGGCGAGGCGTCGAGCCAGCCGCTCAGGGTCTCCAGCCGCTCGGGGGTCCAGCCGGTGGTGCCGACCACGGTGTGGATGCCGTGGCCGACACAGAACTCCAGGTTGGCAAGGACGGAGTCGGGGTGGGTGAGTTCGACCGCGACCTGGGCGCCGGATTCGGTCAGCGCCTCCAGCCGGTCGCCGCGGCCGACCGCGGCGACCAGGTCGAGGTCGTCGGCGGCCTCGACGGCGCGGACCGCCTCCGAGCCGATCCGGCCCTTCGCACCGATGACGGCCACTCGCAGCTTGCTCATCGTTGGGGAGTCCTCCGGGTGTAAGGGTCACGCAGCAGGGCGTGCGGGTGTTACACGGTGCCTGCCTGCGCACCTGCGGACAGTGCGCAGGCTACGCGATGGCCTCGTGCAGCCGTGCGGCCTGCTTCTCCTTGACCGGCCCTATGACCGCCAGGGAGGGCCGGTGCCCCAGTACATCGCGGGCCACCTCGCGTACCTGGGCCGGGGTCACCGCGGCGATCCGGGCCAGCAGGTCGTCCACGGACAGCTGCTCGCCCCAGCACAGTTCGCTCTTGCCGATCCGGTTCATCAGGGCGCCGGTGTCCTCCAGGCCCAGCACGGTGGAGCCGGAGAGCTGGCCGATGGCGCGGCGCAGTTCCTCGTCGCTGAGGCCCTGCTCGGCGACGTGGTGGAGTTCGTCGCGGCAGATCTTGAGGACGTCGGGCAGGCGGCGCGGCTGGCAGCCGGCGTAGACGCCGAACATGCCGCAGTCGGCGTAGGAGGAGGTGTAGGAGTACACGGAGTAGGCCAGGCCGCGCTTCTCGCGGACCTCCTGGAAGAGCCGGGAGCTCATGCCGCCGCCGAGCGCGGTGTTGAGGACGCCCAGGGCCCAGCGGCGTTCGTCGGTGCGGGACAGGCCGGGCATGCCGAGCACCACGTGGGCCTGTTCGGTGCGCCGGTCGAGGATCTCGACGTGTCCGCCGCCGCGGATCGTCCGCTTCCCGGCGCGGGGCGGCTGGGGTGCGGCGCCGGTGTCGGTGAGGGCGCCGGCGCGTTCGAAGGCGCGGCGGACCTGGCGGACGACGGTGGCGTGGTCGATGTTGCCCGCAGCGGCGACGACGAGCCGGGTGGGGTCGTAGTGCTTGCGGTAGAAGCGGGCGACCTGGTCGCGGGTGAGGGCGTTGACGGTCTCGACGGTGCCGAGGACGGGGCGGCCGAGCGGGGAGTCGCCCAGGAGCGCGGTGGTGAACAGGTCGTGCACCTGGTCGCCGGGGTCGTCCTCGGTCATGGCGATCTCCTCCAGGACGACGCCGCGTTCGGCGTCGATGTCCTCCTGGCGGATCAGGGACCCGGTGAGCATGTCGCAGACCACGTCGATGGCGAGCGGCAGGTCGGTGTCGAGCACCCTGGCGTAGTAGCAGGTGTACTCCTTGGCGGTGAAGGCGTTCATCTCGCCGCCGACGGCGTCGATCGCCGCGGAGATGTCGAGGGCGCTGCGCCGCTGGGTGCCCTTGAAGAGCACGTGCTCCAGGTAGTGCGTGGCGCCGTTGAGGACGGGGGTCTCGTCGCGGGAGCCGACGCCGGCCCAGATGCCGAAGGTGGCCGAGCGCACGGTGGGCAGTGTCTCGGTGACGACGCGCAGGCCGCCGGGGAGCACTGAGCGGCGTACGGTGCCGGTGCCGTCGGTGCCGGGCAGGAGGGTCCGTGTGCGGACGGCCCGCCCCTTGGTGGAGGGGCGGGCCGTCACTGCGGTGGAGCGGGTCGTCACTTGGCCGACTCGTCCTTCTGCTCCGCGCCGTCGTCCTCGCCCTCGATGACGGGGATCAGGGAGAGCTTGCCGCGCTGGTCGATCTCGGCGATCTCGACCTGGACCTTGGTGCCGACGCCGAGGACGTCCTCGACGTTCTCGACGCGCTTGCCGCCGGCGAGCTTGCGGATCTGCGAGATGTGCAGCAGTCCGTCCTTGCCGGGCATCAGCGAGACGAAGGCGCCGAAGGTGGTGGTCTTCACCACGGTGCCCAGGTACCGCTCGCCGACCTCGGGCATGGTCGGGTTGGCGATCTGGTTGATCATCGCCCGCGCGGCCTCGGCCTGGGAGCCCTCGGTGGCGCCGATCAGGACGGTGCCGTCGTCCTCGATCGAGATGTCGGCGCCGGTGTCCTCCTGGATCTGGTTGATCATCTTGCCCTTGGGGCCGATGACCTCGCCGATCTTGTCCACGGGGATCTTGATGCTGATGATCCGCGGGGCGTTGGGGGACATCTCGTCCGGGGAGTCGATGGCCTCCATCATCACGTCGAGGATGTGCAGGCGGGCGTCGCGGGCCTGCTTGAGGGCCGCGGCCAGCACCGACGCGGGGATGCCGTCGAGCTTGGTGTCGAGCTGGAGGGCGGTGACGAACTTCTTGGTGCCGGCGACCTTGAAGTCCATGTCGCCGTACGCATCCTCGGCGCCGAGGATGTCGGTCAGCGCGACGTAGTGCGTCTCGCCCTCGATCTCCTGGGAGATCAGGCCCATGGCGATACCGGCGACGGGGGCCTTGAGCGGCACACCGGCGTTCAGCAGCGACATGGTGGAGGCGCAGACCGAGCCCATGGAGGTGGACCCGTTGGAGCCGAGCGCTTCGGAGACCTGCCGGATCGCGTAGGGGAACTCCTCGCGGGTGGGCAGGACCGGGAGCAGGGCGCGCTCGGCGAGCGCGCCGTGGCCGATCTCGCGGCGCTTGGGGGAGCCGACTCGGCCGGTCTCGCCGACGGAGTACGGCGGGAAGTTGTAGTTGTGCATGTAGCGCTTGCGCGTCTCGGGCGCGAGCGTGTCGAGCTGCTGCTCCATGCGGAGCATGTTGAGGGTGGTGACGCCCAGGATCTGGGTCTCACCGCGCTCGAACAGCGCCGAGCCGTGCACCCGCGGGATCGCCTCGACCTCGGCGGCCAGGGTGCGGATGTCGGTGACGCCGCGGCCGTCGATGCGGACCTTGTCGCGGATGACGCGCTGGCGGACCAGCTTCTTGGTCAGGGCGCGGTAGGCGGCGGAGATCTCCTTCTCGCGCCCCTCGAACTGCGGCAGCAGCTTCTCGGCGGCCAGGCCCTTGACCCGGTCCAGCTCGGCCTCGCGGGCCTGCTTGCCGGGGATGGTGAGCGCCTGCGCGAGCTCGCCGGTGACCGCGGACTCCAGCGCCTCCAGCACGTCGTCCTGGTAGTCCAGGAAGATCGGGAACTCGGCGGTGGGCTTGGCGCCCTTGGCGGCCAGTTCGGACTGCGCCTTGCACAGCACCTTGATGAACGGCTTGGCGGCCTCCAGGCCGGCGGCCACGACCTCCTCGGTCGGCGCCTCGACACCGCCCTCGACCAGCTTGATGGTGTGCGCGGTGGCCTCGGCCTCGACCATCATGATCGCGACGTCGCCGTCGTCCAGCACGCGGCCGGCGACGACCATGTCGAAGACGGCCTCCTCCAGCTCGCTGTGGGTCGGGAACGCCACCCACTGGTTCTTGATCAGCGCGACCCGGACACCGCCGATGGGGCCGGAGAACGGCAGGCCGGCCAGCTGCGTGGAGCAGGAGGCGGCGTTGATGGCGACCACGTCGTAGAGGTGGTCGGGGTTGAGCGCCATGACGGTGCAGACGACCTGGATCTCGTTGCGCAGGCCCTTGACGAAGGACGGGCGCAGCGGGCGGTCGATCAGCCGGCAGGTGAGGATGGCGTCCTCGGAGGGGCGGCCCTCGCGGCGGAAGAAGGAGCCGGGGATGCGGCCGGCGGCGTACATGCGCTCCTCGACGTCCACCGTGAGGGGGAAGAAGTCGAAGTGCTCCTTGGGCTGCTTCGAGGCGCTCGTCGCCGACAGCACCATGGTGTCGTCGTCCAGGTAGGCCACGGCGGAGCCGGCGGCCTGGCGGGCCAGGCGGCCCGTCTCGAAGCGGATGGTGCGGGTGCCGAAGGAACCGTTGTCGATCACGGCTTCGGCGTAGTGGGTCTCGTTCTCCACTATCGGGTTTCTCCTCGTTTTTGCCCGCAGGGCGTGTCCCTGCCGGGCCTTCGGTGGAGGTGCGTCGTCCCGCCGGGGCCGGTCTTCGATCGAAGCCTCCGGTGGCGGGTGCCACCCGGGGGCCACTACCGAGGACCGGCGTATGCGGCGGTCAGGAGGACGCTCCTCCTCGTGCGTTGCCAACACCCGAACGGTGTCAACAGCCCCATTGCACCAGACGCGGGCCGGATCGCGCACGTCATGCGCGCGGCCCGGGCGGGTGCCGCGGGTCCGTCGAACGGCTGCTCGGAGCCGTCCGCCGGAAAGTCGTACGGAACATACGGATACGGAACATACGGAACGGTCGTACGGAAGGCCGTACGGAAAAGGGAGCGGTCCCGTGTCGAACGGGGACCGCTCCCTGGTGGCTTCCTAGCGGACGCCGGCCGCACCGGCACGGATGCCGAGGCGCTCGCGCAGCTCACGGAAGCGCGTGATGTCCTTCTTGGCCAGGTACTGCAGCAGACGGCGGCGCTGGCCGACCAGGATCAGCAGACCACGACGCGAGTGGTGGTCGTGCTTGTGGGTCTTGAGGTGCTCGGTCAGGTCCGAGATCCGGCGCGACAGCAGTGCGACCTGGACCTCGGGGGAGCCGGTGTCGCCCTCCTTGGTGCCGAACTCGGCGATGATCTGCTTCTTCGTCTCGACGTCGAGCGACATACGGACTCCTCAGGGTGTCTACGGCCTTCGAGCGCCCCCGGTCTGCATCGCGGGGGAATCTCACATGACTCGCAAGGCGCTGCCACGCGGTGCGTGCACACGCGTGGCCGCCAGCCAGGGTAGCAGGGCGCGTCGACCTCCCTACCCGCGGGTCACCCCGGGTGGGCGGCGTGGCCGGCCGGGTACGCCGACCAGGGCGCGCCCGGGTACGCCGCGCGGGCCGCCCGGGCCGCCTGTGCCTCCCGCGCGGCCCGGATCGCGCGCAGCCGGCGGAAGGCGGTCGGCGGGCGGCCGCAGGCGACGCGCGACTCGACGTACTCCTTGACGAGCTCCGCGCAGGCACGCGGCGAGGCGGTGCCGGTGTCGCACTCGAAGTCGTACACGCCGTGGGCGTGCACCCGGGTGTACTGGTAGGCGGCCAGGCCCGGCGGGCGGTCGGCGCGCGCCTGCTCGCGGCGCTTGAGCTCCGGCAGCGGGCAGTGCACGCCGATGAGGAAGACCTCGGCGTCGGCGAGGACGGTCAGGCAGTCGTCCAGCCGCCACGGCTCGCTCAGCACGTGGTCGACGACGAGGTCGTTGCCCGCGGCGGCCATTCCCGCCACGGCGCGGTGGAATCCCATCCGGGTGCGGGTGAGCACCGCGTCGAGCGCGTCGGGGGCGACGTCCTTGGCCGCGCGCATGGCGTTGATGCCGTCGACCGGGAAGTGGAAGTAGGGGTCGCCGTCGAGGATCGCCAACAGCTCGCGGGCGATGCTCGACTTGCCCGCGCTGGACGTGCCGTTGAGGAAGATGATCCGCCCGGGGCGCATGGAGGCGATCGTATACGCGCTTCACAGCGCGGCGACAGCACGGCCGCGCGGGCGGTGGCAGGCGGTGGCGGGTGGCGGCGGGTGGCGGCACGCGGCGGCGGGCCGGGCGGGGCGGGGCCGAGGCGCGGCCGAGGTGTCCGGGGCGATTCGGGCGGGAAGGAGCGGAAAGGGTGTCCGAACGGCCTGACGGCGTACGGCGACCGGCTATTAGGCTGTCCGTCGAAGTGGCGGGGACCGCGGGGCACAGAAGAGCCCGTGCGGCACACGGGGTGGGGAGACGGTGACGCGTTGCTCCCCGACGCAGACCTGGAGGCATTGTGAGCAGCGATCGGGACGACAACCGCGCGGGCGGGGCCGCCCCTGTCGAGGGCCCCTCCGGGGGTGAGGTCACGGACATCACCGGCGAATACCGCTTCGATTTCACCCCTCCGGCCTGGTACATGCAGAGCGGCAGCGACCCGGACGCCGACAGCGGCGCCGACGCCGAAGCGGAGCCGGACAGCTCCGCCGCGGCCGCGGCGGAGCCCGAGGGCTCGGGGTCGCGCGCGCCGGTCTGGGAGCCGCGGCCCGAGGCGGGCGCGGGTGCCGCGCCGGGTGACGCGTCGTCGTGGTCGGCCGCCTCGCTGCCTCCGGTGGGGGGCCTGGGCAGCGGTTCGGCCTCCGGCGCCCGGGTCGCCGCGGGCGGCTCGGCGCAGCCGGAGGACGCCAGGCCCTCCTGGTCCGCCTCCTCCGTACCGTCCGTGCCCGCCCCTGCTGCCGTCGAGCCGAAGGACGCGCCTGCCGGTGCGCCGGAGCCGGAGGACGCCAAGCCCGCCTGGACGCAGGACGAGGAGGAAGAGGACGACGGCTTGCCCCCGCTTCCGCCCGGGTCCGAACTCATGGCCAAGAAGAGCGACGCCCCGGCGGCACGGGGGTCGTCGGCCGAGGGCGACCACCGCTCCCCCGCCGCGATGCGCCGCGAGATCGAGGAGCGGGCGGCCGCGATGCTGGCGAAGGCGGAGTGGCCGCCGCGGGACACGCGGCCCGCGGCCGAGCCGGCGGCGCCCCCGCAGGACGCCCGCCCGCAGGACACCCGCCCGCAGGCCCGGCCGGAGAACGAGGCCCCCGAGGACGCGCGGCCGGCTGCCGCCCAGGAGCCCGAGGCGCAGGACGCGCCGGCGCAGAAGCGCGCGCCGGTGTGGACGCCGCTGCCGGTGCCGCCCGCCGAGGACCCGAAGCCGTGGACGCCGGACGCGCCGCGCGGCCCGATGCCGCCGCTGCCCCCGCAGTTCCAGCGCGCCGAGGAGCCGGCGCCGCCCGCACCGGCTCCCCCGGCCGCGCCCGTCGCCGGCGGCCCGGGGGCGGACTTCCCGCCGCCGGTCGGGCAGCCGGTCGTCCCGGCCGGGTACGGCTTCCCGCCGCCGTCCGCGCAGCCGCAGCCCGCCCAGCAGCAACCGCAGCCCGAGGCGCCGCAACCGGCCGCGCCTGCCGAGCAGTTGCCCGCGCCCACGGGGTACGCGCAGCCGCAGCCGGCCGCCGCGCCGCTGCCGCCGCCCGCGCCCCAGGCCCAGCCGTCCGGTTTCGAACTGCCGCGCCCGACGGGGTACGCGCAGCCGCAACCCGCCGCGACGCCCCCCGCTCCCCCGGCGCCGGCGCCTGCTCCGACCGCGCCTCAGGAGCCCCAGGCGGCGCAGACCGCCCCCGCCGGGCCCGGTTACGGCTTCCCGCAGCAGCAGCCCCCCGCGCCCGCCGGTCCGACCGGTTACGCCCAGCCGCAGCCCGCCGCGGCTCCCCCGGCACCGGTACCGGCCCCCGCCCAGGAGCCCCCGGCCGCCGCCGGATACGGCTTCCCGCAGCAGGGCCCGCCCGGTCAGCCGGCCCAGCCGCACGCCGCGCCCGCGCTCCCCGCCGCGGAAGGCCCGCAGCCGCACGCCCCGGCACCCGCACCGGCCCCAGCTCCGGCCGCCGCACCAGTGCCGCCCGGCGGCATCCCGCCGCAGCCCGGGTACCCGCAGCCGGGCCCGTCGCAGCTTCCGGCGGCCGCCGGGGCCGGACCGGACGGCGGGTACGGCTACCCGCGCCAGCCCGGCCAGCCGCAGCCCGAGGCCGGTTCGCTCCAGCCGCTGCCCCAGCACGGCGCGTACGGCTTCCCGCAGCAGAACCCGCCGGGTGCGGCCGCCGCGCCCGAACCGGCGCCCCAGGCGCCCCCGGCGGCCGCCCCGCCCGTCGACCCCCGCGCGGGCGGCTGGCCGACGGTGACGCCCGACCAGCGCCAGCGCACCACGCAGGGCGGCGCGCCGCTCGGCTACACCGCGGCCGTCGAGCTGAGCTCGGAGCGGCTGCTGCGCAACCAGCCGAAGCCGAAGCGGCCGGGTGCCAACGCGCAGCCGTCGCGGTTCAAGCTCGGCGGCAAGAAGGAGGAGGCCGAGCGGAAGCGGAAGCTGGAGCTGATCCGCACCCCGGTGCTGTCCTGCTACCGGATCGCGGTGATCAGCCTCAAGGGCGGCGTCGGCAAGACGACCACCACGACCGCGCTCGGCGCGACGCTGGCCAGCGAACGGCAGGACAAGATCCTCGCGATCGACGCCAACCCGGACGCGGGCACCCTCGGCCGCCGGGTGCGGCGGGAGACCGGCGCGACCATCCGCGACCTGGTGCAGGCGATTCCCTACCTCAACAGCTACATGGACATCCGGCGGTTCACCTCGCAGGCGCCCTCCGGCCTGGAGATCATCGCCAACGACGTGGACCCGGCGGTGTCCACCGCGTTCAGCGACGAGGACTACCGGCGCGCCATCGACGTGCTGGGCCGCCAGTACCCGGTGATCCTCACCGACTCCGGCACCGGCCTGCTCTACAGCGCGATGCGCGGCGTGCTGGACCTGGCCGACCAGCTGATCATCGTCTCGACGCCGTCCGTCGACGGCGCCTCCAGCGCCAGCACCACCCTCGACTGGCTGTCCGCGCACGGTTACGCCGAGCTGGTCTCCCGCAGCCTGACCGTCATCTCCGGGGTGCGCGAGACCGGCAAGATGATCAAGGTGGACGACATCGTGGCGCACTTCCAGACCCGCTGCCGCGGCGTGCTGGTCGTGCCCTTCGACGAGCACCTGGCCGCGGGCGCCGAGGTCGACCTCGACATGATGCGGCCGAAGACCCGCGAGGCGTACTTCAACCTCTCGGCGATGGTCGCCGAGGACTTCGTACGGGCCCAGCAGGCGCAGGGGCTGTGGACGCAGGACGGCAACAACCCGCCGCCGGTGCAGGCGCCGCCGATGCCGGGGCAGCCCGGCCAGCCCGCGGCGTTCCCGCCGCCCGGTCCGTACGGCGCCCCCCAGGACGGCGGCGGGCCGTACCCGGTGCCGGGCGGGCAGCCCGGCCCCGAGCAGCCCCCGAACCCGTACGGCGCCCCGCCCGCGGGCCCGTACGGGCAGCCGCAGCCCGGGCCGTACGGCGGGCAGCCGATGCCGCCCGGCCAGGTCCCGCCGGGCCAGTACGGCGCCGCGCCGGCCGGTCCGCCGCAGCCGTACCCGCCGGCGCCGGGGCAGCCGGGGGCCGGGCAGCCGGGCTTCCAGCCGGAGTCGGCGCAGCCGCAGGCGCCACAGGCCCAGCAGGGCTGGCCGGGACAACCGGACCAGCCCGGGCAGCCGCAGAACCCGCAGCCTCCCCAGCAGGGCTACGGCTACCCCTCGCCCCCGCCGCCCCCGCAGCACTGACCGCCCGCGCCCGACGCGTCCGACGACGCGCCGGGCGCGCGCACGCGCGACCCCAGGGCCGCCGCCGTGGCGGCGGCCCTGGCGGCGTACGAACGGCCCGCCGGACGACGACCGGATGGAGCGGCAGCCGGGTGCTGGTCACACGCGAAGTCCGCGACCGCGTGCAGGCCGTCGGCTACGCGTACGGCCGGCCCGGCGGTCAGGTGCGGGGCGGTTCGGCGGTCTCCAGGAGTTCGCGGGCGCGCTTGACGTCGTCGGACATCCGCTCCAGCAGCGCGTCGATGGTGTCGAACTTCTCCATGCCGCGCAGGTAGGCGAGGAAGTCGACGGCGACGTGGAGGCCGTAGAGGTCCAGACCCACGCGGTCGATGGCGTAGGCCTCGACGGTGCGGGCGGTGCCGTCGAAGGTGGGGTTGGTGCCGACGGAGATGGCGGCGGGCATCGGCTCGCCGTCGACGTGCAGCCAGCCCGCGTAGACGCCGTCGGCGGGGATCGCGGTGTGCGGGAGCGTCTCCACGTTGGCGGTGGGGAAGCCCAGTTCGCGGCCGCGCTGGGCGCCGCGCACCACCACGCCCTCGACGCGGTGCGGGCGGCCCAGCACCTCCGCGGCGCCGGCCACGTCGCCCTCGGCGATCAACCGCCGGGTCAGCGAGGAGGAGAACGGCTCGCCGCCGCCGGCGGTGCCCCGGACGAACAGGTCCACGACCTCCAGGTCGTAGTCGTACTTCAGGCCCAGTGCGGACAGGAAGTCCACGTCGCCGGCGGCCTTGTGGCCAAAGCGGAAGTTGGGGCCCTCCACCACGAGCTTCGCGTGCAGCCCGTCCACCAGCACGGTGCGCACGAACTCACTCGGCGTCAGCTTGGAGAACTCACTGGTGAACGGCAGGATCAGCAGCGCGTCCACCCCCAGTTCCGCGACGAGTTCGGCCCGCCGGTGGTGCGCCGACAGCAGCGGCGGGTGGGTGCCGGGCCGGACCACCTCGCTGGGATGCGGGTCGAAGGTCACCACGACCGAGGGCAGCCCCAGTTCCTTCGCCCGCTGCACGGCCCGCCCCATGATGAGCTGGTGCCCGCGGTGCACACCGTCGTACGACCCGATGGTGACGACGCTGCGGCCCCAGTCACCGGGAACGTCCTCCAAGCCCCGCCACCGCTGCACCTTGACGCTCCGCTTCTGCTGGTCGGCCGCTGCTGGGCCGGGTCTTCACTGTCTCAAGCCGTCATCGCTCTACCGCGCTGCCGTCATGGCTCTACCGCGCTACGGACAAGCCTGCCATGCCGCCGCGCGCCGCCTCACAGCGACGCCTTGATCCGCCGGGGCGCGTCGAGCAGCCGGCTGATCCCGCTGACCAGTGCGGGCGGCTGCCTGCTGTCGTGCCGGCCGGCGTGCAGCACGTAGTAGACCTGCTCGATGGAGGGCGGGCCGACCGCCACGGTGCGCAGCGCGGCCTGCTCGGGGGTGGCCTGGCCGGTGCGCACCAGATACGCGGCGACCATCGCGCCGGTGCGCCCGACGCCCGCGCCGCAGTGCACGTAGACCGGCCCGTCGGAGGCCCGCACCACCCGCAGGAAGGCGTCGACCTGCGGCCCGGTCGGGGTCTGGCCGTCGCGGATCGGCAGCCGCACGGCGGTCAGCCCGGCCCGGGCGGGCAGCGCGGACTCCCGGGCGGACAGGTCCTCCGCGCGCAGGTCCACCACCGTGCGGATGCCGTCGGCGGCCAGTTCGCGGTAGCCGGCGGCGGTGGGCGCGGAGCCGCGGTAGACCTTGGCGTCGACCTTGAGGAAGTGGTTGATCCCGGCGGGCGTGTGGCGGCCGCCGGACGCGTCGTGCCGGGCCCACGCGGTGAGCGCGAGCATGCCGCCGGCTGCGCCCGCCCACAGCACGCCGTAGCCGAGCAGGCAGCACACCAGCACCTTCGCGGTGCGCCGGACCAGCGCCTGTACGGTCCAGGCGTCCGTGGCCGCGTCCCCGTCCACCGGAACGGGGAGCGGGGGCGCGGTCGGGAGGGCGGGGGCGGGTGGAGCCGGGGCCTGGGACAAGGCGCTGTTCACCACCTGGGTGGAAAACGGGGGACGGTGGCCACAGGCTACTCCGCCGCGGCGCCGGCGCGGTCAGAGCGACCGCGGCCGCGGTCAGTGCGGAGGCGCGGCCTGGCCGTCGCCGAGGACCTTCGCCGACACGCGGTTGGCGGAGGCGTCGGTGAGGCAGCCGCGCAGCCGCAGTACGTCATGGGGGCTCAGCGCGGGCCGGATCACGCCCGCGTACACGCCGTCGGACAGCACGCCGAGACTGGCGTCCGGGCTCGGCGCGGAGGTGGAGCGGCGGCAACCCTCCCACAGGTCGCGGGCTGCCAGTTCACGGGCGGGCGCGTCGGCCCGGCCGTGCACCTTGACCTGGAAGACGACCGTGGTGGCCGCGGCGTTCGGCCGCGCCTCCTCCCGGGTCTCGGTGGCGTCGGCGAGCGCGTACACGCCCCACACCAGCAGGGCGACCGCGGCCACCGCCCCGGCCACCGACAGCAGTACCCGCAGCCGCCGGGCCGGCGGCACCGCGGGCCGGTCCTCCAACTGCGGTACGGCGCCGTGCACTCCGCCCGGCGGCGCGGCCAGCGGCGCCAGCCGTCCGGCGAGGCGGCGCTCGGCGCCCGGCCGGGCGGTGGCGGCCGCGATCCGCTGGATCACCCACGCCACGCCGGACAGCGCGGCCCCGGTCACCATCAGGATCGGCACGAAGACGAAGGTGCGCGAGGCGCCCTCGCCGGGGTCGGCGCCGTCCCCGCGGCCGTCGCCGAGCCAGCGGAAGGGGTGGGTGGCGGACTGTTCGCGGGCGTGCTCCAGCCGGCGCCGGATCTCCTCGGCGCGGGCGTCGGAGTCGTTGAGCCGGCGCTCCAGCCGCCCCATCCGGCCGAGCAGGATCGCGAGGACGAGGAAGCCCTCGACGGCGAGCAGCAGCACCCCGCAGAGCACCGCGCGCTGCCACTCCCAGCGGTACAGGTAGACGACGAGGTAGACCGCGGCGGCGAGGGTGGACAGGCCGCCGAACAGGTAGCTGACGTACTTCATGCCGCGGCCCCCTTGCCCTGCGCGGCGCCCCCGGCGTCCGGCGGCGGTACGGGCGCGGCGGCGGGTACGCCCGTCGCCGCCGACGACGGGTCAGCGGGCCCGTCAGCCGCGGCAACGGAATCACCTCCCGTGCCGAGCCCCTTGCCGCCGTCCGGCGGCGGATCGCCGCCGGGGAAGGCGTCCTCGCCCGGACCGCCGGGGTTCCGAGGACCGGGCACGGTGCGGACCGGCCCAGCGGGACTCCCAGGACCGGTGGCGCCAACCCGCCCGCCGGGGCTGCCGGGTGCGGGTGAGGTCTCGGGCTCCTGGCCGGGGGCAGGACGTCCGCCGGGGGCCGGCTCGCCGGAGTGCCCGACCGCGCCGGTCACGCCGGTCACGCCGTCCACTGTCAGCGCCGTGCCCGGGACGTAGCGCTCGACGGCGCGGGGGACGCCCACCGCGGTCGGCACGCCGTACTCGCGGGCCAGCACCGCCAGGTGGGACAGCACGCTGCCGGTCTCCGCGACGAGCCCGGCCAGACCGGGCAGCAGCGGGGCGAGCGCCGGGTCGAGGGTGCGGACGACCAGCACCGGGTGGGGCGGGCGCGGCTCGCTGCCGTGCCACGCGGTGCCTGTGCCGCGGCCGCCGCCCGCGCCCTGGCCGGTCTCCGCGCCCCGCGTCCCGCGGCCGGTGCGCACCGCCTGCGGCCGGCCGTCGGCGGCGAGCCGGAACGCCGCCGGGAGCGGGGCGGCCGCGGGGCGCGGCAGCCGCTCGGCGAGGTCGGCGGGCCGGGGGCCGCCGTCGGCCACCGCCATGAGTTCGCGCCAGCGCAGCTGGGCGATCCGGCCCCGTTCGGCGGCCGGGCCGTGCGTGTCGATCCGCCCGCCGATCTCCCGCACCATCGCGGCCTGCATCTCCTGCACCCACCGGATGCGCAGCCGCAGCCCCTCGCGGACGGACAGGAACCCGACGCCGCGCGGCACCCCGTTCCATCCCACGCGCTCCGGCAGGTCGGGGTGCTCGCCGAGCGACGGCGGCAGCAGGGCCAGCAACACCGGCTGGCGGCGGAGCAGTTCGCGGTCGGGACGGCCGCCCGCCCGGCCCTCGGCGAGCACCGCCAGGGCCTCGCCCGCGGCGGTGCTCCCGGGGTCGGCGTCCAGCAGGGCGCCGGCCAGGGACTCCTGCGCGTGCAGCGACGCGAGCACCGTACGCCCCCAGGCGACCGCGGTCAGCAGCTCGCCGCTGAGCATGTGGCGGGGCGCGGCGAAGTTGTGCAGTTGCCGGTCGACGTCGGCCATCAGGTCCCGGGCGAGCAGCGGCAGCGCCGTCCGCAGCCGGCCGACCCGCCACGCGGCGGCGGCACGGCGGGCGCCGGGCGCGGGGTTGACGAAGTCGAGCACCGGGTGCGCGGCGGGCACCGCCCCGAGCAGCCGCAGGTCGGCGGCGGCCCGGCCGTCCACCGCGGTGGCCACCGGAAGTCTGCGCAGCTTGCGGCGGGGCGCGGCCCCGGCGATGTCCAGGGCGAGGGCCAGCCCCTGGTTCATCGGGGCCAGCCACAGGTCCTCCTCCAGGGGTTGGAGGACGCCCGGGAGTGTCTCGGCGACCGGCCCGGGGCCCAGCAGCCGCGCGCCGCGGGGCGAGCGGGACGCCATCGCGGTGATCGGCCGGGTCTGGAAGAGCCAGAGCCGGCCGGCCGGGTCGAAGCCGAACTCGACGTCCTGCGGGCCGCCGTGGACCGACTCGGTGCGGCGGGCCAGCCGGACGAGTTGGGCCAGTTTCCGGCGGTCGAGCGGTCCGGTGCCGTGCGGCTGGGCCGGTTCGGTGTGCAGCAGCCGCCCACGGCGGGTGAGTTGGTAGCGCACGCCTTGGGTGCTGCCGTCCACGAGCCGGTCGGGGCCGCCGGCGACCGCGCTGACCAGGATGTGGTCGTAGCGGCCCTCGACGGGGTCGGCGCCGAACATCACGCCGCCCGCGGCCGCTTGGAGCATCGGCTGCACCAGCACGGCCATCCCGTACAGCGGGTGGCCGGCCTCCGCCCCGTCCGCCGGTGCCACCCGCAGCGCGGAGTCGAGCACCTGGCGGACCGCCCGGGTGAAGGCGTCCCAGCCGCGTACGTCGAGCACCGAGTCGAAGCGGCCGGCCATCGAGGAGTCCTCGGTGTCCTCATGGGCGGAGGAGGAGCGCACCACCAGCGCGGCCGGTTCACGGGCCTCTTGCGGTGCGGGTCCCGCTGTGCCGCCCGCCAGCTGTTCCCACGCCGCGCGCACCGCGCCGGCCCCGGCGGGTGCGTCCGGCGCCCGGTCGGCGGCGACCAGGACGAAGCCCGGCAGCACCGGCAGGCCCGCGGCGGCGGCCCGCGCGAGGTTCGCCGCTTTCGCCCCGGCCACGGACGGGTCGGCGGCCGCCGCGGTGTCCAGCGGCGCCACCGCCATGGCCACGGCTGTCGTGTCGAACCCCTCGATCCCCTCGATCCCTTGGGCCATTGCCTGCTCCTTCCGGCGGTCGCCGTCCCTCGGGGCGCTCCGCGGCGGCGGCCGCGGAGCGCGCGACCGCCTCCGACCACCCTCAGCGTCAAGGACAACGCCTCTTCACCTACGAGACTTTCCGCCGTCGCCGCCGAGTTGCCTCGCGGTGGGGGCCGACCGATCCGTTCCGGCCACGGCCCGATGAACAGAGGAACCGACGGACCGACGAACCGACCGGTCGGCGGGCCGATGTGACCGGCCGTCGGCCCGCCGGATCTTTCAGGAGGCCACGAGCAGGTCGTGGCGGGCGCTGGGGCCCAGCAAGGTGTCCCAGGTGACGTCAGTGAGCCACGTACGCAGCAGGTGGGCGAACGGGGGGTACTCCGCGGCGAGCGCGACGACGGTGCGGTCGAAGCGGACGGCGCCCTCGGGGGTGCGGGTGAGCAGCATCGCCAGGCGGTGCACGAGGTCGCGGGTGAGCAGCGGGTGCTGGGTGGGCGCGGCGCGGGCCGCGGCGGCCAGGAGCGCGGCGAGCACGTCCGGATCGCGCTCGGTCTCCAGGGCGGCGTCCAGCAGTTCGTGGCGCAGCGGCTGCGAGAGGTGGGTGCCGGGTGTGGCGAAGACCGGCAGCAGGACCGCCCGGACGGGCGCGGGGTGCTCGCGCAGCAGCTCGGCGGTGACGCTGAGCAGCAACGGACGGGCGCCCGGGCCGTGTTCGAGCCGCAGGTCGAGGTAGCGGGCGACGTCCGGGGCGGCCTCCGGGTGCTGCCGCAGGTGGTCCTGGACGAGGACGGCGGCCCGGCGGGCGAGCACCGGCTCCCGTACGGCGGCCAGCGCGGCGAGCACCTCGGCCGCGCGCGCCGCCGCGCGGCCCTCGACCGCACCGGCCGGCCCGAGCACGCCCGCCGGCCCGAGCACGCCCGCCGGCCGCGCGCCGCCGATCGCCGCTTTCGCGCCGGTCTCGCCGTCCACCGCCCGCAACCGGGTCCGGAAGGCGTCGAGCACCATCTCCGGGTGGGTGTCCATCGCCTCCACCAGGGCGTCGGGCGAAAGCCCCGGGTCGCCCGCGGCGAAGCCGCGCAGCGCGGCCGGCAGGTAGCGCACCCGGGTCGGGAGGTCGCGGACCAGCACCCCCAGCGCCGCGCCGTGCAGGCCGGTCTCGTCGGCCCGGGCGAGCAGGGCGAGCGCGGCGTAGCGCAGCAGTTCGCGGTCGGCGGGGCCGCGGGCGAAGCGGGCGACCCGGGCGCCGTAGGTGGCGGCGGCGACCCGGCGGGCGGGGCGCGGGTCGTGCGCCCAGCGGTCGACGGCCCGGCAGATCGCGCCCGGGTGGTCCTCGGCGAGTGCGGCGAGCACCGCGTCGGCGCCCGGGTGCCCTGCGTCGACCAGCGCCTCGGTGAGCGCGTCGGGCGCGCGGCGGCTGTGGGTGTGCAGCAGGGCCTGCGCGGCCGAGGCGACGGTCAGCCGCCCGCCGACGGTGAACGGGTGCGCCGCTTGGAGCGGGCGGTCGTCGTCGAACCAGCCGCACACCACGGGCAGCGCCGCCCCGCCCTGCTCGCGCAGCAGCTGCGCCGCGACCCCCAGGAACCGGTCCTGCCGCGGATGCTGGCCGGGCGGCCCGTCGGCCGGCAGCAGCACCCGCAGCAGCTCGAGCCGGTCCGGCACCGCCAGCGGCACCGCCCGCCAGAACCACGGCCCGAACCCGCCCAGCGCGCCCAGGTGTTCGGGGACGAAGCCGCCGACCGCGATCGCGCGCACGACGATCCGCCCGGCCAGCGCGCGCAGCACGGGCAGCAGCGGCCCGGCGTCCTCGACCCGCAGCAGCGCCTCCCGCAGCAGGTGCGCGGCCCACCACTGGGCCTCGGCCCGGCGCCGCGCCGCCCCGGGCGCCGCCCCGGCCGGCCGGGGCGGCGCCGTCCAAGGGCCGGCCGCCCGGACCCGCCCGTTCGGCACGGTGTCCGCGTCCAGGTCCGCGCCCTCGGGCTCCCACCGGACGGGCGGGCGCTCCTGGCGCGCCCGGGGCCACGACGGCCCGGGGGGGCCGGTCCGCCCGTCGTCCAACACCTCGACCAGCGCCCCGAGATGCTCCGCCAGAGCCTCGGGCGGCGCCAGCAGCAGGGCGCCGACCACCGGCCCGGCCCGGTGCCGCGGCACCGGCAGCGAACGGGGGCGCCCGGACGGGCCGACCGCCGGTGCGGGCGGCACCGGCGGCGCCCCGGGCGTCAGCCCCGGGCCGCCGGTCCCGCCGAACCGGCCCGCGGTGCGCGCCGGCAGCCGGACCGGCGCGTCACCGGGCACCAGGGGCGGTACGGAGTGGCCCGCGGCGGGCGACCAGCGGTGCACCAGGGCGTTCAGCGCGGTCGGCAGGTCGAGGTGGAGGGACTGGACCCAGTCGCCGAACTCCTCGTGGGCGAAGCGGTAGCCCGCGCCGGCCGGCACGAGCAGGCCCTCGGCGAGGACCGCCGACGCCCAGCCCGTACGCCACGGGAACAGCTCCTCGAACGCCTCCCGGTCCAGTTCGCCCTGGCCCGGGCCCAGGCAGCGCCGGGCCGCCTCATGGGTCTGCCCGGCCACCCGGGCGGCGAGCCGGCGCAGCCCCCGGCCGCGGACCGGCGGCGCGTCCGGTGCCGCGGCGCCCAGCCGCACCGCGATCCGCAGGCACGCCGCGTCCAGGTGGGCCGCGAAGACCTCCGCGCGGCTGGGCGGCGGGCCGGGCGCCACCCGCGGGCCGATCTCGGCCCGCACCTGGGACAGCAGCCGCAGCGCCAGCACGTGCCCGGCGTCCTTCGCGCGCAGCGCGCCCTCGGGCAGGCCGTGCCGCGCGCGGGCCTCGGCGGCCTCCGCCCCGGCGAGGTCCCCCACCCGCACGCACGGCGGCAACGGCCGTACGGGGACGCCGGGTTCGCCCTGCCCGTCCCCCGCGCCCGCGCCCGCCCTCGGCTCGTGGACCAGCTCGGCGGGGAGCAGCGCGCCGGCCTGCTCCCAGAACTCCGGGCGGCACGCCACGACCAGCCGGGCCCGGCTGGTGCGCAGCCACCCGGCGGTCGCGGCGATCCACCCGGCCAGTTCGTGGGCGAGGACAGGCGGCATCTCCTCGGGCGCGTCGAGCAGCACGACCAGCGGGCGGCCGGCGGCGCGAGCGAGGGCCGCGACCTCCTCGGCGGGGTCGGCCGCGCCGTACGCGAGCGGTGCGGGCAGCGGCCGCCCAGGGGTGTGGCTGTCCGGGCCGACCACCCGGGCGGCGGCCCGCAGCGCGCGCTCCACGGCGTCCTTGACGCTGCCGTCGCCCGGCCGCAGTTCCGCGCCGCGCACCCACACCGTGGGCGCCGGGTCGGCGGCCTCGCGGCGGCGGGCGGCCAGGGCGGCGAGTTCGGTGCTGCGGCCGGTGCCTGGCTCGCCGACCAGGCCCGCGGCGAGCGGCGCGGCCTCGCCGCGGCGGCTGAGGAAGTGGTCGAGCGCGGCGGCGATCCCGGGTCTGGGCACCGCCTCCCGGCACGGTTCGCCGGCGCCCGCGGCGGCATCGACGCTCGCGTCGGCCAGCCGGAGGGCCCCGGCGAGGTTGAGGTGCGCGCCGTACGCCGGGACGGTCGCGGCGGCCCGGACGATCAGCTCGGCCAGCGGCGCGGGCGCCGCCCCGGAGTGCAGCGGCACCGCGAAGCCGCCGGCGCGGTGCCCGGAGTGCAGTGCGGTGACCACCACCGCGAGCACCGCGCCGGTCGCCGCGTCGACCACCGGGGTGCCGGACGCCTGCGGGCCGGCCGCCGCCAGGTCGGCGCCGTCGAGCGCCAGTTCATGGACGCCCTCCAGCAGGTGGAAGCGGTCGGTGGCGGTGTACGTGACCGAGGTGGTGCCCAGCACGGTCGCCGCGGCGGGCTGCGGCAGCCGCAGGACGGCCCGCCGGTCGCGGTGCCCGGCGCCGGAGCCTGGGGGCGCGATCGGCAGGGGGCGCACGTCGAGCCCCTCGGTCGCCACCAGCGCGAGCCCGCACCCCGGCAGCGGGGTGACCGCCTCGGCCTCGACCAGGCACACCTGGTCGCCGGGGGCGTGCAGCACCAGCCGCGCCAGCCCGTCGACCGCCTCGTGACTGGTGATCAAGGTCCCCTCGCGGTCGGCGAGGAAGCCGGTGCCGCGCGGGCGTCCGGCCAGGTCGCAGACCCGGATGAGCGCACCCGCGCCCCCCGAGCCGCCGCCGGCCCCGCTCCCGGTGCCGCCGGGCGCGCCGTCCCGTACGCCGTCGCGTGCGCCGGTCCGTCCGCCGGCCTGCTCGCCGATGTGCCCGCCCCGTCCCCGGGTCCTGCCGCCGCCGCGCACCACTGTCATGGCCTGCACTCCCCCACTCCACCCGCCCCCCACGCCCCGTTTCGTCCCGCTATCGACGGTAGGTGGCGGACGGTCCGGCGCCAAGATCGCCTGGGGAACGCGCCCCCTCCACGACCCGCCCTTCACTCCGAGCGCCCCGCCATCCGGGTGATTTCGGCGGCCCGAATGGATAGGGACAGCTCGGGGGGCGGAGGGGGTCGTGGGGCGGGACCGCCAAGGGGACAGGCAGTCCCGCCGTACGGCGAGGCGTTCGCCGTACGGCGGGCAGGGGTCCGGCCGTAGAAGCGGGCGGGCGGCTACTGGCCGAAGCCCGCCACGATCTTCGCACGGCCCTGGTGCTCCTCGACCAGCGCCAGGAAGCGGCCGTCGGGCCCGAACACCGCGTGGGTGCCGGCGCCGAGCGCGGGCGTGCCGATCCGGACCCCGTTGCCGAGCAGCCGCGCCTGGTCGGCGTCGACGTCCCAGCGGGGGAAGGCAGCCGCCGCGGCCCGCTCGATCGGCAGCACCTCGAAGGACTCCTCCAACTGCTCCAGGGTGCGCGCGACGGTGAGGTCGTACGGCCCGACGCGGGTGCGGCGCAGCGCCGTGAGGTGGCCGCCGACCCCGAGCCCCGCGCCGAGGTCGCGGGCGAGCGCGCGGATGTACGTGCCGGAGGAGCAGGTCACGGTGACGTCGAGGTCCAGCAGGCCGGGCGCGCCCTCGGGCACCCGCACCTCGCCGACCGTGAACGCGCTGACCGTCACCGGCCGGGCGGCGAGTTCGAACTCCTCGCCCTCGCGGACCCGGGTGTAGGACCGCACCCCGTTGACCTTGATGGCGCTGACCTTGGAGGGCACCTGGAGGATCGGCCCGGTGAGCGCGGCGACCCCGGCGTCCACGGCGGCCCGGGTGACCGCGGCGGCGGACGTCTCCGCGGTGACCTCGCCCTCGGCGTCGTCGGTGACGGTGGACTGGCCGAGCCGGATGGTGGCCGCGTACTCCTTCTCGGTGAGTGCGAGGTGCCCGAGCAGCCGGGTGGCGCGCTCCACCCCGATCACCAGCACCCCGGTGGCCATGGGGTCGAGGGTGCCGGCGTGGCCGACCCGCCGGGTGCCGGCCAGCCGGCGCATTCGGGCCACCACGCCGTGCGAGGTGAGCCCGCCGGGCTTGTCGACGACGACCAAGCCCGAGGGGCCTTCCTTCCTGGGACTCATGCCTGGCCGCGACCGTCCTCGTCATCGGCCGCGCCGGCCGCTGCCTGCTCGCCGGTCTCCTCGGCGCCGGTCTCCTCGGCGGCGTCCGTTTCTTCGGCGTCCTCGGCGTCCTCGTCGTCGGCCGGCTTGCGGTACGGGTCGGCGTCGCCGGCGTACTGCGCGTCGGTGGCGGTCTTGCGCACCTGCTCGTCGGCCGCGCGGGCCTTGGCGAGCAGGTCGTCGATGGTGCGGGCGTTGTCGGGCAGCGCGTCGGCGACGAACGCCAGGGTCGGGGTGAACCGCACCCCGGTCTGCCGGCCGACCTCGGAGCGCAGCACACCCTTCGCGCTCTCCAGGGCGGCGGCGGACGCGGCGCGCTCCTCGTCGTCCCCGTAGACCGTGTAGAAGACCGTCGCCTCCCGCAGGTCACCGGTGACCCGGGTGTCGGTGATCGTCACGTATCCCAGCCGCGGGTCCTTGATCCGCCGCTGGAGGGTCTCGGCGACCACGACGCGGATGCGGTCCGCGAGCTTTCGCGCCCGCGCGGTGTCGGTCATCGTGTTCTTCTCTCTTCACTCGGTTCGTTCGGTCCGTCGTCCGGTCACTCGTCGTCGCCGTGGATGCGCTGCCGGGCGGAGAGCAGATCCACCTCCGGCCGGGCGGCCATCCAGCGCTCGCACCGGTCGAGGACGTCCCTGACGTGTCCGAGGTCGCCGGAGACCGTCGCGATCCCTATCTCCGCCCTGCGGTACAGGTCCTGGTCACCGGTCTCGGCCACGCTCACCGCGAACCTGCGGTGCAGTTCGGCGACGATCGGGCGGACCACGGACCTCTTCTCCTTCAGCGACCGTACGTCACCGAGCAGCAGGTCGAAACGCACTGTGCCTACGTACATGACCATGAACGGTACAGGCGACGGCCGGGGCCGATCGACGGCTTTTTCTGCCGTCGACCGGCCCCGGACCGGTGGTGCCGCCCGCCGCGGTCGGCAGCGGGCCGTGGGATCAGCCGCGCGGCTTCTCCCGCATCTCGTAGGTGGCGATGACGTCGTCGACCTTGATGTCGTTGTAGTTGCCGAGGTTGATACCGCCCTCGTAACCCTCACGGATCTCGGTGACATCGTCCTTGAAGCGGCGCAGGCCCTCGATGTTGAGGTTCTCCGCCATGACCTTGCCGTCGCGCAGCAGGCGGGCCTTGGTGTTGCGCCGGACCTCGCCGGAGCGCACCAGCACACCGGCGATGTTGCCGAGCTTGGAGGAGCGGAAGATCTCGCGGATCTCGGCGGTGCCGAGCTCCACCTCCTCGTACTCGGGCTTCAGCATGCCCTTGAGCGCCGCCTCGATCTCCTCGATGGCCTGGTAGATCACCGAGTAGTAGCGGACGTCGACGCCTTCGCGCTCGG
The DNA here is from genome assembly GCF_057708105.1 of Actinacidiphila sp. bgisy144. Lineage (NCBI taxonomy): Bacteria > Bacillati > Actinomycetota > Actinomycetes > Kitasatosporales > Streptomycetaceae > Actinacidiphila > Actinacidiphila sp. bgisy144. The sequence goes on along the minus strand of NZ_JBYIRM010000013.1, from coordinate 188,406 downwards.
CCATCTGGGTGGCACGCCCGGCGGCGCGCACGTTGAAGCCGATGACGATGGCGTCGGAGCCGGTCGCCAGGTTGATGTCGGACTCGGTGACCGCACCCACGCCGCGGTGCAGCACGCGGATGTCGACCTCCTCGCCGACGTCGAGCTGGAGCAGTGCCGATTCCAGCGCCTCGACCGAACCGGACGCGTCGCCCTTGATGATGAGGTTGAGTTCCTGCACCTCACCGGCCTTGAGCGCCTCGTCCAGGTTCTCCAGCGAGAACCTGCGGCCCTTGCGGGCGAACGCCGCGTTCCGCTCGCGGGCGGCACGCTTCTCGGCGATCTGCCGGGCGGTGCGGTCCTCGTCGACGACGAGGAAGTTGTCGCCCGCGCCGGGCACGTTGGTCAGACCGAGCACCAGCACCGGAGTCGACGGGGTCGCCTCCTCCACGCTGGCGCCGCTGTCGTCGAGCAGCGCCCGGACCCGGCCGTACGCGTCGCCGACCACCATGGTGTCGCCGACCCGCAGGGTGCCGCGCTGGACCAGGACGGTCGCCACGGCGCCGCGGCCGCGGTCGAGGTGCGCCTCGATCGCGATGCCCTGCGCGTCCTGGTCCGGGTTGGCCCGCAGGTCGAGCGAGGCGTCCGCGGTCAGGACCACGGCCTCCAGCAGGCTGTCGATGTGCAGGCCCTGCTTGGCGGAGATGTCGACGAACATCGTGTCGCCGCCGTACTCCTCGGCGACCAGGCCGAACTCGGTGAGCTGGCCGCGCACCTTCGTCGGGTCGGCGCCCTCGACGTCGATCTTGTTGACCGCGACCACGATCGGCACGTCGGCGGCCTTGGCGTGGTTGAGCGCCTCGATCGTCTGCGGCATCACACCGTCGTTCGCCGCGACCACGAGGATCGCGATGTCGGTGGACTTCGCACCGCGGGCACGCATGGCGGTGAACGCCTCGTGACCGGGGGTGTCGATGAAGGTGATGGCGCGCTCTTCGCCGTTGACCTCGGTGGCGACCTGGTAGGCACCGATGTGCTGGGTGATGCCGCCGGCCTCGCCCGCGACCACGTTGGTCTTGCGGATCGCGTCGAGCAGGCGGGTCTTGCCGTGGTCGACGTGACCCATGACGGTCACCACCGGCGGGCGGGAGACCAGGGCCTCTTCGCCGCCCTCGTCCTCGCCGAACTCGATGGAGAAGGACTCGAGCAGCTCGCGGTCCTCCTCCTCCGGGCTGACGATCTCCAGCACGTAGTTCATCTCGCCGGCGAGCAGCTCCAGGGTGGAGTCGGACACCGACTGGGTGGCGGTCACCATCTCGCCGAGGTTCAGCATCACCTGGACGAGCGACGCCGGGTTGGCGTTGATCTTCTCGGCGAAGTCGGTGAGCGAGGCACCGCGCGACAGGCGCACGGTCTGGCCGTTGCCGCGGGGCAGCAGCACGCCGCCCACGGACGGGGCCTGCATGGCCTCGTACTCCTGGCGCCGCTGGCGCTTGCTCTTGCGACCGCGCGCCGGACGGCCACCGGGGCCGCGACCGAAGGCACCCTGCGTTCCGCCACGGCCGCCCGGGCCGCCCGGACGCCCGCCGAAGCCGCCGGGGCGCGGACCGAAGCCGCCACCCGGGGCGCCGCCACCGGGACGGGGGCCGCCGAAGCCGCCACCGCCACCACCGGGACGACCGCCGCCGCCGGGACCGGCCGGACGGCCGGCGAAGCCGCCGCCACCACCGGGACGACCGCCGCCGCCACCGGGACGGCCACCGGGACCGCCCGGACGGCCGCCGGGACCGCCGGGACGCCCACCGGTGGAGGGCGCGGGGCGCTGCGGCATCATGCCCGGGTTCGGGCGCGGGCCCGAGGACTGCGGGCGGGGCATGCCGCCCGGGGTCGGACGGGCGCCGCCGGGGCCGCCCTGGCCGCCGCCGGGACGCGGGGCGCCACCGGGGCGCGGAGCGCCGCCGCCGGGACCCGCGGGACGCGGGGCACCGCCCTGGCCGCCGCCGGGACGCGCCGCGCCACCGGGGCGCGGCATGCCGGTGGAGCCGGACGTGAACGGGTTGTTGCCGGGACGCGGGCCGGCCGGACGCGGCGCGGCCGGACGGGCGCCCTGGCCGGGCGCGGGGCGGTTGCCGCCGGGGCGGCCGCCGTCACGCTGGCCACCGTCGCGCTGGCCGCCGTCGCGCTGACCGCCGGCCGGGGCCGGACGGGACGGGCGCGGGCCGGGGGCCGGCGCGCCGGGGCGCTGGCCTGCGGCCGGGGGCGCCGACGGGGGTGCCTGGAACTCCGCGGCGGGCACGGGTGCGGCCGGCGCGGGCTTGGGCCCGGGGGTCGGCCGGGGGCCGGGGCGCGGGCCGGACGGCGCGGCGCCGCCGCTCGGGGCGGCCGGAGCCGCCGGGCCGCCGGCCGGCTTGGGCGCCGGGGCAGCAGGACGGGCCGACGCGCCCGGGGTGGGGCCTGCCGGCTTGGGCCCCGGACGGCCTGCCGCCGGGGAGGGCGCCGCCTTGCGCGGCGCGGACGGCTTCGCAGCGGACTTGCCGGCGCCGCCGCCGGGTCCCTGGAAAGCGTCAGTCAGTTTGCGGACAACCGGCGCCTCGATCGTCGAGGACGCCGAACGGACGAATTCGCCGAGTTCCTGGAGCTTGGCCATGACGACCTTGCTCTCGACTCCCATCTCCTTGGCGAGTTCGTATACCCGGACCTTAGCCACTTCGCTCCTTTTAGGTCCGGGGTGATCGTCCGCCGGACCGTCGCTACTTCATGGGCGTACTCATCGCGTACTCATCGAGTGCTCATCGCAATCTCGACCTACTTCCATCTCGCGAGGTACCTGACCGCACGGTGTGCCCGTGCCGTTCCTGTTCTTACGGGGTGTTGCCGGTGTTACGGGGCTGCCTGCTCGACGTACCGGCGCAACTCCGCGGTGTCCGGCGCGACCGGCCCTCTGAAGGCCCGGGCGAACGCCCGACGGCGGACCGCCAGGTCGAGACAGGCAAGGGCGGGATGCAGATACGCACCCCGACCGGGCAGCGTACCGCGAAGATCGGGAACGCACGCGCCCCCGCTCGCCGCCACACGCAGCAGATCGCTCTTGGCCGCCCGTTGACGGCAGCCGATGCAGGTTCGCTCCGGGCATGCTGGCGTCAGCGTCCGACCAGACACCTCTAAGTCTACCTCCCCGCGCCAACCTCACTCCTTCGAGTGGGCGAACGTACGGTTGTTCGTCCGGAACCCACAGTTTCGCCGCTCGGCGAAGGCGTCAGTCCTGCTGCTCGGTGTCCGGCCGGATGTCGATCCGCCAGCCGGTCAGCCGCGCGGCCAGCCGCGCGTTCTGGCCTTCCTTGCCGATCGCCAGCGACAGCTGGTAGTCCGGCACGGTCACCCGGGCGGAGCGGGCGGCGGCGTCCACCACCTCGACGTGGGAGACCCGGGCCGGGGACAGCGCGTTGGCGACCATCTCCGCGGGGTCGTCGGACCAGTCCACGATGTCGATCTTCTCGCCGTGCAGTTCGGCCATCACCGCCCGCACCCGCGCGCCCATCGGGCCGATGCAGGCGCCCTTGGCGTTCAGCCCGGACCGGGCGGAGCGCACCGCGATCTTCGTACGGTGCCCGGCCTCGCGGGCGATCGCCTCGATCAGCACCGAGTTGTCGGCGATCTCGGGCACCTCCAGGGCGAAGAGCTTCTTCACCAGGTTCGGGTGGGTGCGCGAGAGGGTGACGGACGGGCCGCGGGTGCCCTTGGCGACCCGCACCACATAGGCGCGCAGCCGGGTGCCGTGACCGTAGTCCTCGCCGGGGACCTGCTCCTGCACCGGCAGGATGGCCTCCAGCTTGCCGATGTCGACCAGGACGTTCTTGGGGTCCTTGCCCTGCTGGACGACGCCGGTGACGATGTCGCCCTCCCGGCCGGCGTACTCCCCGAAGGTGACGTCGTCCTCGGCGTCGCGCAGCCGCTGGAGGATCACCTGCTTGGCGGTGGACGCGGCGATCCGGCCGAAACCGGTGGGCGTGTCGTCGAACTCGCGCGGCTCGGCGCCCTCCCCCGCCTCCTCCTGGTCCTCGGTCGCCCACACGGTGATCTGCCCGCTGTGGCGGTCCAGTTCGACCCGTGCGCGCCGGTGGCTGCCGGGCTCGCGGTGGTACGCGATGAGGAGTGCCGACTCGATCGCCTCGACCAGCAGGTCGAACGAGATCTGCCGTTCGGTCACCAAGCCCCGCAGGGCCTTCATGTCGATGTCCACGGCTACGCCTCCTCAGTGTTCTCGTCGTCAGTGTTGTCGCCGACGGTCTCGTCGCCGACGGTCTCGTCGCCGTCGTCCGCCTCGTCGTCGGCGCCGTCCTCGGCACCGCTCTTGCGGTTGAACTCGATCTCCACCCGGGCCCTGGCGATCTCGGCGAAGTCCGCCCGGGCCGGCTTGGGCTTGCGGCCCTTGACGCCGGGGACCTCCAGGTCCAGGCCCGCGTCGTCCACCGCCATGATCCGTGCGATCAGCTCGCCGCGCTCCTTGAGCTGGAGCTTGACCAGGCGGCCGGTGTTGCGGCGGAAGTGCCGCGGCTCGGTCAGCGGCCGGTCGGTGCCGGGCGAGGTGACCTCGAGGACGTACTCGGCCTCTCCCATGGCGTCGGACGCGTCGAGGGCCTGCGACATCGCGCGGCTCAGCTCGGCCACGGCGTCGAGCTGCACGCCGTCCTCCGCGTCCACGACGACCATCAGCTGGCGGCGCCGGCCGGCCACCGTCACCTTGACGTCCTCCAGCTCCAGTCCCGCCTCGCCGACCAGCGGCTCAAGCAGCGCGCGCAGCCTCTCGCTCTGGGTGGTGCTCATCCGGGTGACTCCTCGGCCGCGTCTGCTGTTGTCATGGAAGGTCGCGTGTTGAGCGGAACTTTACCCGAGTCCGCAGGGCCCGGACGCGGCGCGGGGCGGGCACCGGGATGACAGTGGCTGCGCCTACACTCCCTGTCATGATCCCGAAGCTGACCCGGCGTGGCGCCGTGGCCATGGCGACCGCCGGGGTGCTGGCGGGCTGCTCCGGCGGCCGCAGCGGCGCGGCCACCGCCTCGCGGGCGGACACCGCGCAGGCCGCGCTCCAGGCGCGGGAGGTCCGGGACAGCACAGCGCTGCTGGCGCGCTACGACGCGGTGATCGCGGCGCATCCGCAGCTGGCGGCGCGGCTGGCACCGCTGCGCGCGGACACCGCCGCGCACGTGCGGGTCTTCGACGGCCGGTCGGCGACCGCGCGCACATCCCCGTCGGCCCCTTCCTCGCAGGCCGCACCGCCCGCTTCGGTGCCCCCTTCCGCGACCGGCTCGGACGGCACCGGGTCCGCCGCCTCGTCGCTGGCGGCGCTCGCCACCGCCGAGCGGGAGCTCGCCGACCGCAGGGCCGGCACCCTGCTGAGCGCGCCGGGTGCCCTCGCCCGGCTGCTGGCCTCGGCGGCCGCGGCGAACGCCGCCCACGTCGCCCTGCTCGGCCGCCCGGCCGGAAAGTGAGCGCCCGGTGACCGCGACCACGATCGTCGACGCCGCGCAGGCCGCCCTCGCCGCCGAGCACGCCGCCGTCTACGGCTACAGCGTGGTCGGCGGGAAGGTGGCCGCCGATCGCAGGGCCGAGGCGCAGCAGGCGTACGACGCGCACCGGGCCCGCCGCGACGCCCTGGCCCGCACCGTGACGGACCTCGGCGCGGCGCCGGTGGCCGCGGCGGCCGGCTACGAACTGCCGTTCGCGGTGACCGGCCCCGCCGCGGCGCTGCGGCTGGCCGGCTACCTGGAGGACCGGGTCGCGGGCGCGTACGGCGACCTGGTGGCGGTCGCGATCGGCGGGATACGACAGGACGCGGCGGCCGCGCTGCGTGAGGCGGCGGTGCGCGGGGTGCGCTGGACCGGCGTCGGCGTAGCCTTCCCCGGGGTGGCCGAGCAGCGCTGACCGGCGGGCCGCACGCGCACACGACGGAGGGAACGCAACACGATGAGCGCAGCGGCGCAGGGCGGTGGGGCCGGGAACACGTCCGGGGACGGGTCCGGGAACGCGCGGGCCGCGGGCGTGGTCCTCGCACCTCCCGAGCGGCTCGTGCGCACCGTCTCCGCCTGGGCGGGCGAGCCCGGCCGGCGGTGGCTGGCCGCGCTGCCCGCGACGGTCGCCGGCTACCTCGACCGGTGGGGGCTCACCGCGGAGCGGGTCTTCGCCGCGGGCGGCCAGATCAGCATGATCGTGCTGGTCCGCACCGACGACGGCACGCCGGCCGTCCTGAAGGCGGGCATGGTCACCCAGGAGACCGCCCAGGAGCACGCCGCGCTCGCGCACTGGGGCGGGCGCAGCGCGGTGCGGCTGCTGCGGGCCGACCCGGAGCAGGGCGTGATGCTGCTGGAACGGCTGCACGCCGACGTGTCGCTGCGCTCGCTGGCCGAGCCGAAGGCGATGCTCGAAGCGGCCGGGGTGCTCCAGCGGCTGTGGGTGCCGCCCGCCGGCGGCCACCCCTTCACCACCGTCGAGGAGTACACCGGCGCGCTGGTGCCCCTGCTGCGGGCGCGCCGCGAGGAGCCGTACGCGCAGGACGTGCGGGCGCTGGTCGACGAGGCCCTCGCCGACCACGGCCGGCTCATCGCCACCGCGCCCGAGGCCGTCCTGCTGCACGGCGACTACCACCATGGCAACGTTCTCGCCGGGGACCGCATGCCCTGGCTGGCGATCGACCCCAAGCCGCTGGTCGGCGAGCGCGCCTACGACCTCGCCTGGCTCGTCCGCGACCGGCTCGACACCCTTGTCGCCCAGCCCGGCTCCCGCGCGGCCGCCCGCCGCCGCCTCGCCAAGCTCGCGGCCGCCGTCGACGTCGACCCTGAGCGCCTGCGCGGCTGGTCCCGCTTCCGCGCCGTCGAGGCCGGCGTGTGGAGCCTGTCCGTGGGCGACACCCACGACGGCGAACTCCTGCTGGAGTTCGCCACCTGGCTCGACCCGGCCGCCTGACGCCGACCGGACACGTCAGGCGTCCCTGAGCCGGGCGACCGCCTGGGCCAGCGGCAGTTCGGTGCGGGCGCCGGTGCGGCGGTCCCGCACTTCGAGCACGCCCTCGCCCGCGCGGCGCCCGGCCACGAGGACACGGGGCACCCCGATGAGTTCGGCATCGGTGAACTTCACCCCGGGCGCGACCGCCTCCCGGTCGTCGAGCACCACCCGCAGCCCCGCCGCCTCAACCGATCGCGCGGCGCGCTCGGCGAGTTCGGCGGCCGCCTCCTTCCCCGCGGCCACGATGTGCACATCCGCCGGCGCCACCTCGGCGGGCCAGCACAGCCCGTGGGCGTCGGCGGTCTGCTCGGCCAGCGCCGCGACCGCGCGGGAGACGCCGATGCCGTAGCAGCCCATGGTGACGCGGACCGGCCGCCCGTCGGGGCCGGGGACGTCGAGCCCGAAGGCGTCGCTGTACTTGCGGCCGAGTTGGAAGATGTGGCCGACCTCGATGGCACGGTCCAGCCGCAGTGCGGCGCCGCAGCGGGGGCAGGGCCCGTCGGCCGACGGCGGGTCCGCGGGGCGGGCGACCGCTTCGACGTTAGCGGCGAACCCGCATGCGGGGCAGTCGGCGAAGGTGTCCTCCCCGGCCTGCGCGGGCGCGAGGAACTCCTCGGACGTGGAGCCGCCCATCGCCCCCGACACCGCGGACACGATCCGGACGGTGAGGCCGAGCCGCCGGAAGATCCGGACGTACGCCTCCCGGTGCAGCCGGTACGCCTCGGCGAGCCCTTCGGGCGCGAGGTCGAAGGAGTAGGCGTCCTTCATCTGGAACTCGCGGCCGCGCAGCACCCCGGAGCGGGGGCGGGCCTCGTCGCGGTACTTGGTCTGGATCTGGTAGAGGATCACCGGCAGGTCCCGGTAGGAGGTGACCTGGTCCTTCACCAGCAGCGTGAAGGGCTCCTCGTGGGTGGGCCCGAGGACGTACGCGGCGCCCTTGCGGTCGGTGAGCGAGAAGAGCAGGTCGCCGTACTCGGCGGCGCGGCCGGTGGTGTCGTACGTCTGCCGGGGCAGCAGCGCCGGCAGCAGCACCTCCTGGCCGCCGATCGCGTCCATCTCCTCGCGGACGATCCGCGCCACGTTGTCCAGCACGCGCTTGCCCAGCGGCAGCCAGCTCCACACCCCTGCCGACGAGCGGCGTACGTACCCGGCCCGGACCAGCAGCCGGTGGCTGGCGGTCTCCGCGTCGGCCGGGTCGTCGCGCAGTGTCTTGAGCAGCAGCCTGGACATCCGCAGGACCATGGTGGGGCTCCGTGTCTCCTCGAAGGTCCGGGGAGGATATCGAGGCCGGGCACGGCGGGCGTAGCGGTTTATTCCGGGCGCGGTAGCGGGAGGGGGGCGCCCATGACGGCGTAGGGGCGGGGGGCGCTGGGGAAGTGGACGGGGCGGGCGAGGTCGCGGTAGCCGAGGGTGCGGTAGAGGTGGCGGGCGGGGCTCTCGACGTCGATCGCGGAGAGGATGCTGCGCGGCTCGGTGGCGGTGTCGGTGATCTCGGTGATCAGGCGGCGGCCGATGCCGCGGGCCTGGAAGTCGGGCAGCACATGCAGTTCGGTGATGACGAAGGAGTCGTCGAGCCAGCTGTCGTTGCCGCGCATCCGCAGGTAGGGCTGGACGACGCTGGACCACCAGTGCGAGCGGTCGTTGGGCATGCCGTAGACGAAGCCGACCATCCGGCCGTCGCGGGTGTGGTGCGCGGCCCAGGCCCGCGCCCCCGTACAGGCCAGGTGGCGCAGCACGATCTGGCGGCGGATCGCGACCTCCTCCGGGCCGAGCCCGAACGCCACCGCCTGCACGCCCAGCGCCTCGTCCACGTGTTCGGCCAGTTCACACGGGCGGACCACCACGTTCTCCATGACGCGCGACCTTATCGCCTCCCGCCCGCCGCGACCCTCCCGGTATGCCGAGCGAGCCAAAGGGCGCGCCGGTGTCGAAAGGGAGAGCGCGCGGAGTTTCCCGAGGAACGAGGGAATCGAGCACGGTCGACCGTCGACACCGGGTTAAAGCACCCGGAGGCGAGCGAGGCTCAGAAGAGGACCGACATCAGGGCGCCGACTTCGGTGAAGCCGACGCGGCGGTAGGCGGCGCGGGCGGGGGCGTTGAAGTCGTTGACGTAGAGGCTGGCGACGGGGGCGACGTCGCGCAGCGCGTAGTGCAGGACGGCGGCCATGCCGGTCTCGGACAGCCCGCGGCCGCGGTACTCCGGGGCGACCCAGACCCCCTGGATCTGGCAGGTGTGCCGGGTGACCGCGCCGAGTTCGGCCTTGAAGACCACCCGGCCGTCCTCGATCCGGGCGAACGCCCGCCCGGTGGAGACGAGTTCGGCGACCCGCGCCTGGTAGAGCAGCCCGCCGTCGCCGGCCAGCGGCGAGATCCCGACCTCCTCGGTGAACATCGCCACGCACGCGGGCATGAGCACGTCCATCTCGTCGCGCCGGACCCGGCGCACCAGCGGGTCGGGCGCCACGTCCTTGGGCAGCGCCCGGGTGGTCATCAGGGGCTGCCGGGCGCGGACCTCGCGGGCCGGCCCCCAGTGCGGCTCCAGCCGCGCCCACAGGTCGGCGGTGGCCTCGGCCGGGCCGACGATCGACGCGCAGCGGCGGCCGGCCCGGCGGGCGCGCTCGGCGAAGGCGCCGACCGCCTCGGGCGTGGCGCAGATCGGCACCAGGTTGGCGCCGGCGTAGCACAGGGAGGTGAGGCGGCCGCCGGAGTACCAGCCCCACATCTCGCCGCCCAGCCGCCACGGGTCGAGCCCGGCGATGCCGACGCGGGAGGTGACGAAGGCGTTGGCGACCGGGTCGCGGTCCAGGACGGCGAGGGCGGCGTCGAGGTCCTGGGGTTCCAGGACGCGCGTGGTCGGCTGGGTCAGCACGGGCACCCCTGACCGTACGGGCCGCGCTCCCCGGCCGGAGCGGGGATCGCCGGGCACCGTACTCGGCTGCGGTCGGGCGGGCCGGGTGTCGCGTGCGGCGCCGCGGACGCGGCACCCGGCCTGAGGCATGCGGTCAGGAGATGCTCACCTGCGGCTCGCCGGAAGCGACACCGGCCGCCTCCATCTGCTCGGCCAGCTTCATGGCCTCCTCGATCAGGGTCTCGACGATCTGCGACTCGGGCACGGTCTTGATGACCTCGCCCTTGACGAAGATCTGCCCCTTGCCGTTGCCGGAGGCGACGCCGAGGTCGGCCTCGCGGGCCTCACCGGGGCCGTTGACGACGCAGCCCATCACGGCGACCCGCAGCGGGACCTCCATGCCGTCGAGGCCCGCGGAGACCTGGTCGGCGAGCTTGTAGACGTCGACCTGGGCGCGGCCGCAGGACGGGCAGGAGACGATCTCCAGGCGGCGCTGACGCAGGTTCAGCGACTCCAGGATCTGGATGCCGACCTTGACCTCCTCGGCCGGGGGCGCCGACAGCGAGACGCGGATGGTGTCGCCGATGCCCTCCGACAGCAGGGCGCCGAAGGCGACCGCGGACTTGATGGTGCCCTGGAACGCCGGGCCGGCCTCGGTGACGCCGAGGTGGAGCGGGTAGTCGCACTTCTGCGCCAGCAGCCGGTAGGCGTTGACCATGACGACCGGGTCGTTGTGCTTCACCGAGATCTTGATGTCGCGGAAGTCGTGCTCCTCGAAGAGCGACGCCTCCCACAGCGCGGACTCGACCAGGGCCTCGGGGGTGGCCTTGCCGTACTTCTCCAGCAGCCGGCGGTCCAGCGAGCCGGCGTTGACGCCGATCCGGATCGGCACCCGGGCCGCGGCGGCGGCCTTGGCGATCTCCTTGACCTTGTCGTCGAACTGCTTGATGTTGCCGGGGTTGACCCGGACCGCCGCGCAGCCCGCGTCGATGGCCGCGAAGACGTACTTCGGCTGGAAGTGGATGTCGGCGATGACCGGGATCTGCGACTTCTTCGCGATGGTGGCCAGCGCGTCCGCGTCGTCCTGCGTGGGGCAGGCGACGCGGACGATCTGGCAGCCGGACGCGGTCAGCTCGGCGATCTGCTGGAGGGTGGCGCCGATGTCGGACGTGCGGGTGGTGGTCATCGACTGCACGGAGACCGGCGCGTCGCCGCCCACCGCGACACTTCCGACCTGGATCTGACGGCTTTTGCGGCGGTCGGCGAGTTTGGTCGGAACATCCGGCATACCGAGCGAAATCGCGGTCATTTGCGTGGCATCCCCAAGGTGTGGATCGAGGTCCCGGTGTGATCGGGCTCCAGGGTCGAGATTACGACACCGCGCCCGCGGCTCTCACTCGGCTCGGGGCCTCACGAGCTCAGTTTGACCGGGTTGACCACATCCGCGATGAGAACCAGCAGCGTGAAGCAGACGAAGATGCCCGCCACGACGTAGGCGACCGGCATGAGCTTGGCCACGTCGAACGGCCCCGGGTCGGGGCGGCGGAAGACGCGCGCGGCGTGCCGCCGGATCGCCTCCCACAGCGCGCCGGCGATGTGTCCGCCGTCCAGCGGCAGCAGCGGCACCATGTTGAACAGGAACAGCGACAGGTTGAAGCCGGCCACCAGCATCACCATCGTCACCACCCGGTCGACCGCGGGGGCCTTCATCGCGAAGACCTCGCCGCCGACCCGGGCCGCACCGACCACGCCCATCGGCGAGTCGGCCTTGCGCGGCGCGTGGTGGAAGGCGGCGTTCCACAGGTCGGGGATGCGCTCGGGCAGCGAGACCAGCGAGTCCACGCCCTGCTTGGCCATGTCGCCCATGTGCTGCACGGAGTCGGCGAAGCCGAGCGGCTGGATGTGGCTGGCCGGGCTGAAGCCGAGGAAGCCGGCCTTCACCGGGTCGCCGTCGGTCGGGTTCCCGTCGCTGTCGGTCCTGGCCACCGTGTTGGTGGTGATGGTCGGGTGCAGGGTGACCCGCTGGCCGTGCCGCAGCACCACGATCGTGGCCGGGCCGGCGCCCTTGCGGATGTCCTCCGACAGCTCCGACCAGTTCTTCACCGGCTTGCCGTTGAACTCCAGGAACTTGTCACCGGCCTTGAGCCCGGCGGTCTTGGCGGGCGCGACCGGGTCGCTCGAGCGGCACGGGTTGTCCGCGTCGCGGTGCGAGGTGTCGGCCTGCGAGATCACGCAGTCGCTGACCTGGCCGACCACGGTCGTCGACATGCTGATGCCGAAGCCCATGAAGACGGTCAGGAACAGCGCGACGGCGAGCACCAGGTTCATGAACGGTCCGGCGAACATGACGATGACGCGCTTCCACGGCTTGCGCGTGTAGAACATCCGCGTCTCGTCGCCCGGTTGCAGCTCCTCGTACGCGGCGCTCCTGGCGTCCTCGATCATGCTGCGCCACGGCGAGGTGGAGCGGGCGGAGATCCGGCCGTCCTCCCCGGGCGGGAACATGCCGATCATCCGGATGTAGCCGCCCAGCGGGATCGCCTTGAAGCCGTACTCGGTGTCGCCCTTCTTCCGCGACCACAGGGTGGGCCCGAAGCCGACCATGTACTGCGGCACGCGGATCTTGAAGATCTTCGCCCACATCAGGTGGCCCAGCTCGTGCCACGCGATGGAGATCATCAGACCGACGGCGAAGACGACTATGCCGAGGACCGTCATGAGAGCCGTCATACGCCTGCTGCCTCCGATGCTTGCGCCAGTTCGCCGGCCCGGGCCCGTGCCCAGGTCTCCGCTTCGAGGACGTCCTCGACCCGCAGCCGAGTTCCCGCCGCCGGGGTGCCGTGCTCCTCGACGACCCGGGCGACGGTGTCCACGATCCCGGTGAAGGGCAGCCGGCCGGCGCGGAAGGCTTCGACGCATTCCTCGTTGGCCGCGTTGAACACCGCGGGTGCGGTGCCCCCGAGGCTACCGACATGCCGGGCCAGCGCGACGGAAGGGAACGCGTCGTCGTCGAGCGGGAAGAACTCCCAGGTGGCGGCCTTCGTCCAGTCGACGCCCGGCGCGGCGTCCGGCACCCGGTGCGGCCAGCCCAGGCCCAGCGCGATCGGCATCCGCATGTCCGGCGGGCTGGCCTGCGCCAGCGTGGAGCCGTCGGTGAACTCCACCATCGAGTGAATGTAGGACTGCGGGTGGACGACGACCTCGATCCGGTCGAAGGGCACGTCGAAGAGCAGGTGCGCCTCGATGACCTCCAGGCCCTTGTTGACCAGGGTCGCGGAGTTGATCGTCACCACCGGGCCCATGTCCCACGTCGGGTGCGCCATCGCCTGCTCGACGGTGACGCCGGCCAGCTGCGCGCGGGTGCGGCCGCGGAAGGGCCCGCCGGAGGCGGTCACGACCAGCTTGCGGACCTCGGCGCGGCTGCCGCCGAGCAGCGCCTGGAACAGCGCGGAGTGCTCGGAGTCGACCGGGACCACCTGGCCGGGCTTGGCCAGCGCCTTCACCAGCGGGCCGCCGACGATCAGCGACTCCTTGTTGGCGAGGATCAGCACCCGGCCGGCGGCCAGCGCGGCGAGCGTGGGCCGCAGGCCGATGGAGCCGGTGATGCCGTTCAGCACGGAGTGGCAGGGCAGGCCCGCGGCCTCGGTGGCGGCCTGCGGTCCGGCGAGGATCTCCGGCAGCGGCCGGCTGCCGTACCGCCCGGCCAGCGCCTCGCGCAGCGCGGGCACCGCCGACGCGTCGGCGACGGCGACGGTGTGCACGTCCAGCCGGTGGGCCTGCTCGGCCAGCAGGGCGACCCGGCCGCCCGCGGCGGACAGCGCGACCACCCGGAACCGGTCGGGGTTGCGCAGGGCCACGTCGATGGCCTGGGTGCCGATCGAGCCGGTCGAGCCGAGGATCACGATGTCCCGCGGCCCGTCGCCGGGTCCGGCGGGCTCGTACGGGCGGTGGTGCGGGTCAGCGAGAGCGTCCGTCATGGGGGTCATTGTGTCCTGCCCGGGCCCCTGCCCACGCACGGGCCCGGGTCGGGTGGGGTCGCTGCGGGTGGCGGGCGGTGTACGGCGGGTGGCCGGTACGGGCCCCGGTGCGCGGTCCGGTGCGGCGGTCCGCACGGGGCGCTGGCCAGGGTACGCCCGGCGGCTGTGCGCGGCGCCGACGCGTGCGCGGCCCGGCTGGGGCGCGGACCGGCGCACGGGAGCGGGGCGGGGCGCGGGCGGGCCGTACGAGGCGGGGCGGCCCCGGGGCGGTCGTACGGCCCTGCCCGGCCGCGCGGTGCGGCGCGGGCGGCGGCGTTCAGCGCACGGGGCGCCGTACGTTCTCGGTGGCGGCCGGGCCCGGGCTCGCGTCGGCGATCCAGGCGCCGTCGTCCGCACGGTCCACGATGCCCTCCTCCAGCCAGCCGGCCTTGCCCTCGCGCACCGCCCGGGCCAGCTTCCGGTCGGTGTCGTCGGTGTTGCTCCACAGCCGGGTGAACAGCTCCTCCACCCGCAGCCGGGACTGGCGGCAGAACGCGTCGGCCAGGCCCCGGGCGGCCGGGCCGTGCTCCGCCGTGGCGGCCAGGTGCTCGGCGCGCACGCACGCCGCGCTCATCGCGAACAGCTCGGCGCCGATGTCCACGATCCTGGCCAGGAAGTTCTGCTTCAGCTCCATCCGGCCCTGCCAGCGGGACATGGCGTAGAAGGTGCTGCGCGCCAGCCGGCGCGAGGCCCGCTCGACGAACCGCAGATGCCCGGCCAGCTCCCCGAACTCCCCGTACGAGGTGGGAAGTTGACCGGGTCCGGCGACGAGCTTCGGCAGCCAGCGGGCGTAGAAGCCGCCCGCCTTGGCGCCGGCCCTGGCCTTGTCGGCGAGCGTGCTGTCGGGGTCGATGAGGCCGCCGGCCACCGACAGGTGGGCGTCGACGGCCTCCCGGGCGATCAGCAGGTGCATGATCTCGGTGGAGCCCTCGAAGATCCGGTTGATCCGCAGGTCGCGCAGCATCTGCTCGGCCGGGACCGCCTTCTCGCCGCGCGCGGCCAGCGAGTCGGCGGTCTCGTAGCCGCGGCCGCCGCGGATCTGCACCAGCTCGTCGGCGATCCGCCAGGCCGCCTCGGAGCCGAAGAGCTTGGCGAGCGCGGCCTCGATGCGGATGTCGTTGCGGTCCTCGTCGGCCATCTGCGAGGACAGGTCGACCACCGCCTCCAGCGCGAAGGTGGTCGCCGCCATGTAGGCGATCTTCGCGCCGACCGCTTCGTGCTCGGCGATCGGCTTGCCCCACTGCTCGCGGGCCGCCGACCACTGCCGGGCCGTCCGCAGGCACCACTTGGCGGTGCCGACGCAGGCCGCGGGCAGCGAGAGCCGGCCGGTGTTGAGGGTGGTCAGCGCGATCTTCAGGCCGGCGCCCTCGGGGCCGATCCGGTTGGCCGCGGGTACCCGCACCCGGTGCAGGCGGGTGACGCCGTTCTCGATGCCGCGCAGCCCCATGAAGGCGTTGCGGTGCTCCACGGTGATGCCCTCGCGGTCCGCCTCGACCACGAACGCGCTGATGCCGCCGGGGTGGCCCTCGCCGCGCGGCACCCGCGCCATCACCACCAGCAGGTCGGCGACGACGCCGTTGGTGGTCCACAGCTTGACGCCGTCGAGCAGGTAGTCGTCGCCGTCGGGCACGGCGGTGGTGGCCAGCCGCGCCGGGTCGGAGCCGACGTCCGGTTCGGTGAGCAGGAAGGCGCTGATGTCGGTGCGGGCGCAGCGCGGCAGGAACGCGTCCTTCTGCTCCTGCGTGCCGAACATCCGCAGCGGCTGCGGCACGCCGATCGACTGGTGGGCCGACAGCAGCGCGCCGACCGCGGGGCTGACCGAGCCGATCATGGCCAGCGCCTTGTCGTAGTACACCTGGGTGAGGCCGAGGCCGCCGTAGGACTCGTCGATCCGCATGCCGAGCGCGCCCAGTTCCTTCAGGCCGCGCACCACCTCGTCGGGGATCCGCGCCTCGCGCTCGATCCGGGCGGGGTCCACCTGCGTGCGCAGGAAGTCGCCGAGCCGGGCGAGGAACGCCTCGCCCTTCGCCACCGCCTCGGGTGCCGGCAGCGGGTGCGGGTGGATCAGGTCCAGCCGGAAGCGGCCGAGGAACAGCTCCTTGGCGAAGCTGGGCTTGTGCCACTCCTGTTCGCGGGCGGCCTCGGCCACCTGCCGGGCCTCGCGTTCCGAGACGTTGCGCGTTGCGGTGGGTGCGGACACGGTTTGCGTCACCTCCGGGCGGGCCGGCGACCGGCCGGCGTACGTGTCCGTCCTATCCGACATCGCCCGAAGCGGCCACCGAAGGACGGCCGGGCCGCAGGCAGGGTGCCGGCGGCCCGGCCGGAGGTGCGCGTCCGCTGCTACAGGTCCAGCCCGGTCAGCACCATCACCCGCTCGTAGGTGTAGTCGTCCATCGCGTACCTGACGCCCTCGCGGCCCTGCCCGGAGTCCTTGACCCCGCCGTAGGGCATCTGGTCGGCCCGGTAGGAGGGGGCGTCGCCGATGATCACCCCGCCGACCTCCAGTTCCCGGTGGGCCCGGAACGCGGTCTGCAGGTCGTGGGTGAACACGCCGGTCTGGAGGCCGAACCGGGAGTCGTTGACCGCCGCGAACGCCTCGTCGGTGCCGTCCACCCGGTGCAGCGACAGCACCGGCCCGAACGCCTCCGCGGAGGCCAGCACCGCGTCGGCGGGCAGGTCCGCGAGCACCGTGGGCGCGTACGTCGCGCCGTCGCGGGCGCCGCCGGTGAGCAGCTTCGCGCCCTTGGCGACGGCGTCGTCCACCCAGCGCTCGACGCGCTCCGCGGCCGCCTCGCTGACCAGCGGGCCGACGTCGGTGGCCGGGTCCGTCGGGTCGCCGGTGACCTGGGCGCGCACCTTGGCGACGACCTTCTCGGCGAGCGCGTCGTACACGGCGGTGTCGGCGATGACCCGCTGCACCGAGATGCAGGACTGGCCGGCCTGGTAGTTGGCGAAGGTGGCGATGCGGGTGGCCGCCCACTCCAGGTCCTGCTCGCTCGACCAGTCGGCGAGCACCACGGCCGCCGCGTTGCCGCCCAGCTCCAGGGTGACGTGCTTGCGCGGCACGGAGTCCGCGATCTGGTAGCCGACGGTGTCCGACCCGGTGAAGGAGATCACCGGCAGCCGCGGGTCCTGCACGAGCGCGGGCATCCGGTCGTTCGGCACCGGCAGCACGCTCCAGGCGCCCGCCGGCAGGCCCTCGGTCTCGGCGAGCAGCTCGCCGAGCAGCAGCGCCGACAGCGGGGTGGCCGGCGCCGGCTTGAGGATGATCGGCGCGCCGACCGCGAGGGCGGGGGCGACCTTGTGCGCGACCAGGTTCAGCGGGAAGTTGAACGGCGCGATGCCCAGCACCGGGCCGCGCGGGAAGCGGCGGGTCAGCGCGAGGCGGCCGACGCCGCCCGGGTCGGTGTCCAGGCGCTGCGCCTCGCCGCCGTTGAAGCGGCGCGCCTCCTGGGCGGCGAGCCGGAACACCGACACGGCCCGGCCGACCTCGCCGCGCGACCACTTCAGCGGCTTGCCGTTCTCCGCGGTGATCAGCGCGGCCACTTCCCCGGCCCGCTCCGCGAGCCGCTGCGCCACGTGGTCCAGTGCCGCGGCCCGGACGTGGGCCGGCGTCGCCGCGAAGCCGGCGGTGGCCGCGGCTGCCGCCGCGACGGCCTGCTCGACCTGTGCCTCGTCGGGTACGGACACCCGGCCGACCAGGCCGCCGTCCCACGAGCTGGTCACGTCGAACGTCTCCGTGCCGCGCGCCGGGCGGCCGGCGATCCAGAACCCGTGCGGCGCTGTGTCTGTGGTCGTCATACGCCGCACGGTAGTTCGCGCCGCCGCGGCGCCCTGTTGTCCGCGGTGGAGCGCCGCCGGGCGGCGCCGCACCGAATTGGCCAGGGCGCCCGGTTCACTGCTCCGTCTTGAGGGCGAGCCACAGCTCCATGCGGACGTCCGGGTCGTCCAGGGAGCGGCCGAGGATCTCCTCCACCCGCCGCATGCGGTAGCGCAGGGTGTGCCGGTGCACCCCCAGGTCGGCAGCCGCGGAGTCCCACTGCCCGTGGTGGGCGAGCCACGCGGCGAGCGAGGCCACCAGGTCCCCGCGCGAGGTGGCGTCGTGCTCGCGCAGCGGCCGCAGCAGCCCCTCGGCGAAGGCCCGCACCGCGTCGTCGGCGAGCAGCGGGACGACCGAGCCGACCCCGACCTCGCCGTGCTCCACCAGGTTCACCCCGCGCCGCCGGGCCACCGCGAGGGCCCGCTCGGCCTGGCCGCGCGCGGTGGGCGCGTCGGCGGGGTCCAGTGGGGCCGACAGCCCGGCCGCGAGGCCCTCCTCCGCCCCGGCCAGGTCCGCGGCCACCGTGAGCGCCGCGGCGCCCTCGGCCGCGACCAGGACCAGCCGCTCGCCCTCGGTGACGACCAGCACCGGTTCGGCGGCGCGGACCGCCGCGGCCTCCGCCCGCTCGGCCAGCAGCACCAGCGCCTCGGGCAGTTCCGGCGCCTCGACGCCCTGCGGCGCCTCCGCACCGGGCTGCGGCGGCGCGGCGCCGTTCGCCTCGGCGATCATCATCCGCACCGGCGCGTGCAGCAGCGTGCCGTACATCGGGCCGGCGGTGGCGCGGGCGTGGTCGGCCTCGCCGGCCAGCAGCATCCGCAGCAGCGCCGCGGAGAGCCGGCCCTGCGCGGCGACCAGGGCGCGGGACTGTTCGAGGGAGAGCGTCAGCAGCGCGACCGCGGCGTGCACGACGTACCGCGCGGAGGTGCCCAGGCGCTCCTCGGTGCCGACCGCGAGGAAGCCGCGCGGGCGGCGGGCGGTGCCCAGCGACTGGAGCTCGACCCGGTCCTCGCTGCCGGCCGGGCCGGCCACCGCGACGCTCGCCGGGGCCGGCACGGCCCGCAGCCGGTCGATCTCGCCGCCCAGCCGCGCCGCCCGGCGGCCCGCCCACTCCGGCGCGGCGGCCAGCACCGCGCCGGACGCGTCGTACAGCGCCGCCCAGCCGTTCAGGTGCGCCGCCAGCCGGGACAGCAGCGCCGCGGGCCCGTCGGGGGACAGCGCGGCCCGGGTCAGCTCCCGCTGCGCCTCGAACCCGGCGGTCACCGCCTGGTACCGGTCGGCGGCCACGGCCGCCGACACCGCCTTGCTGATCGCGATGAAGGGCGTGGCCCGCGGCACTTCGAGCAGCGGCAGGCCGGCCTCCTCGGCGGCGTCGACCAGGGCCGGCGGCACCTCGTCGTGCCCGACGCCGACGCCGAACCCGAGCCCGACCACGCCCGCCGCCGCCAGCCGCCGCACGTATCCGGCGACCGCGCCGGCGTCGGCGGTGTCCAGCTTCAGCCCGGTGGTCAGCAGCAGTTCCCCGCCCTCCAGATAGGGCGCCGGGTCCTCCAGCTCACTGGTGTGCACCCAGCGCACCTCGGCGGCGAGCTGCCCGCCCGCGGCGAGCACGGTGAGCCTGAGCGACGTGTGGTGCGCCAGCGACGCGAGCGTGAGAGGCATGCCTACCTGGTGCCGTTCGGGGACGGAGGTTCGGGGCCGGAAGTTCGGGGCCGGACTACGGAAGTTCGGGGCCGGACCGAGGACGTGGTTCTGCCGACCGGTCGCCGACACCCTGGAGTCCCCGCACCGTACCGCACCCCCTCACGACCGCAGGTCCACCAGCACCGGCGGCGCGTGCTCCCCCGCGGTCGTCGTCAGCGACACCACCGCGTGGCCGACCGGGACCTGCTGGGCCAGGTCGGCGGCCGACCAGCGCTCCCGCTCCACCTCGCGGACGGTGACCGACTCGGTGGTGACGACCTCGCCGGTGAACAGCCGCCGCACCCCGCGGCTCAGCCGCCTGGGCAGCCCGCCGGACTGGTCGGGGGTGCGGGTGATGTCCTTGGTCTGCACCCGCATGGTGCCCCATGTCTCGGAGAAGAACCGGCCGTCGCGCGGCGAGACGCCCGCGAACACCATCCGGCAGCCCACCGCGCCGACCGCGGCGCCGCGCAGCGCCTCCGGCAGCGCGTCCAGGGAGCGCAGGCCCAGCACCGCGCCGGCGTTCTGGCCCCGCAGCGACGGCAGCGCGCGCAGCGTCGCCTCCGACAGCGCCTGCGCGGCGTCGTCGACCACGATGCAGGCGAACAGCGCGCGGTCCCGGCGGGCGGCGACCGCGGCGGTGAACTGGGCGAGCAGCAGCCGCACCAGTATCCGGGAGGCCTCGGCGTGGCCGCGCTCGGGCAGCTCCACCCGGACCCGCAGCGGGTGCGCCAGCGCGTGCATCGCGAACGGCCGGCTGCGGCCGGAGGTGTCGAAGAACCCGGCGAACGCGGGCCGGTCGAGCACCCCGATCCGGTCGGCGAGGACCGTGCCGATGTCGCCGGGCCGGGCGCTCTGCCGCTCCCGCGCGTCGAGTTCGCGCACCAGGCCCGGCAGGCCCACCGCGTCGACGGCCTCGCGCAGCGCGGCGAAGGCGTGCGGCAGGCCCTCCAGCAGTTCGCGCAGCACCGGCACGGTCGGGAACCTGCCGTGCGCGGCGGCGTAGGGGCCCAGCAGCTGGCCCAGGGCCGTGGCGGCGCGGCGCTGCTCGCTCTCGGGCCCGTCGGTCAGCGCCTCGGCGAGCAGTCCGGCCGCGGTGTCGGGGTCGGTGCTGCCGCCGTACAGGTCGAGGTCGTAGCGGGAGGCGGGGTCGGCGAGGGAGATCACCACGTCGTACGCCTCGGCCGGGCCGAGGTCGACGTCGGCGCCGGCGACCGCGACGACCGCGGCGCGCCCGGCGAGCGCCTGGAGGCACAGCGACTCGACCACCGGGCGCATCAGCAGCCGGCTCTTGCCGGAGCCGGGCGGGCCGACGGCGAGCAGCCCGGTGCCCAGCACCCCGGGGTCCAGGGCGATGCCCGAGCCGCGGTACTGGTAGCCGTTGCGCGGGTCGGCGACGCCGGTGCCGATGCGCACCTGGCCGCCGAGCAGGTCGTGGTCGGCGGTGCGCCGAGGCACGTCGCGGGCGCCGGAGGGGTGCACCATGGCGGCGCCGCCCAGTTCCAGCACGCCGTCGGCGAACTCCCGGGCGCCCTCGGGGCGGGTGTGCACCGCCTGCCACGCCTGGCGGACCCGGGCGCAGTCGACGTCGTTCATCCGCCCGGTGCGGACGTCCTGCGCCAGCCGGTCGGCGGCGGCGCCGTACCCCGCCGCCCGCACCTCCGCCCAGTCGGTGGGGGCGGGCAGGGCCGCGGCGCCGGGGGCGCCCTGCGGCGGCAGCAGGCCCTCGGACCCGGCGGGCTGCCGGCGGGCGGCGCTGCGCGCGCGCAGCAGTTCCGGCCAGCGGCCGTACTTCGCGGCGGCGACCGCCACGACCAGCGCGGCGATCGCGTCGACCTCGTACTCCACGTGCAGGGCCGCCTGCTCGCCGTGCTGGAAGGCCGAGGGCGGGTAGAAGGGGAGGATCAGCGACATCAGCGGCAGGAACTTCTTGTCGCTGAGCACCCAGACGCACACGCCGATCACCAAGGCGGCCGCGGCCCTGGCGCGCGGCTCGCGCAGGTAGCGCCGGCCGACCTCGCCCCAGCTGCCGATCTTCGCGAAGTAGCGGGTGAGCAGCGCCAGCCACAGGCACTCGTAGAACGCGGCGGCGAACTGGCCCACCCGGCTGGGGTGGCTGCCGTGCCACCACGAGCCCGGGGTGAGCAGCGTCAGCGGGCGCCGCCACAGCGGGACGTAGCCGTTCTTCATCAGCGACCACAGCAGCAGCGCGCACAGCAGGGCGAGCACCGCTCCGCCGATCAGGCGGCGGTCGGTCATCCGGTCGGGGTCGTCGGGCGGGCGGGGCACGTGCCCGTACGCGTAGATCCCGGGGGCGTCCGAGACCCGCGGGGTGCGCAGCCAGCGCTCCACCGCGGACAGCGGCGGGGCCTGCACGGGGGCGGGCGGCGGCGCGGCGGGCCGCGGCACCGGGCTGCGGGGCGGGACCGGCGGCGGGGCGGGCTGCCCGTACGGGGGGCCCTGCGGACGGGTGTTGCGGTCCTTGGCATCCATCGCGCGCCTGCTCTCGCCCCTCATCGCCGCCGATGCGCACAATGTAGTCGAGCCGATACCCCGGCAAAAGGATCTTGTCGTTTTACGGTGCCGCCGCCCGCACTGTCCGAACCGGCGAAACCGGCGCCGCCAGTGCGACCGATCGGCGTATGCGGGGGTACCGGGGCCCGCCTAGCCTCCGAAGTGACCGGGGCGTCACAGCACACCGAGTAGGGAGAGCGCCGCCATGACCGCAGTGCCGCAGGAGCGCAGGCTCGTCACCGACGTACCAGGACCGATGTCGCGGGAGCTGGCGGCCCGCAAGTCGGCCGCGGTCGCCGACGGGGTGGGGGTGACGCTGCCGGTGTTCGTCGCGCGCGCCGGCGGCGGCGTCGTGGAGGACGTGGACGGCAACCGGCTGATCGACTTCGGCTCGGGCATCGCCGTGACGTCGGTCGGCAACAGCGCGGAGGCGGTGGTCCGGCGGGCGTCGGCGCAGCTCGCGGACTTCACCCACACCTGTTTCATGATCACCCCCTACGAGGGCTACGTGGAGGTGTGCGAGGAGCTGGCCCGGCTCACCCCCGGCGACCACGCCAAGAAGTCCGCGCTGTTCAACTCCGGCGCGGAGGCGGTGGAGAACGCGGTGAAGATCGCCCGGGCGTACACCAAGCGCCCCGCGGTGGTGGTCTTCGACCACGGCTACCACGGCCGCACCAACCTCACGATGGCGCTGACCGCGAAGAACATGCCGTACAAGGAGGGCTTCGGGCCGTTCGCGCCGGAGGTCTACCGGGTGCCGCTGGCGTACGGCTACCGGTGGCTGACCGGGCCGGAGCACGCGGCGGAGGAGGCCGCGGCGCAGGCGGTCGACATCATCACCAAGCAGATCGGCGCCGAGCACGTGGCGGCGATCGTGATCGAGCCGATCGCGGGCGAGGGCGGCTTCATCGAGCCGGCGAAGGGCTTCCTGCCGCGGATCGCGCAGTTCGCGCGGGACCACGGCATCGTGTTCGTGGCCGACGAGATCCAGACCGGGTTCTGCCGGACCGGTCAGTGGTTCGCGTGCGAGGACGAAGGGGTGGTGCCGGACCTGATCACCACGGCGAAGGGCATCGCGGGCGGGCTGCCGCTGGCGGCGGTGACCGGCCGCGCGGAGATCATGGACGCGGCGCACTCCGGCGGCCTGGGCGGCACCTACGGCGGCAACCCGGTGGCGTGCGCGGCCGCGCTCGGCGCGATCGAGACGATGCGCGAGCTGGACCTGCCGGCGCGGGCGCGGCGGATCGGCGAGGTGATGACGCCGCGGCTGCGCGCGATGCAGGAGAAGTTCCCGGTGATCGGCGAGGTGCGCGGGCGCGGCGCGATGATCGCGGTCGAGCTGGTGCGGCCGGGGACGAAGGAGCCGGACGCGGCGGTGACGGCGGCGGTGGCGAAGGCGTGCCACGCGGCCGGGCTGGTCGTGCTGACGTGCGGCACGTACGGGAACGTGTTGCGTTTCCTGCCGCCGCTGGTCATCGGGGAGGATCTGCTCAACGAGGGCCTGGACATCATCGAGGCGGCCTTCGCCGGCGTGTGAAACCAGGGACGTGCCGTGTGCCGGGTGAGGCCCGTGCGACGCGGGGGACGGGGTCGTGAAGAAGGTGTGCGAGCCTGATGGCGGACGGGTGATCGACGACCCTGATGAGCCGCCTGTGACGTACGGTTTCCGAGGAACACCCCGCACGTGGCCGAATCCCAGTGACGAGGCCGCGGGCGACAACGCGCCGATGAATCCCCATCACCGGCGCGGCAGTGCCCTCGCGCACGACAACGCCGGGACTTCTTGCCCCGGCGATCCTCGCCGATCGGCTGGCCGTTCGTCCCAAACCCCCCGGGACGGACGGTACGGCGATCGCCCTGGCCGCCCCGGAACTCTCCCCCCTGTTCCGGGGCGGCCGACTTCTGCCCGGGCCCGCCTGCTCACCCTCGGCGCCGCCTTCGCCGCGGCCGTCACCGCCTTCTGCCTGCTGACCTGGCAGGTGTCCTCCGGCGGCGGCCTGGTCGGCGACGACTGGCGGGTGCTGCGCGGGGCCCGGCGCGCGGCCGCCGCGCATCCCGCCTTCGACGGCCTCGCGCACGCGCTGAGCGACCTGGGGGACATCGCGGTGGCCGTGCCGGTGCTGCTGGTGGCGCTGGCGGCGGCCGTGCGCCTGGGGCGGCGGGCGGGGCTGCCGCGCTGGTGGCTGCCGCCGGGCGCCGCGGCGCTGGCGATGTGCCTGCTGCCGGTGGTGGTCGGCACCGTGAAGGCGGGGGTGGACCGCCCGGCGCCGGGGCAGGTGCGCGCCGACCCGAGCTACGGCTACTTCCCGTCCGGGCACACCGCGACCTCGTCCGTGGCGTTCGGGCTGGCCGCGCTGGTGCTGCTGCCGTTCGTCCGGCGGGCGGCGCTGCGCGCGCTGCTGGCCGCCGGCACCGGGCTGCTGGCACTGCTGGTCGGGGTCGCCCTGGTGTGGTGCGACTACCACTGGCCGCTGGACGTGCTGGCGAGCTGGTGCCTGGCGGCGGCGCTGCTGTCGGCGGTGGGGGCGGCGCTGCTGGTGCCGGGGGCGGCGGTCAGGAGTTCGTCGGGAAGCCCAGGTTCAGGCCCGCGTGGGAGGGGTCGGGCCACCGCTGGGTGACGGCCTTGCCGCGGGTGAAGAAGCGCACCCCGTCCTCGCCGTAGGCGTGCGTGTCGCCGAAGAGCGAGTCCTTCCACCCGCCGAAGGAGTAGTAGGCGACCGGCACCGGGATCGGCACGTTGATGCCCACCATGCCCACCTCCACCTCGTGCTGGAAGCGCCGGGCCGCGCCGCCGTCGCGGGTGAACAGCGCGGTGCCGTTGCCGTACGGGTTGGCGTTGACCAGCTCCAGGCCCGCTTCGTAGCTGGGCACGCGGACGACGGACAGCACCGGGCCGAAGATCTCGTCGTCGTAGACGGACATGCCCGGGCGGACGTGGTCGAAGAGGGTCGGGCCGAGCCAGAAGCCGCCGGGGTCGCCGTCGACGGCGTGCTTGCGGCCGTCGGCGACCAGCACGGCGCCCTCCGCGGTGCCGGCGTCGAGGTAGCCGGTGACCTTGTCGCGGTGCGCGCCGGTGACCAGCGGGCCCATCGCGGAGCCGGGCGCCGCGCCGGGGCCGACGGTCAGGGTGGCGATGCGCTGCTTGATCCGCGCCACCAGGTCGTCGCCCACCGGGTCGACGGCGACCAGCACCGACACCGCCATGCAGCGCTCCCCCGCGGCTCCGTAGCCGGCGTTCACCGCCGCGTCGGCGGCCAGGTCCAGGTCGGCGTCGGGCAGCACCAGCATGTGGTTCTTGGCGCCGCCCAGGGCCTGGACGCGCTTGCCGTGGCGGGTGCCGGCCTCGTACACCGCGCGGGCGACCGGGGTGGAGCCGACGAAGGAGACCGCCTTGATCCCGGGGTGCTCCAGCAGCCGGCCGACCGCGTCCTTGTCGCCGTGCACGACGTTGAACACCCCGTCGGGCAGGCCGGCTTCGCGCCACAGCGCGGCGAGGAAGTTCGCGGCGGACGGGTCCTTCTCCGACGGCTTGACGACGACGGTGTTGCCGGTGGCGATGGCGAGCGGGAAGAACCACATCGGCACCATGGCGGGAAAGTTGAAGGGCGAGACGATCGCGACCGGGCCGAGCGGCTGGCGCAGCGAGTACACGTCGACGCCGGTGGACGCCTGCTCGGTGTAGCTGCCTCGGGCGAGCTGGGGGATGCCGCAGGCGTACTCGACGACCTCCAGGCCGCGGGCGACCTCGCCGAGCGCGTCGGAGTGCACCTTGCCGTGCTCGGCGACGATCAGCGCGGCGAGTTCCTCGCGGCGGGCGTTGAGCAGCTCGCGGAAGGCGAAGAGCACCCCGGTGCGCTTGGCGACCGACGTCCGGCGCCACTGGCGGAAGGCGTCGGCGGCGGCGCGTACCGCCTCGTCCACGACCTCGGGCCCGGCGAAGTCCACCCGTCCGGTGATCCGGCCGGTGGCCGGGTCGTGGACGTCGCCGTGCCGCTCGGCGGTGCCGGTCCAGGGCCGGCCGGCGATCCAGTGCGTGATGTGCGAGGTCGAGGTCGTCACGGGGTGAGCCCTTCCGTCGTCGTCTGCCGCCCAGTGTCGCCACCGGCGGCGGGGTGCCACAAGCACCCGGCCGGGCGGGCGGGGCCGCGACGCGCGGCGCTCACCCGCCCGCGAGCCGGGCGGCCGCCTCGTGCATCGCCAGTTCCAGCACCACCGGGTCGGTGAGGTGGCCGGTGCCGTCCGGGGGGACCAGCCAGCGCACTCCCCCGGTCGGCCGGCCGGGGTAGGGCACCACGATCCAGGTGCCGCGGCCGGCGCCACGCACCCCGGTGCCCAGCCAGCGGGCGGCGGTGCCCGGCGGCACGAAGAAGCCGATCCGCTCGTCGCCGAAGTCGGCGAGCACCGGGCCGGGCGGGCCGGTGAGCCGGGTCAGCACGTCGAGCGTGGAATAGCCGATCCGGCCGGGCAGGATCAGCACGTCCCACTGCCGTCCGGCGGGCAGCAGCGCCACCCCGAGCGGGCTGCGCTCCCACTCCCGTCTGCATCCGCGCGGGTCGTCCGCGACCGAAGCCAGCCACTCCACCGCGCCCTTCGTACCCGTGTCGGCCATCCTGGGACCCCTCCGTCCGTCGTGCGAGGCGTGTGCCGTCACACGGGAGAGGGCGTGGGGGCCGGATCATTACGCGGGTTTCACCGGCCATCGGATGTGACGCGCCTCACACTGCGAGGGGAGTGGTGCGGGCGAGGCGGCGCCACCAGCGGCGGGGCGGTCACGAGTCGAAGCCGAGGCCGGCCCGGTCCAGGACCCGCAGCCACAGGTTGCGCCGCCCCTGCGACCGGTCGGCCCGCGCCAGCGACCACTGGGTCAGCCCGATCCCGGCGGTGGCCAGCGGCTCGGGCGGGAAGGGCGGCGGGCGGCGGCGGACCATGGCGAGCACCGTGCGCTCGGTGGTCAGCCCCGACAGCAGGTCGAGCATCACCTCGGCGCCGAACCGGGTGGCGCCGACACCGAGCCCGGTGTACCCGGCCGCGTAGGCGACCCGCCCGCCGTGCGCGGTGCCGAAGAACGCCGAGAAGCGGGTGCAGGTGTCGATCGCGCCGCCCCAGGCGTGGCTGAAGCGCACCCCCTCCAACTGCGGGAAGCAGGCGAAGAAGTGCCGGGCCAGCCGCAGGTACGTCGCCGGCCGCTGCTCGTACGCCGGGTCCATCCGGCCGCCGCGCGGGTAGACCGCGTCGTAGCCGCCCCACAGCACCCGGTTGTCGGCGGTCAGCCGGAAGTAGTGGAAGCGGTTGGCGCTGTCGCCCAGGCCCTGCCGGCCGCGCCAGCCGATCGCGGCGCGCTGGTCCTCGGTGAGCGGTTCGGTGGTCAGGGCGTAGTCGTAGACGGGCACGGTGCGGTGCCGGGTGCGGCGCAGCAGCGAGGGGAACACGCCGGTGCCCAGCGCCGCGTGGTGGGCCAGCACCCTGCCGTATGGGGTGCGGACGGCCAGTGCGGCGCCGTGGCGGACCAGGGCCAGCGCGGGGGTGTGCTCGTAGATCCGCACCCCGGCCCGCTCGGCGGCGCGCCGGAGTCCCCAGGCGAGCTTGGCAGGATGGACCATGGCCACCCCGCGCCGGTCGTACAGCCCGGCGTGGAAGGTGGGCGAGTCGACCTCGGCGCGCACCTGGTCGCGGTCCAGGTACTCCAGGTCCAGGCCGTGGTGGAGCGCGGTGGCGTGCGCCTGGCGCAGTTCCTCGGCCTGGTAGGGGGCGGTGGCCACGTCGATCTCGCCGGTCCGCTCGAAGTCGCAGTCCAGGCCGTACCGCCGCACGGCGGCCTCGATGGCGTCGAGGTTGCGTGCGCCGAGGTCCTCCAGCGCCGCGAACTCCCCCGGCCAGCGGGCCAGTCCGTTGGCGAAGCCGTGGGTGAGGCTGGCCGCGCAGAAGCCGCCGTTGCGGCCGGAGGCAGCCGAGCCGATCCGGCCCGCCTCGATGAGGACCACGTCGCGGCCCGGGTCGCGCTCCTTGGCCAGCAGCGCCGTCCACAGCCCGCTGTAGCCGCCGCCGACCACCAGCAGGTCGCAGTGCTCCGCGCCGGCCAGCGCCGGCTGCGCGGCCGGCCGGGCCGGGTCGTCGAGCCAGTACGGCACCGGGCGGGCGGCGGCGAGCGCGCGGGCGGGGTCCATGTCAGCCACGCGCCTTCCGGCGGCCGCCGACGAGTTGCCCGGCCAGCACCAGCAGCACCGCGAGCACGAACATGGCCGTGCCGATCACGTTGACCTGCACCGGGGTGCCGCGCTGCGCCGAGCCCCACACGAACATCGGGAAGGTGACGGAGTTGCCCGCGTTGAAGCTGGTGATGATGTAGTCGTCGAAGGACAGCGCGAACGACAGCAGCGCGCCGGCCGCGATACCCGGCGCGGCCAGCGGCAGGGTGACCCGCAGGAAGGTCTGCGCCGGGGTGGCGTACAGGTCCTGGGCGGCCTGCTCCAGGCGCGGGTCCATGCTCATCACGCGGGCCTTGACGGCGGTGACCACGAAGCTCAGGCAGAACATGATGTGCGCGATGAGGATCGTCCAGAAGCCGAACCGGATGCGCATGTTGAGGAAGAGGGTGCCGAGCGAGGCGCCCATCACCACCTCGGGCATCGCCATCGGCAGGAAGATCAGCATGTTGGTGGCGGCGCGGCCGCGGAAGCGGTAGCGGGCGAGCGCGAAGGCGGTCATGGTGCCCAGCACGGTGGCGGCGAGCGTGGCGTAGACGGCGATCCGCAGGCTCAGGCCGAGCGAGCCGCACATGCCGGAGACGCTGCACGGGTGCTGCCAGGCGTCGGTGGAGAAGTGGTTCCAGGTGTAGTTGAAGCGGCTCTTGGGCTTGTTGAAGGAGAAGGCGAGCACCACCAGGTTCGGCAGGATCAGGTAGCACAGGGCGAGGACGCCCGCGATCACCACGAGGTTGGCGCGCAGCCGGCGGATCAGGCGCATCAGACCAGCTCCTCCGTTCCGGCCCGGCGGATGTAGAGGGTGACGACGGCGAGGATGACCGCCATCAGCAGGAACGACAGGGCGGCCGCCGTCGGGTAGTCCAGGACCCGCAGGAACTGCGACTCGATGACGTTGCCGATCATCTGCTGGTTGGTGGAGCCCAGCAACTCGGCGTTGATGTAGTCGCCGGAGGCCGGGATGAAGGTCAGCAGGGTGCCGGCCACCACCCCGGGCATCGACAGCGGGAAGGTCACCTTGCGGAAGACGGTGAACGGGGTGGCGTACAGGTCGCCGGCCGCTTCGTGCAGGCGCCCGTCGACGCGTTCCAGCGAGGTGTACAGCGGCAGGATCATGAACGGCAGGAAGTTGTAGGTCAGGCCGCACACGACGGCCAGCGGGGTGGCGAGCACCCGGTCGCCCTGGGTGACGCCCAGCCAGGACGTCACGTCCAGCAGGTGCACGCTGTTGAGGAAGGACACCACCGGGCCCTGGTCGGACAGGATCGTCTCCCAGGCCAGGGTGCGGATCAGGAAGCTGGTGAAGAACGGCGCGATCACCAGGATCAGCAGCACGTTGCGCCACCGGCCGGCTCGGAAGGCGATGGTGTACGCCAGCGGGTAGCCGATCAGCAGGCACAGCGCGGTGGCGATGGCGGCGTAGGCCAGGGAGCGCACGAAGTGCGGCCAGTACTCGCTGAGCGCGTCCCAGTAGGTGGCGAAGTGCCAGGTGACCTTGAAGCCGTCCTCCAGGGTGCCGGTCTGCACCGAGGTCGACGCCTGGTACACCATCGGCGCGACGAAGAAGACCAGCAGCCAGGCCACCCCGGCGAGCAGCAGCAGATAGGGCACGCGGCGCCGCCGCGCGGCGGCCCGGCGCAGCGCCTGGGGTGGCGGGGGCGCCTTCGGGGCGGGCGCGGCCAGGGGTTCGGTGGCGGCGGTCATACGGCGGCCCCCTCAGCGGGCTCGGTGCGCCCGGTGCCGCCCGCCCCGGTCGCTGGCCCCGTCCCGGTGCCCGGCGCCGCCTCGTCCAGGTCCGCGCCGAGCCCGGCGCCGATGTCCTGTCCAGCGTCCAGCCCGAAGGTGTGTGCGGGGTTCCAGTGCAGGACGACGGGTGCTCCGGGCACCAGCCGGGTGTCGCGCTCGACGTTCGGCACGAAGACCTCCAGGCCCGCGCCGACCGGGCTGTCGACCACGTACTGGGTGGAGACGCCGATGAAGCTGGAGTCGGCGATCGTGCCGGATATCCGGTTGCGGCCGGCGGGCACCTCCCCGGCGTCGTCGCGGTGGGTCAGGGTGATCTTCTCCGGGCGGACCCCGGCCAGCACCCGGTCGCCGCGGGCGGCCTCGGTGCGGCAGCGGGCCGCCGGCATCGCCAGCTCCTGCCCGGCGCGCACCAGCCGCAGGGTGCCGTCGGCCACGCCGGCCACCTCGGCCTCGATCAGGTTGGAGGTGCCCAGGAAGTTCGCCACGAAGGTGGAGGCGGGGTTCTCGTAGAGGTCGGCGGGCGCGCCCATCTGCTCGACCCGCCCGGCGTTCATCACCGCGACCGTGTCGGCCATCGTCATGGCCTCCTCCTGGTCGTGCGTGACGTGCACGAAGGTGATGCCCACCTCGGTCTGGATGCGCTTGAGTTCGAGCTGCATCTGGCGGCGCAGCTTCAGGTCCAGCGCGCCGAGCGGCTCGTCCAGCAGCAGCACCTTCGGCTGGTTGATCAGGGCCCGCGCCACCGCCACGCGCTGCTGCTGGCCGCCCGAGAGCTGGTGCGGGCGGCGCCGGGCCAGCGGGCCGAGCTGCACCAGGTCGAGCATCTCGCCGACCTTCGCCCGCACCGGCCTGACGCCGCGCCGGCGCAGCCCGAACGCCACGTTCTCGTAGATGTCCAGGTGCGGGAAGAGCGCGTAGTTCTGGAAGACGGTGTTGACCGGGCGCTTGTACGGCGGCAGGGCGGTGACGTCCTGGCCGCCGAGGTGCACCGCGCCGGTGGAGGGGGTCTCCAGGCCGGCGATCATCCGCAGGGTGGTGGTCTTGCCGCAGCCGGAGGCGCCGAGCAGCGCGAAGAACGAGCCGGCCGGCACGGCCAGGTCGAGCGGGTGGACGGCGGTGAAGGCGCCGTAGGACTTGCTGATCCCGGTGAGGCGGACGGCGTCGGCGGAGGGCTGCGGGCTCGGGCTCGTGCTGGGGGTCGTCATGGGGTGTCCTCGGGGGGTGCGGGTGCAGGCCGGGGTCAGGCGCCGATGAGCTTGGCGAACTTGTCCTCGTACCGCGCGTCCTCGGCGTCGGAGAGCGAGCGGAACGCGTGGCCGCGGGCGTCCATCGCCGCGTCGGGGATGATCAGCGGGTTGCTCGCCAGCTTCGGGTCGATCTTCGCCAGGTACGGCTTCACCCCGGCGACCGGGCACACGTAGTTGATGTACGCCGAGACCTGGGCGGCGACCGCGGGCTCGTAGTAGTAGTCGATCAGCCGCTCCGCGTTGGCCTTGTGCCGCGCCTTGTCGGGGATGAGCAGGTTGTCGGTGGAGGAGACGAAGCCGGAGTCGGGGAAGACGTACTCGATGTCCGGGTCGTCGATGCGCAGTTGGACCAGGTCGCCGGCCCAGGCGACGCAGGCGGCGATGTCGCCCTTGCTCAGGCCGTCGGTGTAGTCGTTGCCGGTGAACTTCCGGATCTGCTGGCTGTCGACGGCCTTCTGGATGCGGGCGACGGCCGCGTCGAAGGTGTCGTCGGTGACCTTCTCGGGCAGCTCTCCCATGTCGAGCAGGGTCATGCCGATGGTGTCGCGCATCTCCGAGAGCATGGCGACCCTGCCCTTCAGCGAGCCGTCGTCGAGGAGCTGGGAGACGGAGGTGACCTTCCGGCCGCCGGTGGCCTTCTTGTTGTAGGCGATGCAGGTGCTGATGCCCTGCCAGGGGTAGGAGTAGGCGCGCCCGGGGTCCCAGTCGGGGCTGCGGAAGCGCTGTTCGAGGTTGGCGTAGGCGTGCGGCAGGTTGGCGGAGTCCAGCTGCTGCACCCAGCCGAGCCGGATCATCCGCCCGGCCAGCCAGTCGGTGAGCACCATCAGGTCGCGGCCGGTGTCCTGGCCGGCGGCGAGCTGCGGCTTGATCTTGCCGAAGAACTCGACGTTGTCGTTGATGTCCTCGGTGTACTTGACCTTGATGCCGGTGCGCTTGGTGAAGGCGTCCAGCGTCGGGTGGTGCTTGCCGTCGTCGCTGACGTCGATGTACTCGGTCCAGTTGGAGAAGTCCACCACCTTCTCCTGCGCCGAGTGGTCGGTGGAGGCGGTCTCGCCCTTGCGGCCGGCCGCGGGGATGCCGCAGCCGGTGAGGCCGGCGCCGGCCACGGCGCCGAGCCCGGCGACCCGCAGCAGCGAGCGGCGGGCGAGCGCGGCCCGCCCACTGGTCATGCTGCGCGCCATGGCGGCACGCTGGGGCGGGGAGAGGGTCTCGAACTGCTCCATGGGTGGTGCCCTTCCGAGGGTTCGGCCGGGTGGCGCCGGGCGGGTGGGCCGGGGCGGCCGGATGGACCGGCCCGCTCGGGCCGGGACACCCCGCCGGGGTCGCGAATCCATGTACCAGCGTGGTCAAAGCCTGGATTGATCGCTGATCCTGGCAGAGCCAGCCTCCTCCAACAAGGGATTCCGTTGTTGCCTTTTGGTTAATCGACGGATTCTGTGCCCTGTCCGTTCATCGCACCGATCACCCCGAAGCGCGCGTGAACAGCCACGCGCCGGCCGCCGGCCGCGCCTTCTCCCCCCGCCCCGGCGCGGCCCGGGGGACGGGCGGGCGCGCGGATTACGATGAACGGCACCGGCCGGCGCCCCGGCCGTCCCGCACGTCCCACCGGAGGAACCCCGCATGCCCGAGACCGCACCCGGCCCCTCCCCCGCCGCCGGGACCGCCCCCGCGGGCAGCGCCCCCGCCGCCGCGCCCGCCACTGCGCCCGGCACCGCACCCGGCACCGGGCTGGACGCCTTCATCGCCGGGCTGCCGAAGGCCGAACTCCACGTCCACCACGTCGGCTCCGCCTCCCCGCGGATCGTCTCCGCCCTGGCCGCGCGGCACCCGGACTCCAAGGTGCCCGCCGACCCGGCCGCGCTCGCCGACTACTTCACCTTCCGGGACTTCGCCCACTTCATCCAGGTCTACCTGTCCGTGGTGGACCTGATCCGCGACGCCGAGGACATCCGGCTGCTGACGTACGAGGTCGCGCGGGACATGTCCCGGCAGCAGATCCGCTACGCCGAGCTGACCGTGACGCCCTACTCCTCGACGAACCGGGGCATCCCCGAGCAGGCGTTCATGGAGGCGATCGAGGACGCGCGCAAGGCCGCGGAGGCGGAGTTGGGCGTGGTGCTGCGCTGGTGCTTCGACATCCCCGGCGAGGCGGGCCTGGCCTCGGCGGAGCAGACCGCGCACCTGGCGCTGGACCTGCGCCCGGAGGGCCTGGTCTCCTTCGGCCTGGGCGGGCCCGAGATCGGGGTGCCGCGCCCGCAGTTCAAGCCGTACTTCGACCGGGCCAGGGCGGCCGGGCTGCACAGCGTGCCGCACGCCGGGGAGGCCACCGGGCCGCAGACGATCTGGGACGCCCTGAACGTGCTGGGCGCCGAGCGGATCGGCCACGGCACCAGCGCCGTGCAGGACCCCCGGCTGCTGGACCACCTCGCCGAGCACCGCATCCCGCTGGAGGTCTGCCCGACCTCCAACATCGCCACCCGGGTGGTGACCGACATCGAGGAGCACCCGATCCGGCGGATGGCCGAGGCGGGCGTGCTGGTCACCGTCAACAGCGACGACCCGCCGATGTTCGGCACCGACCTGAACACCGAGTACGCGGTGGCCGCCCGGCTGCTGGGGCTGGACCGCGCGGGGGTCGCGGAGCTGGCGAAGAACGCGGTGCACGCGTCCTTCCTGGAACCGGCGGGCAAGGCGCGGCTGGCGGCGGAGATCGACGCCTACACGCTGTCCTACGGCGCCGCCGCGGGCGGTCCCGGCGTCCCCTCCGCGCGGGGCTGACGCCGTGGCCGCGCGCCCTGGGCACGGGGTAACGGTCGTCGCCCACAGGGGCGACCCTTACGCCCACCGCGAGAACACGCTGCCGTCGGTGCGTTCGGCGCTGCGCAAGGGCGCGGACGTCGTGGAGGTGGACGTCCGCCTCACCCGGGACGGCGTGCCGGTGCTGCTGCACGACCCGACGCTGGAGCGGCTGTGGGGCGTCGTGGCGCCGGTGGCCTCGCTGGCCTACGACGAGGTGGCCGAGGCGACCGGCGGCGGGGTGCCGTCCTTCGCGGCCGCGCTCGCCGAGCTGCTGGCCGGCCCGGACCGGACACGGATGCTGATCGACCTGACCGAGGCCGACCAGGCGCCCGCGGCCGTCCGGGCGGTACGGGAGGCGGGTGCGGCGGACCGGGTCTACTACTGCGGGAAGCTGGCCGCGATGCGCCAGGTGCGGGCCCTGGAGCCCGCCGCCGAGATCGCGATGACCTGGACGACGTCCGCGCGCCCGGCCGACGCGCTGCTGGACGGCCTCGCCCCGCGCTGGCTCAACCTCCGCTTCGGGCTGGCCGATCCAGCGACGGTGGCGTGGGCGCACGACCGCGGGCTGCTGGTCGCCGCCTGGACCGCCGACTGGCGCCGCTCGATGTCCCGCCTGGTAGCGGCCGGGGTGGACGCGGTCACCACCAACCGTCCGGAGGTGCTGCTGCGGCTGCGCGCGAAGGCGGCCTGAGCACCGTACGCGGGCTGAGCACCGTACGCGGCGCGCGGCGCTGACGCGCCGGCGGCCGGTCCGCACTCCTCGGTGCGCACCGGCCGCCGGCGGGGTTCGCGCTCACGCCTCCAGCGAGGTCATGACGTGCTTGATGCGGGTGTAGTCCTCGAAGCCGTACGCGGACAGGTCCTTGCCGTAGCCGGACTGCTTGAACCCGCCGTGCGGCATCTCGGCGACCAGCGGGATGTGGGTGTTGATCCACACGCAGCCGAAGTCGAGCTTCTTCGACATCCGCATCGCCCGGCCGTGGTCCTTGGTCCACACCGAGGAGGCCAGGCCGTAGTCCACGTCGTTGGCCCAGGTGACCGCCTGCTCCTCGTCGGTGAACGACTGGACGGTGATGACCGGGCCGAACACCTCGCGCTGCACCGCCTCGTCGTCCTGCCGCAGCCCGGAGACGACGGTGGGCGCGTAGAAGTAGCCCTCCTCGCCGACCCGGTGGCCGCCGGCCTCGACCTTGGCGTGCGCGGGCAGCCGGTCGACGAACCCGGCGACCTGGGCGAGCTGGTTGGCGTTGTTGAGCGGGCCGAAGAGCACGTCCTCGTCGTCGGGCAGGCCGGTCCTGGTGGCGGCGGCGGCCTTGGCCAGCGCCGCGGTGAACTCCTCGCGCACGCCCTCCTGCACGAGCACCCGGCAGGCGGCGGTGCAGTCCTGGCCGGCGTTGAAGAACCCGGCGAGGGCGATGTCCTCGGCGGCCTTGGCGAGCGCCTGGCTGTCGAGGTCGTCGAAGACCACCACCGGCGCCTTGCCGCCCAGTTCCAGGTGCACCCGCTTGACGTCCTTGGCGGCGGACCCGGCGACCTCGATCCCGGCCCGGACCGAGCCGGTGATGGACGCCATCGCCGGCACCGGGTGCTCGACCATCAGCCGGCCGGTGTCGCGGTCGCCGCAGACCACGTTGAACACGCCCTTGGGCAGCACCCCGGCGATGATCTCGGCGAGCAGCACGGTGGAGGCCGGGGTGGTGTCGGAGGGCTTCAGCACCACGGTGTTGCCCGCCGCGATCGCCGGGGCGAACTTCCACACCGCCATCATCATCGGGTAGTTCCACGGCGCGACCTGCGCGCACACCCCGACCGGCTCGCGCCGCACGATCGAGGTCAGGCCCTCCATGTACTCGCCGGCCGAGCGGCCCTCCAGCAGCCGGGCGGCGCCGGCGAAGAACCGGATCTGGTCCACCATCGGCGGGACCTCCTCGCTCGCGGTGAGCGCGAGCGGCTTGCCGGTGTTCTCGCTCTCCACCGCGACCAGTTCGTCCGCGCGCGCCTCGATGGCGTCGGCGATCCTCAGCAGCGCCTTCTGCCGCTCGGCGGGCGTGGTGTCGCACCAGCCGGGGAAGGCCGCCCGGGCGGCGGCCATGGCCGCGTCGACGTCGGCCCTGCCGGACAGCGGCGCGGTCGCGTACGCCCGGCCGGTGACCGGACTGACCACCTCGGTGGTGCGCCCGTCGGCGGCGTCGCGGAATTCTCCGTCGATGTGGTTGCGCAGAGTACGGAGTTCGGTCACGGCGCTTGCTCCCTGGTCCATCCGGTTCGTGTCCATGTAGTGAGACGCCGCCCAGCTTAACGCCAGGACTGCCGTATTCGACACGCCCGCCGGGCTACAACAACCGATTCAGTGTTGCAGGCGGCTTAACACAACGGAATTCATCGTGCGGGGCTTGCGGGACCGTCGACCTCTCCTGCACAGTGGTGCGCGTGGCCACTCGTGACATGAACGGCGCCTCCGCCTCGATAGACGCGGTCTCGAAGGCGATCATCGAACAGCTCCAGGAGGACGGGCGCCGCCCGTACGCGGCGATCGGCAAGGCGGTGGGGCTGTCCGAGGCCGCGGTGCGCCAGCGGGTGCAGAAGCTGCTGGACCAGGGCGTGATGCAGATCGTCGCGGTGACCGACCCGCTCACCGTCGGCTTCCGCCGCCAGGCGATGGTCGGCGTCAACGTCGAGGGCGACCTCGAGCCGGTCGCCGACGCGCTCGCGGCCCTCGACGAGGTCGAGTACGTGGTGCTCACCGCCGGCTCGTTCGACCTGCTGGTGGAGATCGTCTGCGAGGACGACGACCACCTGCTGGAGATGATCAACAAGCGCATCCGCGCGCTGCCGGGCGTCCGCACCACCGAGACCTTCGTCTACCTCAAGCTCCGCAAGCAGACCTACACCTGGGGAACCAGATAGCCATGACCGCTTCGCACGCCGAGCAGCCCGACCAGTCGAAGTCCGCCTACGACCACCTGTGGATGCACTTCACCCGCATGTCGGACTACCAGGACGCCCCGGTGCCGACCATCGTCCGCGGCGAGGGCGCGTCCATCTACGACGCGCGCGGCAAGCGCTACATCGACGGCCTGTCCGGGCTGTTCGTGGTGCAGGCCGGGCACGGACGCCACGAACTCGCCGAGACCGCCTACAAGCAGGCGCAGGAGCTGGCCTTCTTCCCGATCTGGAGCTACGCCCACCCCAAGGCGGTCGAGCTCGCCGAGCGGCTGGCCGGGTACGCGCCCGGCGACCTGAACAAGGTCTTCTTCACCACCGGCGGCGGCGAGGCGGTGGAGACCGCCTGGAAGCTGGCGAAGCAGTACCACAAGCTGACCGGCAACCCCACCAAGTACAAGGTGATCTCGCGGGCGGTCGCCTACCACGGCACCCCGCAGGGCGCCCTGTCCATCACCGGACTGCCCGCGCTCAAGGCCCCGTTCGAACCGCTGGTGCCCGGCGCCCGCAAGGTGCCCAACACCAACATCTACCGCGCCCCGATCCACGGCGACGACCCGGAGGCGTTCGGCCGCTGGGCCGCCGACCAGATCGAGCAGGAGATCCTCTTCGAGGGCCCCGACACCGTGGCCGCGGTCTTCCTCGAACCGGTGCAGAACGCCGGCGGCTGCTTCCCGCCGCCGCCCGGCTACTTCCAGCGGGTCCGCGAGATCTGCGACCGGTACGGGGTGCTGCTCGTCTCCGACGAGGTGATCTGCGCGTTCGGGCGGCTGGGCACCATGTTCGCCTGCGACAAGTTCGACTACGTGCCCGACATGATCACCTGCGCCAAGGGCATGACCTCCGGCTACTCCCCGATCGGCGCGTGCGTCGTCTCCGACCGGCTCGCCGAGCCGTTCTACCGCGACGGCAACACCTTCCTGCACGGCTACACCTTCGCCGGACACCCCGTCTCGGCGGCCGTGGCCCTCACCAACCTCGACATCTTCGAGCGCGAGGGGCTCAACCAGCACGTGCTGGACCACGAGGCGGCCTTCCGCGCCACCCTCGACCAGCTGCGGGACCTGCCGATCGTCGGCGACGTGCGCGGCAACGGCTTCTTCTACGGCATCGAGCTGGTCAAGGACAAGGCGACCAAGGAGACGTTCACCGACGAGGAGACCGAGCGCGTGCTGTACGGCTTCCTGTCCAAGGCGCTCTTCGACAACGGGCTGTACTGCCGCGCCGACGACCGCGGCGACCCGGTGATCCAGCTCGCCCCGCCGCTCATCGCCGAGCAGCCGCTCTTCGACGAGATCGAGTCCATCCTGCGCGGCGTGCTCAAGGAGGCGTGGACGAAGCTCTGACCGGCCGCCGGCCGCTGAGCACGGACCGCAGCCCGCCCCCTGCCGCCCGGCAAGGGGCGGGCTGCGCCGATCGGGGGGTTCGCGGGGGCGCCTGCGGGGCGGGCGCGGCGGCCGCGCATAGCGTGCCGAGCAGTGACCGGACACGTCCCGGGCTCGTTGCCCGGGTGAACTCGCGATCCGCGGAGGTACGGCATGGAGGCCCCGCCCGACAACGACGTGCTCTGGGCTCGCGCCCTGCGTCACTCCTACCAGGGCTCGCCCGCGCTGCTCGGCGTGTCGGTCAGCGTGCGGGCCGGGGAGATCCTCGCGCTCGCCGGACCGCGCGGCGCGGGCAAGTCGACGCTGCTGCGCTGCCTTTCCGGACAGCTCGTCCCCGACGAGGGCGAGGTCTGGTTCAACAGCGGCCCGGTGCACACACTGCCCGACCCCGCCCGCGAGCGGCTGCGCCGCGACCGGTTCGGCTGGGTCGGCACCGACCCGCACCTGCTGCCCGAGCTGAACGTGTGGGAGAACGCCGCCCTGCCGCTGCTGCTGCGCGGCGAGAGCAGCCGGACCGCGCGGACCGCCACCCGCGAGTGGCTGGAGCGCCTCGACATCGGCGACGTCGCCCGCAGCCGGCCGGCCGGGCTGTCCGCCGCTCAGCGCCAGCGCGTCGCCGTGGCCCGCGCCCTGGTCACCGGCCCGGCCGTGGTCTTCGCCGACGAGCCGACCGCGACGCTGCACCGCGACGACCGGGCGCACGTGCTGCGCACCCTCACCAGCGCGGCCCGCTCCCACGGCATCACCGTCGTGCTGGCCACGGCCGACCCCGACATCGCCGCGCACGCCGACCGGACCGTGCCCTTCGCCGACGGCCGCGTGGTGACCGCCGCGCCGGAGCAGAACTCGGGCCAGGGCGCCGCCCAGGGCAAGGGGCCGGCCCAGGGCAAGGGCAAGGGGACGGGGCAGAACCCGGACCTGGCCGCTCCCCGCCCGGCCAGCGTATGAACGCCCGCGTACGGCGCCCGCGCCCCGGGCGGAGCGCGGCCGGCCGCGGGGGGTGCGGCCGGTGCTGAGCCTTCGGCTGCTGCGCGGGGCGAGTCCGGCGGCGCTCGGCCGGTGGGTGCTGGCCGCTCTCGCGTCGTGCGGCACCGGACTGCTGCTGCTGGCGGCCCTCGGCTGGGCGCTGGCCCACCCGGGCGGCGCCTCGCACACGGTGGTACGCCTCGGCTGGTGCGTGGTGCCGGCGATCGTCAGCGTGCAGCTGGCGGTCGCGGTGGGCCGCGCCCAGTCGACCGGCTGGCCCCGGGCCGGGCTCACCGCGGTCGGCCTGGGCCGGAACGGCCTGGTGCTGCTCGCCGCGGCGACGGTGACCCTGGTGTGCGCGTGCGGCAGCGTGCTGGCGCTGCTGCTCTTCCTCCAATTGCGCGGCGACGTGACCGGTGTGCCCTACCACGGCGTCGGCCCCGGGCTCCTGGCGGCGGGCCACAGCCTGCCGCTCGCCGGGGCGGTCACGCTGCTGGCCCTGGTCCCGCTGGCGGCGGGCGCCGCGAGCGCGGCACGGCTGCGCACCGAGCAGCGCCCCGACGGACGGCGGACGGACGGGCAGCGGCCGGACCGGGGCCGTGCCCGCCCGGGCGGCCCGGACGCGGGCGCGATCGAACCGGACGAGCAGGTGCCCGCCGGGCTCCCGTGGGGCGTCGCGC
Source organism: Actinacidiphila sp. bgisy144 (assembly GCF_057708105.1). Lineage (NCBI taxonomy): Bacteria > Bacillati > Actinomycetota > Actinomycetes > Kitasatosporales > Streptomycetaceae > Actinacidiphila > Actinacidiphila sp. bgisy144. Next base: position 148,584 of record NZ_JBYIRM010000013.1, on the reverse strand, counting down.
TGATCGCCGTCGGGCTGGCGCTCGAGGCGACAGCCCCCGACCGGCACACCTTCCCGCTGCCCAGCGGCCTGGGCGCGATGGCGCCGGCCGCGGTCGGCGGCTGGGTGCTCACCGCCGCCGGGCTGGTGCTGGCCGGCCCCGGACTGGTCCACGCCTGCGGGCGGTTGCTCGCCGCCTACCGGCCCGGCGGGCTGCGGCTGCTGGCCGGGCGCGGGCTCCAGCACGAGGCGCGGCGGCTCGGCCGCCCGCTCGGCCTGCTCTCGGCGACCGTGGCGGCGCTGGTGGCCGGCTACGGCCTGCACCAGGACAGCGGCCGCACCCTCGGGCCGGTCACCACCTTCGCGGTGCTGCTGATCTGCATGTGCGTGCTGGCCTCGGCCGCGCTGGCCGCGCGGGAGTCCCACGCCGCGCGCGCGTCCGCGCGGGCCGCGCTGCGCGAACTCGCGGCGCCCGCCGCGGTGCTGCGCGCGTCGGCGGCGGTACGGGCCGGCGTGCTGGCGGTCGCGTTCCTGGTGCCGGCGCTGCTGGTCGCGGCGCTCTCGCCGACGCCCTAGCGCTCCCTCTCCCGGTCCGCAGCCCCTCCGCCTCCCGGCCCGTAACCCGTCCGCTTCCCAGTCCGCAGCCCCTCCCCTTCCGGCCCGTAACCCGTCCCCTTCCCGGCCCGTAGCCCGTCCCCTTCCCGGCCCGTGGCCCCTCCCCCCGTCCCGATCCGTCCCCGGCGCCGCGCGCGGTCCTCCCGCACGCGGCGCCGCGTCAACGGCGCGCCGCCGCTGTCCCTCTTCGCGGCGGCCCGGCGCCGACCGCGGCGCGCTATCGTGCTCGCGTGGCAGCGCCTACCTCCCCAGACTCGCCCCGTCCCGCCCGTCCGCGGCTGCCGCGTCCCGCGGCCGGCCCGTACCGCGGCCCGGTGCCGCCCGAGCCGCCGAAGGCGCCCTCGGGCGCCGCGCCGGAAGGTGTCCGCCGGACCCGCGAGGTGGAGACGCTGGAGGAGTTCGACGCGGTCGCGCTCGGCGGGTCCTTCGCGGACTGCCGGGTGCGGGCGGTGGACCTGACCTCCCGCACCTTCGCGCTGCTGGTCACCGACACCTCGCAAGCGGTCTTCCTCGGCTGCCCGATGGAACCGCAGGCGCTGGCCCAGGTGCGGGCCGGCGGCGCGCTGGTCTTCCCGCCGGTGCCCGGCCTGCCCTTCGACCCCTACCGCGCGGCGCCCTACCGGCCCGAGGAGCTGTACGCGGGCCTGGCCGAGAGCGGCTACGGCGCGACACCGGACGCGCTGACGTACGACTGGTGGCTGCGGACCGCCGCCGAGCGCGACGTGTTCGCCTCCATGCTGCGCTCCATCCACGACGACGCGGTCTCCGACGCCCTGGACGAGCAGCTCGGCGGCGAGCAGGTGGTGGGCGTGCTGGGCGGGCACGCCATGGAGCGCGGCACCCCGGCGTACGCGGGCGCCGCCCGGCTGGGCCGCGCGCTGGCCACCGCCGGGCTGACCGTGGCGACCGGCGGCGGCCCGGGCGCGATGGAGGCGGCGAACTTCGGGGCGTACGCGGCCGCGTACGACGACGTGATGCTCGGCAAGGCGCTCGACGTCCTCGCGGGCACCCCGTCCTTCGCGCCCTCCGTCGACGCCTGGGCGTCCACCGCCTTCGAGGTGCGCGAGCGCTGGCCGGACGGCGGGCCCTCCTACGGCCTGCCCACCTGGTTCTACGGCCACGAGCCGCCCAACCCGTTCGCCGCGCACATCGCGAAGTTCTTCGCGAACGCCACCCGTGAGGACGGGCTCCTGACACGCTGCACCGCCGGCGCCGTCTTCCTGCCGGGCGCCGCCGGCACCGTCCAGGAGGTCTTCGACGCCGCCACCGCCAACTACTACGGCTCGCACGGCGACCCGGCCCCCATGGTCCTGGTCGACCACGCCCACTGGACCGCCGAGCTGCCCGTCTGGCCGCTGCTCCAGGCCCTCGCCGACGGCCGGCCCATGAGCGCGCGCATCACCCTGGTCGACAGCGTCGACGAGGTGCCCGCGGCGCTGGCCCGCCTCAGCGCGTAGCCCGCCTCACCCCGCGGCCGGGCGTTCGCCGGGAGCGGCCCGCACGGCGGACCGGGCGAGGACGACGACGTCCTCGGGGGCGAACACCGCGCCCACCCGGGCGCCGATCTCCGGCGCGTCGCGCAGCGCGCACTCCGCTTCGAGGGCGGGCCCCTGCGCGGGCTGGAGCAGCACTCCCACATGGCCGCCGCGGAAGGTCCGCGAGACCACCTCGCAGCGCGGTCCGGCGCCGTCGGCCGGCCCGAGCCGTACGCCCGAGGGCCGCACGAGCAGGCGGTGCTCGCCGTCGGGGGTGCCGTCGGGGACGGCCAGCTTGCCCCAGGCGGTCACCGCGACACCACCGCTGACCACGGCGTCGGTGATGTTGTCGAACCCCAGGAAGCGGGCCACGAACTCCGAGCCGGGCTGCTGCCACACCTCGAGGGGCGTACCGCTGCGCACGATCCGCCCGTCGCGCATCACCACCACCCGGTCCGCGAGCGCGAACGCCTCCCCCTGGTCGTGCGTGACGGCCAGCACGGTGGTGCCCAACTGCCCGAACAGCCGACGCAGTTCGACGACCAGCCGTTCGCGCAGGGAGCGGTCGAGCTGGCCCAACGGCTCGTCGAGCATCAGCAGCCGCGGCTCGGACGCGAGGGCGCGGGCCAGCGCGACCCGCTGCTGCTCGCCGCCGGAGAGGGTGGCGACGGGGCGGGCCGCGGCGCCGGGCAGCCCCACCAGGTCCAGCAGTTCGGCGGTCCGCCGCTCGCGGTCCTGGCGCGGCATCCCGTGCATGCGCGGCCCGAACGCCACGTTGCCGCCGACGTCGCGCTGCGGGAAGAGCTGGTGGTCCTGGAACATCAGCCCGACCCCGCGGCGGTGCGCGGGCACGCCCCGCTGGTCGGCGCCATCCAGCAGCACCCGGCCGCCGTCGAGCGCCTGGAGCCCGGCGACGGCGCGCAGCAGGGTGGACTTGCCGCTGCCGGACGGCCCGAGCACGCAGACGATCTCGTGCGCGGCCGCGTCCACGCTCACCTCGTCCAGCGCGGCGCGCGCCCCGAACCGTACGGTGGCCGCGTCCACGCGCAGCAGGGTGCCGGTCATCGCGACCTCTCCGACAGCGGGTACTCCAGGATCAGCAGGCTGGCCGCGCAGACCACCATGAGGATGGTGCTCAGCGCCATCGCCTGGCCGTAGTTCATCTCGCCGGCCCGGCCGAGCAGGCGGGCGACGGCGACCGGCAGGGTGGGGCTGTCGGGGCGGGCGATGAAGACCGTGGCACCGAACTCGCCGAGCGAGACGGCGAACGCGAACCCGGCCGCGATGCCCAGCGCCCGCCGTACCAGCGGGAGTTCGACCTCGCGCCAGACCCGCAGCGGGGAGGCGCCCAGCATCGCCGCGGCCTCCCGCAGCCGTTCGTCGACGGCCCGCAGCACCGGCAGCATCACCCGCACCACGAACGGCGCGCCGACCAGCGCCTGGGCCAGCGGCACCAGCAGCCAGGAGTCCCGCAGGTCCAGCGGCGGCTTGTCGAGGGCGATCAGGAAGCCGAAGCCGACGGTGACCGCGGAGGTGCCCAGCGGCAGCATCATCAGCCCGTCGAAGCCGCGCATCAGCCGGCCGCCGCGGCGGGTCAGGGCGGCCGCGGCCAGCCCGCCGACGACCAGGGCGATCACGGTGGCGGCGGCCGCGTAGCGCACCGAGTTCCAGACGGTCTGCAACGGTGGGACGAGGAAGGTGCCGTCGCCGCCGGTGGTGCCAAGCGCGCGGTAGAAGGCCAGGCCGTAGCCGTTCGGGCCGTCGAAGGAGCGGGCGGCGAGCACGCCGAGCGGCAGCAGGATCAGCAGCGCGACCGAGGCGAGGACGGCGGCCAGCAGCGCGCGTTCGCCCCGGCCGCGCGGGCGGTGCGCGGTGCCGGCCGGGTCGACCAGGCGCAGCGCGGACTCCCCACGCCGGGTGGTCCAGGCGTGCACGGCCAGGATCGCGGCCACGGCGGCGAACTGGAGCAGGGTGAGCACGGCCGCGGTGGGCAGGTCGAAGATCTCGGCGGTCTCCCGGTAGATCTCGACCTCCAGGGTGGCGCGGGTGGGGCCGCCGAGGATCTGGATGACGCCGAAGGAGGTGAAGGTGAACAGGAAGACCATCACCCCGGCGGCCGCGACGGCAGGCCCGAGCGCGGGCAGGGTGACGCGGCGCCAGGCGGTGAGGCGGCCCGCGCCGAGCATGCGGGCGGCCTCCTCCTGGCGCGGGTCGAGCTGGGCCCACAGGCCGCCGACGGTGCGGACGACCACGGCGTAGTTGAAGAAGACATGCGCGATGAGGATCGCCCACACCGAGGTGTCCAGGCGCACCCCGAACAGGCTGTCGGTGAAGCCGCCCTGCCCGAGCAGCGCGAGGAACGCCGAGCCCGCGACGACGGTCGGCAGCACGAACGGCACCGTGACCACGGCCCGCAGCAGCCGCTTGCCGGGGAAGTCCAGCCGCGCGAAGGCGTACGCCCCCGGCAGGGCGACCACCAGGGTCAGCGCGGTGGAGGCGGCCGCCTGCCAGCAGGTGAACCACAGCACGTGCCGGACCGAGCCGTCGCCGAGGACGTCGCCGATCCGGCCGAGCTGCCAGCGGCCGCCCTCGTGCAGGCCGCGGCCGACGATCGCCGCCACGGGGTAGGCGAAGAAGGCGGCGAAGAACGCCAGCGGCAGTGCGGCCAGGGCCGCTCCGGTGAGGACGCGGCGGCTACCACGGTGGGAGCCGGCCCGCGGCGCGGCGTTGCGCGGTGCGGCCTTGCGCGGCAGCCCGTTCTTCGGCGCTCCCTCCCGTGGCGCTACAGGACGATCGAGTTCCACGACTTCACCCAGTCGTCCCGCTTCGCGGCGATCTTGTCGGGCGCCAGCGTCGTGGGGTGCGGGACCTTCGCGCCGTACTTGGTGAACACCTCGGGCTCCACCGCGCCCTTCACGACCGGGTCGACGTACATCTGGAGCGGCATGTCCTGCTGGAAGGTCCGGCTGAGCATGAAGTCGATGAACGCCTTGGCGCCGGCGGGGTTCTTCGCGCCGTGCAGCAGCCCGGCGAACTCGATCTGGCGGAAGCAGGTGCCGGTGGCCACCCCGACGGGCGACTGCGCGGGCTGCGGGGTGACGCCGACCACCTCGGCGGGCGGGCTGGAGGCGTAGGAGACGACCAGCGGCTTGCTGCCCTTGGCCTTCTTGCCGGCGGCCGACCCGGAGAAGGCGTTGTCGTACGCCTGCTCCCAGCTGTCGACGACCTGCACGCCGTTGGCCTTCAGCTTCTTCCAGTACGCCTGCCAGCCGGAGTCGCCGTAGGTGGCGGCGGTGCCCAGCAGGAAGGCGAGCCCCGGGGAGGAGGTGGAGACGTTCTCGGTGACCAGCAGGTTCTTGTACTGCGGCTTGACCAGGTCGGCGAAGGTCTGCGGCGGCGCGAGGTGGTGGGAGGTGAAGTAGGCGCGGTCGTAGTTGACGCACACGTCGCCGGAGTCGATCGGCGTCACGCGGTGCTTGGCGGCGTCCAGTTGCACGTCCGCGGCGACCTGGTCCAGGCCCTTGGCGGTGTAGGAGTCGAACAGGCCGTTGCTCAGGGCGCGGGAGAGCAGGGTGTTGTCGACGCCGAAGAAGACGTCGCCGCGCGGGTGGTCCTTGGTGAGGATGGCCTGGTTGACCGCGGCGCCCGCGTCGCCGCCGCGCAGCACCTTGACGGTGTAGCCGGTCTCCTTGGTGAACTGCGCGAGCACCGAGGAGGAGGCGGCGAACGAGTCGTGGCTGACCAGGGTGACGGTCTTGGAGGGCTTGCCGGCGGCCGAGGAGGAGCCGGAACCGGAGCTGGAGCTCGAGCCGCAGCCGGCGAGGACGGTGGCGCCGGCGGTGGCGAGGACGAGCGCGCCGATGGCACGCCGACGGATGGTGCTGTTCACTGTGTGACTCCCTACGCCGGTATGACCCGGATCAGGTGGGAGGGTCTGCGGCCTGGGTCCCTCGACGGTCCTGCCGTCGGATCGGGTCCCAGCCGCACTCTCAGCGCCGTCTCAGGCGCTCCCCTGTCGGATGTTCACTTGTCCTGCGGTTCTGCGGTCGTGCGGTTCATGTGTCCTGCTGTTCATGTGTCCTGCTGGTACGACGAACACACCAGCGCACCGTATCAGCGTGCGGAGGCGGCGAGCTGACCGCAGGCCCCGTCGATCTCCTGGCCGCGGGTGTCGCGGACGGTCACCGGCACGCCGTGCGCCTCCAGTGCGGCCACGAACGCCCGCTCGTCCTCCGGCCGGGAGGCGGTCCACTTGGAGCCGGGGGTCGGGTTGAGCGGGATCAGGTTCACGTGCACCCGGTGGTTCTTCAGCAGCCGGCCGAGCCGGTCGGCGCGCCACGCCTGGTCGTTGACGTCGCGGATCAGGGCGTACTCGATGGAGACGCGGCGGCCGGAGACGTCGGCGTAGTGCCAGGCGGCGTCGAGCACCTCGCGGACCTTCCAGCGGGTGTTGACCGGCACGAGGGTGTCGCGCAGCTCGTCGTCGGGGGCATGCAGGGACACCGCGAGGCGGCACTTGAAGCCCTCGTCGGCGAAGCGGTGCATGGCCGGGACCAGGCCGACGGTGGAGACGGTGATGCCGCGCTGCGACAGCCCCAGCCCGTCGGGCGCCGGATCGGTCAGGCGCCGGATCGCGTCGACGACCCGGCGGTAGTTCGCGAGCGGCTCGCCCATGCCCATGAAGACGATGTTCGACAGCCGGTCCGGGGCGCCGGCCGCGCTGCCGGGCACGTCGCCGTCGCGCAGGGACCGCATCCCGGCGACGATCTGGTGCACGATCTCGGCCGTCGACAGGTTGCGGTCCAGGCCCGCCTGGCCGGTCGCGCAGAACGGGCAGTTCATCCCGCAGCCGGCCTGCGACGAGATGCACATCGTCACCCGGTCCGGGTACCGCATCAGCACCGACTCGACGAGCGTCCCGTCGAAGAGCCGCCACAGCGTCTTGCGGGTCTCCCCGTCGTCGCACGAGGCGTGCCGCACCACCGTCATCAGCTCCGGCAGCAGGTCGCCGGCCAGCTTCCCCCGCGCCCCCACCGGAATGTCCGTCCACGTCGCCGGATCGTCCGCATAGCGCGCGAAGTAGTGCTGCGACAACTGCTTCGCCCGGAACGGCTTCTCCCCCAGCGCCGCCACCGCCTCCCTCCGCTCCGCGGGCGAAAGATCAGCAAGATGCCGCGGCGGCTTCTTGGCCCCGCGCGGCACGGCAAACGTCAGTTCTCCGGGTACAGGCATGATGCCTACCAGTGTCGCAGACCCGCGGCAAGTAGCTGACCGTCGCATAACGTGGAGCACCGGCAACGCATAGCAACGAGGCGGGCGCTCCTGCGGCCACTGATGGCTACTGCACCGGGAACCCTTCAAAGCCGTCGTCGGACTGGGTGACCAGGGCGATGTTTTCGGCTGCCAGGAAATCGCGGAGGTCCTCGCCCGGGTCGCCGGGCAGCAGCACCGCGAGCCGTAGCCCAGGGGGTGTGTTCAAGTGGCGTCGGTAGTCGCGCAACTGCCCAATCGCCATGCGAACGTCGATACGTCGGCTCTTGCCCTTGGCTTCGTACAACACATTGTCGGTGTCGTCGTAAAGGTCGGTCATCAGCGATCCGGGCTCGCCAGCCACGGTGATCTGATGGCGATGGAAGGTATGTCCTGCCTCGGCCAACACCTGCTGGAAGGCGGTCACCAACTGGCCCTCTCGCCGCACTATGGCAACTGATCCGCCCGGCAGGTTGGCGGTGGTCTGGTCCGTTCCATGTCGCTCTACCGGGACGGCTGTCGCCCCGGGTGTCCCAATCCGGGGCTCGGAACTCGTCGGTACCTCAAGCACGGTCGTCGCCGGCGCAGGCTGCAAGAGGTCACGGTCGGTGAGCGCCAACTCTCCGGTCGCAGCCGGCCGCAGCCGAAAGACGTAAAGGCGGCGAGGCTCCACGCTGTTGGACGTACTCCAGCACTCTTCGTAGCTCTGCTCAGGATCGACCACGACCTGGCCGACATAGCGCTGCCGCACGGTTTTGGACTTACCTACGTATCCGTCAGCGACGAAGAGGTGTACCTCACGGCCCATCTCTGCATGGCGCAGCAATGATCCATTGACGCCCGTCAACGCTTGATCGCCCGTGGCGCCAGCACCGGTGTACAGATAAAGCGGTCCGCGCTCGTCATCCTCGGCGCGACCGTCGAAGGTGTAGCCGTGTTCGGCGCCCGCCTGCGGGTCCGAGAAGACCAGCACCATTTTCGTGTCGACAATGGGGACGATCCCACCCTGGAGCGACCCGCCTACCAGACGAGCAAGCTCCGCGCGCGTGGTGAAGTCGCCAGGAACGAGACGCGGTATCGGCATGGCCTCAATCTAGCGGCAACGCCCACGGCTTGGGGTCAGCCCTGGCCGACGAAGGAGACGAGGAGGAGCCAGACGACGGGGGCGGTGGGGAGGAGGGAGTCGAGGCGGTCCATGATGCCGCCGTGGCCCGGGAGGAGGGTGCCCATGTCCTTGATGCCGAGGTCGCGTTTGATCATGGACTCGCCGAGGTCGCCGAGGGTGGCGCTGACCGCCGCGGCCAGGCCCAGGAGCAGGCCCTGCCACCAGTGGCCGCCGTCGATGAAGTACTGCATGAGCAGGGCGCCGACGACCATCGCGAAGCTGATCGCGCCGACCAGGCCCTCGCGGGTCTTGCCGGGGCTGATCCGGGGCGCGAGCTTGTGGCTGCCGAAGCGCCAGCCGACCGCGTAGGCGCCGGTGTCGCTGATCACGGTGAGCAGCAGGAAGACCAGCACCCGCCGCGGACCGTCGTCGGCTGCGAGCATCATGACCACGAACGTGGCGAGGAACGGCACGTAGAACGCGGCGAACACGGCCGCGGTGACGTCCCGCAGGTAGTCCTCGGGCGGGGTGGCCATCCGCCAGACCAGCACCGCGAGCGCGGTGAGCGCCATCGCGATCCACGCGCCGTCGGCACCGCGGACGTACCCGGCGATCACCATCGCGGTGCCGCCGACCGCCAGCGGGACCAGCGGCGCGTGGATCTGCTTGCGCTCGGCGAGCCGGGAGGTCAGCTCCCACAGCCCGACGACCACCGCGACCACCACGATGCCGACGAAGACCGCCTTGACCACGAACAGCGCCGCCACGACCACCGCACCGAGGCCGACACCGACCCCTATCGCCGCCCGCAGGTCGCGCCCGGCGGACTTCTTCGCGGCCGGCGGTGGGTCCTGGGGCGGCGCGGACGGTGGCGGTGGCATGGTGGAGATCTTCCTCCTGACCCCGGGCTCCGTGGCGGAACCCGCCGCGTGACCGGCGCGTGGCGAAGCGCCCCAGGAAGAATCGTTCACGGAACGTCGCCTCGCGTCGTCGTCAGGTTGGTGGTCGGCCGGGGGGAACGTGCGGCGGTCCGGCCCGGACGCGCAGGGTCCGGCCAGGACACATCAGGTGCGCGGGAGACCGCGGAGGTCAGACCTCCAGCAGCTCCGCTTCCTTGTGCTTGAGCAGCTCGTCGACCTGCGCCACGTACTTCGCCGTGGTGTCGTCCAGCTCCTTCTCCGCGCGGCGCACCTCGTCCTCGCCGCTCTCGCCGTCCTTGACGAGCTTGTCCAGCGTCTCCTTGGCCTTGCGGCGGACGCTGCGGATGGAGATCTTCGCGTCCTCGCCCTTGGCCTTGGCGACCTTGATGTACTCGCGCCGCCGCTCCTCGGTGAGCTGCGGGAACACCACGCGGATGATCCGGCCGTCGTTGCTGGGGTTCACACCGAGGTCGGAGTTGCGGATCGCCTCTTCGATGTTGCGCAGGCTGCTGCTGTCGAAGGGGGTGATCACGGCCATCCGCGGCTCGGGCACGGCGAAGGAGGCGAGCTGGTTGATCGGGGTGACCGCGCCGTAGTACTCGGCGACGATCTTGTTGAACATCGCCGGGTGCGCACGGCCGGTGCGGATCGCCGCGAAGTCGTCCTTGGCGACGACGACGGCCTTCTCCATCTTCTCCTCGGCCTCGAGGAGGGTCTCTTCAATCACCATGTGCTCCTGGTATTCAGAAGGCAGAGCCGTCGGGTCCGGGCCCCTGCGCGCGTCTTCGTGCTCTTCCTGCACGGTGTCGGACCGGGCAGCCTGTTGTCCATACCGGCCGCGCCGGTCACGCCCTGGTGCCCTGGTCGTTGACCAGCGTGCCGATCTTCTCACCCTTGACCGCGCGGGCGATGTTGCCCTCGGCGAGCAGTTCGAAGACCAGGATCGGCAGTTTGTTGTCCTGGCAGAGGGTGATCGCGGTGAGGTCGGCGACCCGCAGGTCGCGGGCGATCAGCTCGCCGTACTCCAGGGCGTCGAAGCGGACGGCGTTCGGGTTGTGCTTCGGGTCGGAGTCGTAGACCCCGTCCACCCCGTTCTTGCCCATCAGCATCGCCACCGCGTCGATCTCCAGGGCGCGCTGCGCGGCGGTGGTGTCGGTGGAGAAGTAGGGCATGCCCATGCCGGCGCCGAAGATGACCACGCGGCCCTTCTCCAGGTGCCGGACGGCGCGCAGCGGGATGTAGGGCTCGGCGACCTGGCCCATGGTGATGGCGGTCTGCACCCGGGTCTCGATGCCCTCCTTCTCCAGGAAGTCCTGGAGGGCGAGGCAGTTCATCACGGTGCCGAGCATGCCCATGTAGTCGGAGCGGGCGCGGTCCATGCCGCGCTGCTGGAGTTCGGCGCCGCGGAAGAAATTGCCGCCGCCGAGCACGACCGCGATCTCGTAGCCCTCGCGGACCACCGCGGCGATCTCCCGGGCGATGGCGTGCACCACGTCGGGGTCGACGCCGAGCCCGCCACCGCCGGCGAACGCCTCGCCGGAGAGCTTGAGCAGGTAGCGGCGCGGAGCGGTCCCGTCGCGGCCTTCGTGCTGCTGCCCGCCGCCCTCGTGGGTGTGGTCGCGGGCCTTGCGGGCGCCTTCGGCACCATCATCCATGGGAGATCTCCTCGTGCACGTACCGAGGAGGCCATTGCCGTGGGTCCTTATCGGTTCCCGGTACGGCAATGGCCTCCTCGTCACCTCTGCGGCCGGCCGGCGGGCGGCCGGCCGCGTACGGCCCTGGCGGACCGTCTGTCTTGCCCCGTACGGCCGCCGGGCGGCCGTACGGACATCGGTGGCAGCCCGCGGCGGCCGAGTCGGTGTCTGCGGCCGGACCGGCGGGTGCCGGTGGGTGCGGACGTCAGACGCCGACGCGGAAGCGCGCGAAGGCCTTCAGGGTGACCCCGGCCTCGTCGAGCACCTTCTGCACGGTCTTCTTCGCGTCCTTGGCGAACGCCTGCTCCAGGACGACGTTCTCCTTGAAGAAGCCGTTGACCCGGCCTTCGACGATGCGCGGCAGGGCGGCGTCGGGCTTGCCCTCCTCGCGCGCGGTCGCCTCGGCGACGCGGCGCTCGTTGGCCACGGTCTCCTCGTCGATCTCGTCGCGGGTGAGGAACTTCGGGGCGAACGCGGCGATGTGCTGCGCGACGTCCTTGGCGGTCTGCGCGTCGGCCTTGTCCAGCTCGACCAGCACGCCGACCTGCGGGGGCAGGTCCGGGCTGGTGCGGTGCAGGTAGGAGGCGACGTAGCCGCCGGTGAACTGCGCGAAGCGGTCCAGCACGATCTTCTCGCCGAGGGTGGCGTTGGCCTCGTCGACGAACGCCTGGACGGTCTGGCCGTCCTTGATCTCGGAGGCGAGCAGCGCGCCGAGGTCGGCCGGCTTGGTGGCGGCGACGTGGGCGGCGATCGCGTCGGCGACGGCGACGAACTTGTCACCCTTGGCGACGAAGTCGGTCTCGCACTTCAGCTCGACGAGGACGCCCTCGGAGTTGTCGGCGGCGATGAGGGAGACGACGGCGCCGTTGGAGGCCGAGCGGCCCTCGCGCTTGGTGACGCCCTTCTGGCCCTTGACGCGGAGGATCTCGACGGCCTTGTCCAGGTCGCCTTCGGCCTCGGTGAGGGCGTTCTTGCAGTCCATCATGCCCGCGGCGGTGAGCTCGCGGAGCTTCTTGACGTCGGCGGCGGTGAAGTTCGCCATGGGTGTGAGTCTCTTCCCGGATGGTCGGTGGATCTACGGGTGAACGGCGGGGGCGCTCGGCCCCCGCCGTTGTCACGCGTGGTGCTGTTCCCGGACGCTCGCGTCCGCGGGCGGTCAGGCGCCGGTGGCGGCGTCGCCCTCGGTGGTGGCGGGCTTCTCGTCGGCCGGGGCGGCGGCGGGCGCCTCCTCCGCCGGGGCGGCGGCCTCGTCGGCCGGGGCGGCGTCGGCCGGGGCGTCGGCAGAGGCGGGGGCCTCGGCGTCGGCCTTCTTCTCGCCCTCGAGCAGGTCGCGCTCCCACTCGGCGAGCGGCTCGGCGGCGCCTTCGGCCTTCTTGTCGCCGGTGGCGGCGCCGGAGCGGGCGATGAGGCCCTCGGCGACGGCGTCGGCGATCACGCGGGTGAGCAGCGTGACGGAGCGGATCGCGTCGTCGTTGCCCGGGATCTTGTAGTCGACCTCGTCGGGGTCGCAGTTGGTGTCGAGGATCGCGACGACCGGGATGCGGAGCTTGCGCGCCTCACCGACGGCGATGTGCTCCTTCTTGGTGTCCACGATCCAGACGGCGCTGGGCACCTTCTGCATCTCGCGGATACCGCCGAGGGTCTTCTCCAGCTTGTCCTTCTCACGGGAGAGGACGAGCAGTTCCTTCTTGGTGAGGCCGGAGGCGGCCACGTCCGCGAAGTCGATCTCCTCGAGCTCCTTCAGGCGCTGCAGGCGCTTGTAGACGGTCGAGAAGTTGGTGAGCATGCCGCCCAGCCAGCGCTGGTTGACGTAGGGCATGCCGACGCGGGACGCCTGCTCGGCGATGGCCTCCTGCGCCTGCTTCTTGGTGCCGACGAACATGATGGAGCCGCCGTGCGCGACAGTCTCCTTGACGAACTCGTAGGCGCGGTCGATGTACGACAGCGACTGGAGCAGGTCGATGATGTAGATGCCGTTGCGCTCGGTGAAGATGAAGCGCTTCATCTTCGGGTTCCAGCGGCGGGTCTGGTGCCCGAAGTGGACGCCGCTCTCCAGCAGCTCCCGCATCGTGACGACGGCCATGGCCGTACTCCTTGAGGTACTCGGTTACCGCGACCGCCGGACGGTGGCCGCGCCTGACGTCCCGACGCGCCGTGCCACAGGGGACCGAGGGGCGCGGCCACCGCCCGTGACCATCAAGGTCCGGGGTTGGTGGCGGGGCGTGCGAAGTCGACCCGGTGACCCGGGTCGCCAGGGAAAGTGTACGGGACCGCCGGAGCCGCGGGCGACACCCGAGTTGTCCACAGGGTGCGGACCAAGATCATCGCGGGCGGGGCGCGGTGGGTCATCGTGGGGACATGGCGTACACGGCGGTGTGGTTGACGGTGGTGGCGGTGGTGCTGGCGGCGGGCGGAAGCGTGGCGGCCGGGGCCGAGGGCGGGGCGGGCACGGGAGTTGGGGACGGCGCCCGGGCCCGGGCATGGGAGGCGGCGGGTCCGGGGTCCGGGTCTGGAGCGGGGTCGACGGCGAGGTCGGGGTCGGGAGCGGGGTCGGCGGGCTGTACGGGGCCGCCGGGTCCGGCGGCGCGGTGCTGGCCGGTGGTGGGGCCGGGGGCGCGGGGCCGCCCGCTGGTGCTGCGTGCGTTCGAGCCGCCGGCGACACCGTGGGCGGCCGGGCACCGCGGGGTCGATCTGGCGGCCGGGGCGGGGGCTTCGGTGCGGGCGGCCGCCGCGGGCGAGGTGGCGTTCGCCGGGCCGGTCGGGGGCGTCCCGGTGGTGGTCGTGGCGCTGACCGGCGGTCTGCGCACCACCTACGAACCGGTACGGGCCGCCGTCGCGGTGGGTGCGGCGGTGGCGGCCGGGGACCGGGTGGGCGAGGTTGCCGTAGGGCGGCTGCCGCACTGCCCGGAGGTGTGTGTGCACTGGGGGCTGCTGCGCGGGGACGTCTACCTCGACCCGCTCACCCTGCTCCCGCCGGTGCTGCGCCGGGCCGGGCCGTCCCGGTTGCTGCCGGTGGCGGGGGCGGGCGGCGGCGGGAAAGGGGTGAGCGGGCGGAAGGGGTGAGCGCGGCTGCCGGGCGGGCGGCGGACGCGGGCGGGCCGCGGAGTGGGGCGGTGGAGCGGTGGAGCGCGGGGCCGCGGAGCCGGGCGGGCCGCGCGGTGGCGGCCCGCCCGGGCCGGATCAGCTCAGCGGCAGTACGGCGGCCAGCTCGCGCCACTCCTCACGCGGCAGGGCGCCGTCGGGGCGCAGCACCTGGAGGGCCACGTGGTCGGCGCCGGCCTCGTGGTAGGCGGCGACGCGGGTGCGGACGTCGACGGTGTCGCCGATCGCAAACAGGGCCTCGAGCAGGGCGTTGCTGCCGCCGTCGGCGAAGTCCTCGTCGGTGAAGCCGAGCCGGCGCCAGTTGTTCACGTAGTTGGGCAGCTGGAGGTAGCCGGCGAGGGCGGCGCGCGCGGTCTGGCGGGCCCGGACGAGGTCGGAGTCGAGGACGACGCCCAGCTCGGGGGCGAGCAGCCGGTCCGGGCCGAGGGCGGCGCGGGCCTGTGCGACGTGCTCGACGGTGACCAGGTACGGGTGGGCGCCGGCGGAGCGGTCCGCGGCCAGCTTGAGCATGCGGGGGCCGAGGGCGGCGAGCACCCGCCGGGCGGGCGGCACGGGGACGGGTGCGGAGTCCAGGCCGTCGAGGAACTCGACCATCTTCGCGTACGGGTGCGCGTACCCCTCGGTGATGGGGGCGTGGCTGACGCCGAGGCCGAGCAGGAACCGCTCGGCGGCGCCGGGCTCCAGCGCGGCGACGTCCCGGGCGACTTCCTCGGCGGGCTGGTTCCAGACGCTGAGGATGCCGGTGGCCAGGGTGATGCGGCGGGTCGCGGCGAGCAGCGGCACGGCGCGGGCCACCCGGGGCGAGCCGCCGAGCCAGATCGCGCCGTAGCCGAGTTCGTCCAGCTCCGCGGCGGCCGCGCGGTTCTCGTCCGGGGACTCGGCGTTGTCCTGGCTGAGCTGGAAGGCCCACACGCCGACCCGGCCGATGTTCTGCTGCGGTGTTCCTGGGGCTTGTGAAGTCATACCAGCGGCAACAGGGCGCTGTCGGCGGGCTATTCCGCGCTGTCCGCCGACCGGGTGACGCCGTGCAGGGCCATGGCGACGGCGGCCTCGACGATCTCGGTGGGCATCTCCGCCGCGCCCAGCTCGATCCGGCGGACCGCGGCGTCGACCACGCCTTGCAGCAGCATGGCGGTGAGCCGCGGCTCGGGGTGCCCCAGGCACGACAGTGCGGCCACCACCATGGCGATCAGGCCGCCGTGCGCGGCGCGGATCTTCTCCCGGGCGCCGGCGTCCAGCTCGCCGGCCGAGATCGCCACCACCGCGCGGTGCCTGCGGTCGCCGACCAGGGTGAGCTGGCTGCGGACGTACGCCTCGATCTTGTCCGCGGGGGTTTCGGCGGCCTGCATCGCGGCCTCGACCTCGGCGGCCCAGACCGGGAAGTCGACCGCGCACAGCTCCTCGACGACGGCGGCCCGCGAGCGGAAGTACTCGTAGACCGAGGAGCGGGCCAGTCCGGTCCGCTCGGCGAGGGCGGGGAAGGTGAGGGCATCGGTGCCGCCCTCGGACAGCAGGGTGCGGGCGGCGTCCAGCAGGGCGCGGCGCTGCATGGTCCGGTGCTCGGCCACCGAGGCCGCTCGAATTCTCGGCATTACTCCACTGTAGACAGTCCGGCTCAGCGTGCCTCCATGTCGGCGAGCTTCGCCCGGAGTTGGAGGACGGACTTGGTGTGGATCTGGCTGACCCGGCTCTCGGTGACGCCCAGTACCTGGCCGATCTCGGCGAGTGTGAGCCCCTCGTAGTAGTAGAGGGTGACCACGGTCTTCTCGCGTTCGGGGAGGGTGTTGACCGCGCGGGCGAGCAGGCGGCGCAGCTCGCGGTCCTCGGCGACGTCGGACGGGTTGTCCGCGCCGGTGTCCTCCAGGGTGTCGACCAGGCTGAGCCGGTCGCCGCCGTCGGCCCCGACGTGCAGCAGCTCTTCGAGGGCGACGACGTTGGCGAGCGACAGCGCGCTGAACACGCCGTGCAACTCCTCCAGGCCCACGCCCATCTCGGCGGCGACCTCGGGTTCGCTGGGGGTGCGGTGCAGCTTCGCCTCGAGCGTGGCATAGGCCCGCTCGACCGCGCGGGCCTTCTGCCGCACGGAGCGCGGAATCCAGTCCAGCGCCCGCAGTTCGTCGATCATGGCGCCGCGGATGCGGGTGATGGCGTAGGTCTCGAACTTGATCGCCCGGTCCGGGTCGAACTTCTCGATGGCGTCGATCAGGCCGAACACCCCGGAGGACACGAAGTCGGCCTGCTCCACGTTTGCGGGCAGCCCGACGCTGACCCGCCCGGCCACGTACTTGACCAGCGGCGAGTAGTGCAGGATCAGCTGCTCCCGCAGCCGCGCGTCCCCCGTGGACTTGTAGGTCCGCCACAGCGCGTCGAGCGAGGTGGGCGCGCCGGGCCGGGGGGTGGCCCGGGCGGTGGCCACGGCCGTCGCCTGTTCGGACCCGGGGGTGTGCTGGGGCATACGTTGTCGTGAGCCGTTCTGCCTTGGCGTGGGCGGGAGATCAAACCTCCGCGAGCGTAGCGTGACCATAGTGTCGCGGATTGCTACGGCATCCGTGTGGGACATGCGCAGATACGTTCCTCTATGGGTGCGGGCGGTCCGTGCGGGGCGCACGGGGGCGCACCGGACAGCGCGGGGGCATGAGGGCAATCATGCGCCGCCCGTCGCCGCCGCACCGTCCGCCCTGCGAACACCGCAGGTCAGCGAGGTTCCGTGTCACCTGATGGGGTGTCGGCCGCGTCAACCTGGCGACGTTTTCGGGCCGTCGCGCCCGGTACGGACCAACCGCCAGCGCCCGCACTCGCGTACGACGAACCCGAGTGCCCGCAACTCGTGGAGCCGGCCGAGCGTGTCGGCCGCCGAGAGGCCGAGCAGGTCGGCGAGGTCCTGCTCCGCCGCGTCGCCGCGGCCGGGCATCGCCTCCAGCACCCGGGCCGCCGCCGGGCGCAGCAGGTCCCGGGGCAGCACCGGGCCCTGCCGGGCCGGGGCGAGGTCGGCGCCGATCTCCCCGACCAGTTCGACGACTTCGGCCGCGTCGGTGACCATCTGCGCGCCGCCGCGCAGCAGTTCGTGCACCCCTTCCGACATGCTGCTGGTGCAGGGCCCGGGCACGCCCATGGTGATCCGGCCCAGCTCCGCCGCCCGCCGCGCGGTGATCAGGGAGCCGCTGCGGTAGCGGGCCTCGACGACGACCGTGCCCCTGGTCAGCGCGGCGATGACCCGGTTGCGCAGTACGAACCTGGACCGGGTCGGGTGGTCGCCGGGCGGCAGTTCCCCGACCAGCAGCCCCTGTTCGGCGATCGCGGCGATCAGGTCGCTGTTCCCGGACGGGTAGGCGGTGTCGATGCCGCTGGCCACCACGCCGATGGTGGCGCCGCCGGCCGCCAGCACGGCCCGGTGCACGGCGCCGTCCACGCCGTACGCCGCCCCGGACACCACCGCCCAGCCCGCGCCCGCCAGCCCGGCGCCGAGCCGGACCGCCATGTGCCGGCCGTAGTCCGTGCAGGCGCGGGCGCCGACCACCGCCACCGATCGCAGGGCCCACAGCCGCAGCGACGGCCTGCCGCGCACCCACAGCCCGTAGGGCCGCTGCTCCGCCAGGTCGTCGAGCTGGCCGGGCCAATCGCCGTCGCCCGGGCACAGGAACCGGCCGCCCGCCCGGTGCGCCGCGGCCAGGTCCGCGACCGGGTCGGCCCGCGCGGCCCGCGCCCGGTATCCCGCGGTCCGCTCCGGGCCGGCCCCGGGCAGCCGCCGCCCGCCGAGCGCCGCGGCCAGCGCCTCCCGCGGACCCGACTCCCGCACCGCCCGGCCCATCACCTTGTCGCCGGGGTCGGCCACCCTGGTCAGCGCGACCCGGGCCAGCCGCTCCGGCCACCCCACCACCGCGTCCGGCCCCGCGGCGCCGGTCGGCCCGCCCCCGGCGTAGACGGCCCGCAGCTGCTCCTCGACCGCGCCGGCGCCGGTTTCCGGCCCGGCCGGAGCAGCCGCGGCGCCCTCCTGCTCCGGGGTCCGGCCCGCCCCCTCCCCGGCCATCACGCCCTGCCCGCCACGGCCGCCGCTCCCCTTTGCACCCCGGTGCGCAACTGGAGCGCCAGCAGCACGTGTTCGGGGGTCGGCCGGTCCGCGCCCGCGAGGTCGGCGACGGTCCACGCCACCCGCAGCACCCGGTCCAGGCCCCGGGCGGTGAGCAGGCCGCGCTCCATGTCCCGCTCGACCGCGCGCAGGGCGCCGGGCGCGACATGCCACCGGGTGCGCAGTTCGTGGCCGGGCACCTCGCTGTTCAGCTTCCAGGGGGTGTCCTGGTAGCGGGCGGCGGCTCTGGCGCGGGCCTCGCGGACCCGCGCGCCCACCACCGCGGTGGACTCCCCGGCCGGGCCCTTACCGCCAGGTCCGATCAGCTCGGCCCGGCCGACCGGCTCGACGTCCACCCGCAGGTCCACCCGGTCCAGCAACGGCCCGGACAGCCGGGCCTGGTAGCGCCGCACCGCGCTCGGCGAGCAGTCGCAGCCCCCGCCGATCACCGAGTACCGCCCGCAGGGGCAGGGGTTTGCCGCCAGCACGAGCATGAAGCGGGCCGGGAGCCGTATCACCCCCGCGGCCCGGGCCACGACCACATGGCCGGACTCCAGCGGCTGCCGCAGCGCGTCGAGCGACTGGGAGCTGAACTCCGGGGCTTCGTCGAGAAAAAGTACGCCCCGGTGAGCGAGGGAGACCGCGCCGGGCCGCGGCAGTCCGCTGCCGCCGCCGACCAGCGCGGGCATGGTGGCCGAGTGGTGGGGCGCGCAGTAGGGCGGGGTGTCGACCATGGGGCGGCCGAACGGGAGGATGCCGGCCACCGAGTGCACCGCGGTGACCTCCAGCGACTCCTGGCGGGTCAGCGGCGGCAGGATGCCCGGCAGGCGCTCGGCGAGCATGGTCTTGCCCGCGCCCGGCGGCCCGTGCAGGTAGAGGTGGTGGCCGCCGGCCGCGGCGACCTCCAGGGCGAGCCGGGCCGCCCGCTGCCCCGCGACGTCGGCCAGGTCGGGCCGGTGCCGGTCGCTGTCGGGGCCGGCGCCGCCCTCGGCGCCCGGGCCGCCCGTGAAGTCGGTGCTGCCGAACCCGGCGCCGCCGAACCGCGCCCCGCCGAAGACGCCGGCCCCGCTGCCGCCGAGCCCGTCTCCCACCCCCGCAGCCGCGGCCGGCAGCGCCCGCCGGCCCCCCGCGGTGTCCTCGGGCTCCTCGGGCACCACCTCGTCGTTGAGCACCGCGACGAGCTGGCGCAGGCTGCGCACACCCAGCACCGACACGCCGGGCACGAGCGCCGCCTCCGACGTGGTGCGCTCGGGCACCACCACCTGCCGGTACCCCGCGTCGGCCGCGGCGAGCACCGCCGGCAGCACACCGCGCACCGGGCGGACCCGCCCGTCGAGCCCCAACTCGCCGATCATCATCAGGTCGGCGATGGCGCTCGGCGCGATCCGGCCGCCGGCGGCCAGCACCGAGCACGCCACCGCCAGGTCGAAGCCGGAACCGCCCTTGGGCACCGACGCCGGGCTCAGGCCCACGGTGAGCTTCTTCTGCGGCCAGGTCTCCCCGCTGTTCACGATCGCCGCGCGCACCCGGTCGCGGCTTTCCACCAGGCTCTTGTCCGGCAGCCCGACCAGCGCGAAGGCGGCGACGCCCGGCTCCAGGTCGGCCTGGACCTCGACCACCACGCCTTCCACGCCGACCAGCGCGACGGAGCAGGTGCGGGCGAAGCCCATCACGCCACCCCCCGCACGTGCTCGACCCGCGGCGCGCCGCGCGCGGGCAGCACCACGCCGACCAGGTCGATCCGGACGCCGCCGGGCGGCGCCCCGCCGTGCTCGGCGGCCCACCGCTCGGCGAGCGACCGCAGCCTGGCCGCCTTACCGGGCGTGATCCCCGCCATGGGGTGCTGGTGGCCGCCCTCCCGACGGGTCTTCACCTCGCACACCACCACCGCGTCGCCGTCGGCCGCGACGATGTCGATCTCGCCCCGGCGGCCCCACCGCCAGTTCCGCGCCAGGATGGCCAGCCCGGCGTCCTGCAGGGTCCGGGCGGCCACACCTTCGCCGTACCGCCCCAGCGCACCTCGTGCGTTCATCAGTACCACCTCCGTCACTCACAGTGACAGAAAGTGGCCCACCAAAGATGATCTTGAACGCCGGCCTGTGGAAAACTCTCAGTTGTTGAAGCCGGAGTCGTCCGACGGCAGATCCAGGTCCGCCTTGTTCAGTTCCTCGATGTTCACGTCCTTGAACGTGAGGACCCGGACCTGCTTGACGAAGCGGGCCGGCCGGTACATGTCCCAGACCCACGCGTCGGCCATGGACACCTCGAAGAACACCTCGCCCTGGACCGAGTGCACCTGCATCTCGTAGTCGTTGGTGAGGTAGAAGCGCCGCTCGGTCTCGATCACGTACTTGAACAGGCCGACGACGTCGCGATACTCCCGGTAGAGCTTCAGCTCCATCTCGGTCTCGTATTTTTCGAGGTCCTCGGCGCTCATGGCATGTTCCCCTTCAGCCGTACGTGACCCCATTGTGCGCTACGCGGGGACCGCCGGAGCCGCACACCGCCGTATCACCCGCCGCCGCCTCAGCCCGAGCGCCGCCGCACCAGGCCCGCCAGCGACGGGTACGCGGCCCCGCCGAGGATCAGCACCACCCCGGCCACCACCGCCGCCAGCAGCCAGCGCAGCGGGCCGTAGGCGGACGCGCCGCCGCCGGTCAGGCCGTCGAACGCGGAGGTGCGCGCCACCGACCCGGCCCGGCCCAGCGGCCACGCCGTGGCCTCCACCCGGGCCTTCACGTCGGAGGCAGGCACCGCGCCGCCCTCGGCGTCGTCCAGGTGCAGCCGGGAGTCCTGCGAGACCGCCCGGTTGTCGCCGACCAGGAACAGCTTGCCCGCGGGCACCTTCGTCTCGAACTTCGTCGCCGACGCCTGCCCGGTCGCGTCCAGGTACGTCTCGTCGACCGGCTTGCCGTCGACCATCAGCCGCCCGCGCGCGTCGCAGCAGGAGACCGTGTCACCGCCGACCCCGACGACCCGCTTGACCTCGGGCAGGTCGCCCCACAGCTTGTCCTTGAAGACCACGATGTCGCCGCGGTGCACCTCGCCGCCGGAGACCCGCTCGGCCAGCACCTTGTCCCCGGGCCGGACCGTGGGCTCCATCGAGTTCGTCGGCACCGTGTAGGGCCGGTAGACCACCGCCGCCCACGCGAAGCCGCCCAGGAAGAGGACGCAGCCCAGGGCCACGGCGATCCCGGACAGCCGGTGCCCGGTCCCGCCGCGGCCTTTGGATACCACCTGGCGGCTGCTCGTACGTGTCGCGCTCATGGAGCCGCACCCTATCCGGCGGCACGCGCCCCGGTCAGCCCTCTCAGCCCGCTCAGCCCTGCTCCGCGCCCGCCGCCTCGTGCCGGCGCAGCAGCCGGCGCCGCCGCAGCATCACCAGCGGGACCGCGCCGGCCACCCCGAGCGCGGTCGGGGCGACCGTGCCTGCGGCATTGATGCCCGACTGCGAGAACGTGCCGGGGATGCCCAGCCAGTCCCAGCGGTTGATCGGCCAGGCGACCACGATCGCGCGGCCGACGACCTGCTTGGTCGAGACGGTGCCGTCGGTGTGCTTGCCGTTGATCACCTCGTCCATGTGGTACCGGGAGTCGAGGGAGTCCTGGCGGTGGTCGCCCATCACCCAGATGTGGCCCTTGGGCACATGGACGGTGAACGGCTTGTCCGGGCTGCACGGGGTGTTCCCCGGGTAGACGTACGGCTCGTCGAGCGCCTTGCCGTTGACCATCACCGGGCCCGTGCCCTTGCAGCTGACGGTGTCGCCGCCGACCCCGATCACCCGCTTGATCAGGTCCTTCTCCTCGGCCGACGGCATCAGGCCGATGAAGCTCAGCGTCTTCTGCAAGCCGCGCACCACCGGATTGCTGCTCGGCGGCGGGTTCTCCGGCAGCCAGCCGCCCGGGTCGTGGAAGACGACGACCTCGCCGCGGGTCGGCTCGGAGCCGAACCACGGGGTGAGCTTGTCGACCAGCACCCGGTCGCCCCTGAGCAGGGTGTTGTTCATGGAGTCCGACGGGATCGAGAACGCCTGCACCAGGAACGTCTTGATCAGCAGCGCCAGCACCAGCGCGATGCCGATCAGCAGCGGCAGCTCCTTCCAGAAGGAGCGCGGCTTGCGCGCCGCGGCGGGCGCCGGCTCACCGCCCGAGGGGTCCTCGCCCTCCGGCCCGCCGGGCCCGCCGGGGCCCTCGGGGTCGTAGCGGTGCGCGCCCACGCCGTTCACGTCCTCCGGCCTGGTGCCCGCCACGGGGACGTAGCCCGGCTCGTAACCGGGCTGGCCCGCCGCGCCGCCGTCACCGGGAACGCCCGGGTCGTACGCCGGGCCGCCCGGGTCGTAGCTCTGGCCGCCGGGCTGGTGGCCGCCGGGGTCACCGCCGCCCGGGTAGCCGCCGTCGGAGGGCCCGGGGACCCTGCCGACGGACGGGCTGCCGTATGCCGCGCTGCCCGTCGAGTCCGCGGGGACCACGCCGTCGGCCCGTGCGCCGTCCGCAGGGGGCACCGGGCGGCCATCCCCCTTCTCGGGCTCGCCGGAACCGGACCGCGCGCCGACCACCAGGTCCCCCACATCCACTCCTCATTCGATAACGTCGCCCGCGCCGGATTCGGCGCAGGCCCACCATTCCCATAACGAGCGGGAGTTCCGCAGGAGTCGGGAGCGGGTCGGTCCTTTGAGCATTGTTGGCCGAGTTGTCGGTCCCGTCCACCATAGTCCCGGCCGCTGTACGGCCCGGGAACGCCGCGTCGGCCCGCGGCACCGAGCCGAACGTCGCGGGCGCCTTCAGCCGCCGCCAGTGCCCGATCGGCCAGCCGATCACGACCGCCCGCCCGACCACCTGCTGCTCGGAGATGGTGCCGTCGGTGTGCTTGCCGTCGATCACCTCGTCCATGTGGTAGCGCGAGTCGGCGGAGTCCGAGCGGTGGTCGCCCATCACCCACAGCCGGCCCAGCGGTACGTGCACGGTGAACTTGATGGTCGAGGGCGGGTTGCCGGGGTAGAGGTAGGGCTCGTCCAGCGGCTGTCCGTTGACCGTCAGCCGGCCCTGGGCGTCGCAGCACTTCACGGTGTCGCCGCCGACGCCGATCACCCGCTTGATCAGGTCCTGCTCGCCGGAGGCGGGCAGCAGCCCGATGAAGCTGAATGCCTGCTTGACCTGCTTGAGCACCACCGGGTCGGGCTTGGGCGCGGGCTCGCCCTGCAGCCAGCCGCCGGGGTCCTTGAAGACCACCACGTCGCCGCGCTGCGGCTTCGCGCCGAACCACGGGGTGAGCTTGTCGACCAGCACCCGGTCGCCGATCCGGATGGTCTGCTCCATGGACCCGGACGGGATCACGAACGCCTGCACCAGGAAGGTCTTCAGCAGCAGCGCGATGGCCAGTGCCACCAGGATCAGCAGCGGCACCTCGCGGGCGGTGGCGCGGCGCCGTTTGCGCCTGACCTTGCGGGCGAGCTTGCGCCGCTCCACCCGGCTGCCGCTGACCGGCGCCGCGGGGGGCGCGTCGGTGCCGCGCGGGCGGCCCCGGTTACCCATGCGCACCGGCCGGCGCGGGCACGTGGGAGAAGGTGGCGGGGCGGCGCAGCCGGGTCCAGTGGCCGGGCGGCCAGGCGATCCACTCGGCGCGGCCGATCACCTTGCCGACCGGTACGGTGCCGCCGCCGGGGTCGCCGAGGTGGTCGCGGGAGTCGGCGGAGTCGGCGCGGTGGTCGCCCATCACCCACAGCCGGCCCGCGGGCACCACGATGTCGAACGGGTCGCGGGAGGGCGCGTTGCCCGGGCGCAGGTAGCCGGTCTCGTCCAGGGCCCGGCCGTTGACGGTCATCCGGCCCTGGGCGTCGCAGCAGGTGACGCGGTCGCCGCCGACGCCGATCACGCGTTTGACGTAGTCGGTGCCGGCGGTGGTGGTGAAGGAGTCCTTGCCGTCGAACACGATCACGTCCCCGCGCCGGGGCGTGCCGCCGAACCGGTACGCCAACTTGTTGACCAGTACCCGGTCGCCGACCCGCAGTGTGTTCTCCATGGACGAGCTGGGCACTTCGAAGGGCTCCACCACGAAGTGGCTGACCAGCAGCAGCGCGGCGCAGCAGGCGAGCGCGAGCAGCAGCGTGCGGTGCCAGTCCTCCCAGAAGTCGGCGATCCGCTCGCTCACGACGGAACGCGACCGCTCCTCCGGTTCCGCCTGATCGGCGGTGGGGGAACGGTCGCGCTCCGGGGTCACTGCTTCGCTGTCCATCGGGGCGGAAGCTTATCCGGCCCGCCCCAAGGGAAGGTCAAGCGATCAGTTGTCGCGCTTCTCCTTGATCTTCGCGGCCTTGCCGCGCAGCTCACGGAGGTAGTACAGCTTCGCGCGGCGGACGTCGCCGCGGGTGACGACCTCGATCTTCTCGACGATCGGCGTGTGCACCGGGAAAGTGCGCTCGACGCCGACGGAGAAGCTGACCTTGCGGACCGTGAAGGTCTCGCTGATCCCCGCACCCTGGCGGCGGATGACGACGCCCTTGAACTGCTGCACACGGGAGCGGTTGCCCTCGATGACGCGCACGTGGACGTTGACGGTGTCGCCGGGGCGGAAGGCCGGCACGTCGGTGCGCAGGCTCGCGCTGTTGACGCTGTCGATCAGGCTGCTCATGGTCGTTCGTCGCTTCCTCGCCGATGCCACAGGTCATCGGCGGCATGCTCGTGTCGGATGTTCATCGGTCCTACGGTGTGGCCGCCTCGCTCCGGGCGGCGGCTGTCCCCCTGTGGCAGGGGCGCTCGCCGGGCAGGCAACAGCGGGTCATTCTTCCACGGCGTCGGGGTTGCGCCCAAATCGGCCGTCGGGGCCGGGCTGCCAGCCCAGGATGCTGAGCATCTCGCGGTCCTTCTTGTCGAAGGCGGCGGGGTCGGCGCGCTCGACCAGGTCGGGCCGGTTGGCGACGGTCCGGCGCAGCGCCTCGTCGCGGCGCCAGCGGGCGACCTTGCCGTGGTGGCCGCTGAGCAGCACCTCGGGGATGCCGCGGCCGCGCCAGGAGGGCGGCTTGGTGTAGACCGGGCCCTCCAGCAGGTCGGCCATGGCGCCGGGGGCGAAGGAGTCGTCGGCGTGCGACTGCGCGTTGCCCAGGACACCGGGCAGCAGCCGGGCGACGGCCTCGGTGACGACCAGGACCGCGGCCTCGCCGCCGGCCAGGACGTAGTCGCCGATGGAGACCTCGCAGACCGGCATCCTGGTGGCGTACTCGGCGGTGACGCGGCTGTCGATGCCCTCGTAGCGGGCCGGGGTGAAGACGAGCCAGGGGCACCGCGACAGCTCCACCGCGGTCTGCTGGGTGAAGGGACGGCCGCTGGGGGTGGGGACGACCAGGACGGGGTCGTGGGCGCCCTGCTCGTAGCCGTCGGCGAGGGTCTGGTCCAGGGCCTCGCCCCAGGGGCCGGTCATCATCACCATGCCGGGCCCGCCGCCGTACGGGGTGTCGTCCACCGTGTTGTGGCGGTCGTGCGCCCAGCCGCGCAGGTCGTGCACGCGCACGTCGAGCCGGCCGGCCGCGCGGGCCTTGCCGACCAGGGAGACGTCCAGCGGCGCGAGGTACTCGGGGAAGATCGTGACGACGTCGATCCGCATGTCAGGCGCCGCCCTCACCCGGAGTACCGCCCTCGCCCGGAGTACCGCCCTCGCCCGGCGCGGGAAGCTCGTCCAGCAGCCCGGGCGGCGGGTCGATCACGGCGCGCTGCTCGGCCAGGTCGATCTCCGGCACGATCGCCGAGACGAACGGCACCAGCACCTCGCCGCCCCCGGTGCGCGCCACCACCAGCAGGTCCTGGTACGGCAGGTGCGTGATCTCGGCGATCCGGCCGATCTCGCGGCCGTCGACGGTCACCACGTCCAGGTCGATGAGCTGGTGGTCGTAGAACTCCTCGGGGTCCTCCGGGGTCTCCTCCGGGTCGACCTCGGCGATCAGCAGGGTGCCGCGCAGCGCCTCGGCGCCGTTGCGGTCGGTGACGCCCTCGAAGCGCAGCATCAGGCGGCCGGAGTGCACCCGGCCGGTGGCGATGGTCAGCGGCCCGGTCGCGGCCGGGTCGGTGGCCAGTACGGCGCCGGGTGCGAGCCGCAGCTCCGGCTCGTCGGTGCGCACTTCGACGCTCACCTCGCCCTTGATGCCGTGGGCGCGTCCGATCCGGCCGACTACGAGCTGCACGTCCTGCTCAACTTCCGCTGGGGGAACGGTGGAGGCCGCGGCCGGTGCGGACGCGGCGGGAAACGCGTCGGGCCGGAGGCGGTATGACCGCCTCCGGCCCGGTGCAACGAAAACCCGGTGTGCCGGCGGGCGCCGGCACCCACGGGGACGTGGCAGGCGCGCTCAGCGCACCTGGTCCACGTCGACGAGGTCGACCCGGACACCGCGGCCGCCGAGGGCGCCGACCACGGTGCGCAGTGCACGCGCGGTACGGCCGTTGCGGCCGATGACCTTGCCGAGGTCGTCGGGGTGGACCCGGACCTCCAGCACACTGCCGCGGCGCAGCGTCCGCATGCCGACCTGTACCTCGTCGGGGTTGTCGACGATGCCCTTCACAAGGTGCTCAAGGGCCTCTTCCAGCACGCTCAGGCCCCGGTGGACTCGGCCGAGGCGGTGGCCTCGGCGTCGTCGGCCTTCTTGTCAGCCTTCTTCGCCTTGGGGGTGATCGCCTCACCCTTCGGCTCGTCGGCGGTGTCCTTGGCCGCGGCCTCGAACAGCGCGCGCTTGTCGGCCTTCGGCTCCGGCTGGAGCAGCGGGGCCGGGGCGGGCTCGCCCTTGAACTTCTGCCAGTCGCCGGTGAGCTTCAGGATGGCGAGCACGGGCTCGGTCGGCTGCGCGCCGACGGAGAGCCAGTGCTGCGCGCGGTCGGAGTCGACCTCGATGCGCGACGGGTTCTGCACCGGGTGGTACAGGCCGATCTCCTCGATGGCCCGGCCGTCACGGCGGGTACGGGAGTCGGCGACGACGATGCGGTAGTGAGGCGCGCGGATCTTGCCCAGGCGCTTCAGCTTGATCTTGACTGCCACGGGAGTGGGTTCTCCTGGAGTTGACGTGTTTGGGCACGCGGACGGCCACGTGGGGTTGTGGAGGTCGTGCGCCCGGCGGACGCGTCAGCCGAAGGAGAGAGGGTTCCTGCACGGCTGTCGAGTTCTCAGCTGAACATTCTGCCACAGTCAGGCGACCCCAACGACCTCCGGGATGCGGAAGGGTTGCCCGCAGGCTCCGCACATGATCGGGGCCTGGGCGAGGACCGAGGGCACCACCCGGACATTCCGCCCGCAGTCGCAGACGGCCTTGACCCGCACGCCGCCGCCCGAGGAGCCGTGCCGGGCGGCAGGTCCCCGGAAGGAGCGGGCGGTGTCGTCGGTGGTGGCCGCGGAGTGCGCCTTCAGCGCGCGCTGGAGCCGCTCGATGGTGGCCCGGTAGCGCTTGCGGGTGTCGGGCCGCATCACCACGAGCGAGAAGCCGCTGCTGGGATGCGGCTCGTCGGCGTGGTCGAGCCCCATCTCGTCGGCGATGGTGAGGAATCTGCGGTTGTGGTAGCGGCCGGCGCGCGAGGTGTCGCGGATGCCGCGGGCCGCGGCGATGCCGTGCACGGCTTCGTGCAGCAGCCTTTCGAAGGAGAGCTCGGTGCCGCAGGCGGACGAGGACTCGCCGATCAGGGACTCGGGCGCGGCCAGATCGGGCAGCTCGGGGTGGTGCCGTTGAATATCGGCCCAGGCGACTGCCAGCTCGGCGGCGAGAACAGGTGGTGTCGTGCTCACGCCGTGACAACGAGCCGGGCGCCCCCGGTGTTCCTATTCCGGGCCAGCCCAATTAATTTGCACTGATCGGTCAGTTCCGGATGTTGCGCATGGATACGCATGACGCGGGGCGGGTGCGGAGGGACCGGAGTAACACCGGTGAACCTGCGCACCCGCCCCAAGCGCGGACGTATGAACATATTCCGTACGCCGACGGTCGGTCAGCGGACGCGGCCGGGAGCGCCGCGGGGAGCCGCCCGCCGGCCCGTAGGCGCCGCCCGACGGCGGCCCCGTGGGCGCGGGACGCGATCTAGTAGGCGCGGGCCGCGATCGCCACGGTGCCCGGGGCGTCGTCCGCGACCGGCACCGAGCCGTCCTCGGCGACCAGGCAGCGCACCGACACGCCCTGCTCGGCGAGCTTGGCCTCGCCCTCGGGGCCGAGGTCGGCCCACGGGATGCGGGCCCAGCCGTCGGCCGCGGCCTCGACCGCTTCGCCGACCGACGCCACATCCACGGTCCGGGCGAGCCGGCGGTCGCGCGACTCCTGGAGCAGCCGCGCCTGGTCCTCCTCCAGCACCTTCGGCAGCACCGAGGTGAGCGCGTCCAGCGCGACCGGCTCCTTGCCCCCGGGGATGCGGCGGGCCAGCATCGCGGTGCCGCCGGCCAGGTCGCGCGGGCCGATCTCGATCCGCACCGGCACGCCCTTGAGCTCCCAGTCGACCGCCCGCCGGCCGAACGGGGTGTCCGTCCGGTCGTCCACGACGACCCGCAGCCCGGCCGCGCGCAGCTGCTCGCCGACCTCGCGCACCTTCGCCACCACGGCCTCGTCGTCCTTGATCGCCAGGACGACGACCTGCACGTGCGCCAGCTTCGGCGGCACCCGCAGCCCGTTGTCGTCGCCGTGCATCATCACCAGCGCGCCGATCATCCGCGTGGTGCTGCCCCAGGACGTCTGCCAGACGTGCTCCTGGGTGCCCTCCTTGGACAGGTAGGAGGTGTTGAACGCCTTCGCGAAGTTCTGCCCCAACTCGTGGCTGGTGCCCAGCTGGAGCGCCTTGCCGTCACCCATCATCCCTTCCAGGGTGAGGGTGTTGATCGCGCCCGCGAACCGCTCCCTGGCGGTCTTGCGGCCCGGCACCACGTCCATCGCCAGGACGTTCTCCATGAAGTCGGCGTAGACGTCGTACTGGATGCGGGAGGCGAACTCGCGGGCGTCGGCCTGGGTGGCGTGGGCGGTGTGCCCCTCCTGCCACAGGAACTCGGTGGTCCGCAGGAACAGCCGCGGCCGCAGCTCCCAGCGCACCACGTTCGCCCACTGGTTGATCAGCAGCGGCAGGTCGCGGTAGCTCTGCACCCACTTCGAGAAGTACTCGTTGATGATCGTCTCGGACGTCGGCCGGACGACGATCGGCTCCTCCAGCTCCTTGCCGCCGCCGTGGGTGACCACCGCCAGCTCCGGCGCGAAGCCCTCCACGTGCTCGGCCTCGCGGGTCAGGTACGACTGCGGGATGAAGAGCGGGAAGTACGCGTTCTGCGCGCCGACCGCCTTGATCCGCGCGTCCATGTCGGCCTGCATCCGCTCCCACAGACCGTAGCCGTACGGCCTGATCACCATGGTGCCGCGCACCGGTCCGTTGTCGGCCAGTTCGGCCTTGTTGATCAGGTCCTGGTACCAGCGCGGGAAGTCGTCCGCCTGGGGGGTGAGAACGGGAGCCTTAGCCATGGGCCGATGGTACGGCCCCGCGCCGCCGCAGCGTGAATCGGTTGCCGCCGGGGCACCCGGCCGCCCGCGGCGCGGCGCGGGGGAAAACGCCTGGCCGCCGGGCGCCGGCTCGGCCACAGTAGCCGCATGCCGACTCCGCCCGCCCCGCCGCACACGCCGCCGCCCGCACCGCTGCCCGCCGGCTCCCCCGCCGTCGTCCGCCTGCTGAAGGCCGGCCGGGAGAAGGTCCGCTACGACGCCACCGTGCGCTTCGACGACGGGGTCCGGGTGACCGTCACCGCGCCCTGGTCGCTGCCCGCCGTCCGCGACTTCGGCTTCGTGCGCTTCGCGCCCGGCGACGTGTTCACCGAGCACTACTGGCGCGACCGCTGGTACGCGGTCAAGGAGGTGCGCGACCCGGCCGGCGCCCTGAAGGGCTGGTACTGCGACGTCACGCGCCCGGTCGCCGTCGAGGGCGGCACGCTGCTGTCGGAGGACCTGGACCTCGACCTGTGGGTGTCCGCCGACGGCGCCGACGTGCTGCGGCTGGACGAGGACGAGTTCGCGGCGAGCGGACTGGCCGCCAAGGACCCGGCCGCCGCCGACCGGGCGGTGCGGGCGCTGGACGAGCTGGAGCGGGTGGCCAGGACCGACGGGCTGCCCTCCCTGCTGTGACCCGCGCCCGCGGCCTGTGATACGCGGCCTGTGACCGGTGATCCGCGACCTGCGACCTGCGGCCCTGGCCCCTGCACTCCCTGCCCCGTGACCGCCCGCGCAGCGCGCCGAACGCCGCTACGGCTGCGCGGCGCCCCACTCCTCGGCGGTGAGCGCGAACCGCTCGTGGTCCCGCCAGTCGCCGTTGATGTACAGCATGCGCGGGGAGAAGCCCTCGTGCCGGAAGCCCAGCCGCCGGGCCATCGCCAGCGAACGGTCGTTGTGCGGCTGAACGTTGATCTCCAGCCGGTGCAGCCCCAGCCCGCCCGGCCGGGCGGCGAAGCAGCGGTCGACCACCAGCCGCAGCCCGCGGGTCATCCGCCCGGTGCCCGCGTACGGCAGGTAGCTGTCGTAGCCGAGCGCCGCGTTGCGGAAGCGGCCCAGCACGATGTTGGCGACGTTGCACACGCCGACGATCCCGCCCCCGGCGGCGCCGGACGCGGCCGCCTCGTCCTCGCCCTCGTCCTCGTCCTCGTCGAGGATCAGGAACGTCCGCAGGCCGTCGCCCTGCCGCCGCAGCAGCTCGGGCAGCGCGTCCGGCTCGACCGGGTTCCACGGCCGCAGGTGCGCCGCGGACCGCAGCACGGCGGCGCGGTGGGCCTGGGCGTCCCCCAGCCGGGGCTCGCGGATCGAAATACGCATGATCGCATCATCCCAGCCGACCGCGGCCGCCGCGCGCCGTCCGCACAGGGCCCCGCACCGCGCACAGCGGCGGGGGCCGGCGGTCCGCGACCGCCGGCCCCCCTTGCTGACGCCAGGTCAGCCCATGAACTTCTTGAACTCGTCCGGCAGTTCGAAGTCCTTGCCGCCCGGCAGCTCCGCCGGGCCCGCGCCGCCGCCCTGCTGCTGCTGTTCGCGGCGCGCCGCGGCCGCGGCCGCCTCGGCCTTGCGCTTCATCGGGTTGCCCGACTGCCGCTTGCCCTTGGCCTGCTTCTGCTGCTTCTTCTGCCGGCCCGGGCCGCCGCCCATGCCCGGCATCCCGGGCATCCCCGGCATGCCGCCGCCCTGCGCCATCCGCGACATCATCTTGCGCGCCTCGAAGAACCGCTCCACCAGGCTCTTGACCGCGCTGACCTCGACCCCCGAGCCCTTGGCGATCCGGGCCCGGCGCGAGCCGTTGATGATGTGCGGGTCGGCCCGCTCGGCGCGCGTCATCGACTTGATGATCGCGGCGGTGCGGTCGACGTCCTTCTCGTCCAGGTTGTTGATCTGGTCCTTGATCTGGCCCATGCCCGGCAGCATGCCGAGCAGCTTGGAGAGCGAGCCCATCTTGCGGACCTGCTCCATCTGCGCCAGGAAGTCGTCGAGCGTGAACTCCTTGGGGCCCTTGGCCAGCTTGGCGGCCATCTCCTCGGCCTGCTGCTGGCTGAAGGTCTGCTCGACCTTCTCGATCAGCGACAGGACGTCACCCATGTCCAGAATCCGCGACGCCATGCGGTCGGGGTGGAAGGTGTCGAAGTCGTCGAGCTTCTCGCCGTTGGAGGCGAACATGATCTGCTTGCCGGTGACGTGCGCGATCGACAGGGCGGCGCCGCCGCGGGCGTCGCCGTCGAGCTTGGAGAGCACCACGCCGTCGAAGCCGACGCCGTCGCGGAAGGCCTCCGCGGTGTTCACCGCGTCCTGGCCGATCATCGCGTCGACCACGAACAGGATCTCGTCGGGGCGGGTGACGTCCCGGATGTCCGCGGCCTGCTGCATCATCTCCTGGTCGACACCGAGCCGGCCGGCGGTGTCGATCACGACGATGTCGTACTGCTGCGTCCTGGCGTACTCGATGGAGTCCCGGGCGACCTGGACCGGGTCGCCCACGCCGTTGCCCGGCTGGGGCGCGTAGACCGCGACACCCGCCTGCTCGGCGACGACGGAGAGCTGGTTGACCGCGTTGGGGCGCTGGAGGTCGCAGGCGACCAGCAGCGGGGCGTGGCCCTCCTTCTTCAGCCAGCGGCCCAGCTTGCCCGCGAGCGTGGTCTTGCCGGCGCCCTGGAGGCCGGCCAGCATGATCACGGTCGGCGGCTGCTTGGCGAACCGCAGCCGCCGGGTCTCCCCGCCCAGGATCGTGACCAACTCGTCGTTGACGATCTTGATGACCTGCTGCGCCGGGTTCAGTGCCTGGGAGACCTCGGCGCCCAGGGCGCGCTGCTTGACGTTGGCGATGAAGGCCCGCACCGCCGGGAGCGCGACGTCGGCTTCCAGCAGCGCGACGCGGATGTCGCGTGCCGTGGCGTCGATGTCCGCCTCGCTCAGGCGGCCCTTGCCCCGGAGGCTCTTGAAGGTATTCGCGAGGCGATCAGACAGAGTGTCGAACACGGTGGTCGCAGGTCCTCAGGGGTCGGGGGCGGAAGACAGTCGCCCTCCAGGGTATCCGGCCCGCGCGCCGAGCCGGATGCCCCGGGCGGAACCCGCCGGAATCGGCCGTCAGCGCAGGGCGGCCTCGACCTGGCGGGCCACTTCCGCGGCGCGGGCCGCGGGCAGCGGGTCGCCGTCCTTGCCGACGAGGTAGAAGGCGTCGACCGCGTTGGCGCCCAGGGTGGAGATGCGTGCGGAGCGCACGGTGACGGCGGTCGCGGCCAGCGCCAGGCCGATCCGGTGCAGCAGGCCCGGGGCGTCATGGGCGCGGACCTCCAGCACGGTGGCGGTCTGCGAGGTGTGCCCCGGGGCGACGGTGGCCCGGGCCGGCGGCGGCACCACCCCGCGGCGGCGCGGGTAGGCGGCCTCCCGCTCGGCCAGCCGCGCCTCGATGTCCAGGGAGCCGTCGAAGGCGCGGGCGAGGTCGGCGCGCAGCCGGGCGGCCTCGGGCAGCGCCCCGTACTCCGCGGAGACCCGCCAGCTCAGCAGGGCCACCGGCCCCTCCCCCACCGGGTCGACCGCGCGCAGGTCGGCGGCGCGCACGGTGAGCCGGTGCAGGGCCAGCACCCCGGCGGCGTGGGCGAGCAGGCCCGGCCGGTCCGGTACGGCCAGCAGCAGTTCGACGCCGAGCGCCTCGTCCTGGGCGTCGCCTTCCGGTTCCGGCTCGGCCTTGGCGTGCAGGGCCAGTACGGGGCCGCCGGTGCGGGCCGCCTCGATGGCCAGGCGCTCCTCCTCGGCGGTGGGCTCGCGGTCGGCGCTGTCGGGCAGGTCGCCGGTGTCCAGGGCGCCGGCGACGCGTTCGACCAGGTCGGCCAGGAGGGAGGCGCGCCAGGTGCTCCAGGCGGCGGGCCCGGTGGCCAGCGCGTCGGCCTCGGTGAGGGCGGCGAGCAGTTCCAGGGTGGAGGTGTCGCGGACGGTCTCGGCGACCGTGCGGACGGTCTCGGGGTCGTCCAGGTCGCGGCGGGTGGCGGTGTCGATGAGCAGCAAGTGGTGGCGGACCAGCAGGGCGAGGGTGTCGGCGTCGGCCGGGCCGAAGCCGATCCGGGCGGCGACGTCGCGGGCGATCACCTCGCCGGCCTCGCTGTGGTCGCCCGGCCAGCCCTTGCCGATGTCGTGCAGCAGGGCCGCGGTGAGCAGCAGGTCGGGGCGCCCGACCCGGCGGGTGAGGCCGGACGCCTGGACGGCCGCCTCGACCAGGTGCCGGTCGACGGTGAAGCGGTGCACGGCGTTGCGCTGCGGGCGGCAGCGCACCCGCTCCCAGTCGGGGAGGAGCCGGGTGATCAGGCCCTCGGCCTCCAGGGCCTCCCAGACCGGCACGGCGGACTCGCCGGCGCCCAGCAGGGTGAGCAGTTGCTCGCGGGCCTCGGCCGGCCACGGCACGGGCAGCGGCCGGGCGGTGGCCGCCAGGCGCCGGACGGCGTGCAGGGACAGCGGCAGGCCGGCCTGGGCGGCGGCGGCCGCGGCGCGCAGCGGCAGCACGGGGTCGCGTTCGGGTTTGGCGGCCAGCGCGAGCACCGCCTCGCCCTCCTGCTCCACGACGCCCTCGGCGAGCGGGACGCGTTCGGCGGCCGCCTGGGGGCTGGGGGCTCGGCCGCGGCCGAGCAGGCCGCGGCGGCGCGGGCGGGACGCGCGGGCGCGCAGCACCCGGGCGACCTCGCGCCAGGTGACGTCGGAGGCGTAGGCGATCCGGCGGGCGGCCTCGTAGACCTGGCGGAGCAGGGCGTCGGCGTCGGGCAGGTCGAGGGCGTCGGCGACCTGGTCCTGCTCCTGGAGGGCGAGCCGGTCGGTGGCGCGGCCGGTGGCCAGGTGGAGGGCGTCGCGGGTGTCGAGCAGCCTGCTGCGGGCTTCTTCGAGGCCCTCGCGGGGGGCGTCGGCGAGCCAGGAGGCGGCGACGGCGCGCAGCGCGGTGGCGTCGCGCAGGCCGCCGCGGGACTCCTTGAGGTCGGGTTCGAGCAGGTAGGACAGCTCGCCCTGGCGTTCGGCGCGCTCGGCGCACATCTCGTGCAGGGCGGGGAGCCGTTTCGGGGCCTGGTTGCGCCAGTCGGCGAGGACGGTGCTGCGCAGGCCGGCGGTGAGGGCGGTGTCCCCGGCGATGTGCCGGGCGTCCAGCAGGCCGAGGTGGACCTTCAGGTCGTCCGCGGCGGTGCCGCGGGCCTCCGCCGGGGTGCGTACGGAGTGGTCGAGGGCGAGGCCGAGGTCCCACACCGGGTACCAGAGGCGGTCGGCGAGGGCGGCGGCGGAGCGTGGGGACTCGTGCAGGAGCAGCAGGTCGAGGTCGCTGCGGGGGGACAGCTCGCCGCGGCCGTAGCCGCCGACGGCGACCAGCGCCCAGTCGGTGGCGCCGGTCTCGCGTGCGGCGTCGGTGGCCAGCGCGGCCAGCCACTGGTCGGTGAGGGTGGCGAGGGCGGCGCGGCGCGGCGGCCCGGACCGCCCCTCCTCGGTGAGGAGGCGCAGCCGGGCCGCCGCATAGCCGTGGCCTTCCGCTTCGACGCTGTCGGTCACTCGTGCTCCGCTGTGTCGTGGTCGGGCCGCGGCGCGAGGTGGCCGGGGCCTGCGGCCCGGGGTGCGGTCGGCGGCCGGCTGCCTGGCGCAGCCTGTCCCGCCCGGGGGGCCGGGCGCCGGGGAGCGCCGTGCCCGCCCGCCGCCGATCGCACCCGCGGGTCGTCAGAGCGCGTCGGGGCCGCGCTCGCCGGTGCGGACCCGGACGGCCGTGTCGACCGGCAGGCTCCACACCTTCCCGTCTCCGATCTTGCCCGTCCTGGCCGCCTTGACGACGACCTCGATGAGCTGTTCGGCGTCGGCGTCCTCGACGAGGACCTCGATCCGGATCTTCGGCACGAGGTCGACGGTGTACTCCGCGCCCCGGTAGACCTCGGTGTGGCCGCGCTGGCGGCCGTAGCCGCTGGCCTCGGTGACGGTCAGGCCCTGCACGCCGAACACCTGGAGGGCTTCCTTGATCTCGTCGAGCCGGTGCGGCTTCACGACGGCGGTGATGAGTTTCACGCGTCCACCTTCTTGGTCGCGGCGGCCTGGGTGCCCGCGGGGGCCGCGTGCGAGACGCTGCCGACGCCGGTGAAGTCGTAGGCGGTCTCGGCGTGCTCGGCCTGGTCGATGCCGCTGATCTCGACGTCCTCGGCGACCCGGAAGCCCATCGCCATGTCGATCAGCTTGGCGAGGATCGCGGAGCAGACCAGGGAGTAGCCCAGGACCGCGAAGACCCCGATGGCCTGGATGCCGAACTGGTGCCAGCCGCCGCCGTAGAAGACGCCCTTGACGTCCTGGCCGACGCCGCCGGTGGCCAGCAGGCCGATCAGCAGGGAGCCGACGATGCCGCCGACCATGTGGACGCCGACGACGTCGAGGGAGTCGTCGTAGTTGAAACGGTACTTCAGGCCGACCGCGGCGGCGCAGATGACGCCGGCGATGACGCCGACCGCGATCGCGCCGAGCGGGCTGACCGAGGCGCAGGAGGGGGTGATCGCGACCAGGCCGGCGACGGCGCCGGAGGCGGCGCCCAGGGTGGTGAAGGAGCCGTGGCGCAGCCGCTCGTAGGCCAGCCAGCCGATCATGGCGGCGGCGGTGGCGATCTGGGTGTTGATGAAGACGGTGGAGGCGACGCCGTCGGAGGTGATCTCCGAGCCGGCGTTGAAGCCGAACCAGCCGAACCACAGCAGGCCGGCGCCGAGCATCACCCAGGGCATGCTGTGCGGGCGCATCGGGTCGCGCTTGAAGCCGACCCGCTTGCCGATGACGAGGATCACGCCGAGGGCGGCCGCACCGGCGTTGATGTGCACCGCGGTGCCGCCGGCGAAGTCGATGACGCCCTTCTTGCCGAGCCAGCCGCCGCCCCACACCCAGTGCGCGACCGGGAAGTACACCACGGTCGCCCAGACGGCGATGAACAGCGACCAGGCGGTGAACTTCACCCGGTCGGCCAGGGCGCCGCTTATCAGGGCCGGGGTGATGACGGCGAACATCAGCTGGAACGCGGCGAACGCGAAGACCGGGGTGCCGGTGGCGCCCCACAGGTCGTCCGGTGCGATGTCGCGCAGGCCGAGCCAGCCGGTGCCGCCGAGGAATCCGCCGTGGTCGCCGTCGAACGCGAAACTGAATCCGTATCCGGTCCACAGCAGGGTGATGATCCCGAGGCTGATGAAACTCATCATCAGCATGTTCAGGGCACTCTTCACGCGGACCATTCCGCCGTAGAAGAACGCCAGCCCCGGGGTCATCAGCATCACGAGCGCGGAGCTCAGGAGCAGGAATGCGGTATTGCCGGTGTCGAGCTTGGGCGCGTCCGCGGCCAGTGTGATGATGGCTGGTGCCATCGGCGTCTCCTCGTCATCCGAACGGCCCGTGCGGGCGGTGCAGGGGTGGGCCGGTATGGGCCTAGAGGTTGGCCGAGGCGGGTTTCACCCGATGCCATAGGATGTTTCACCGCAGTGACGAAGAAGTCACCCGTGTTACGCGGAGATGAACCATCCGGGTGTTCGGTGAAGGATGTATACGGGTGGGGAAGCGGATTACGCGGACTCGGCGACTTCCGGGAGTTCCTCGGAAAGCCGCTCGGCGAGCTGAGCCACTTCGGGTACGTCGCCGAAGTCGCGGACGGCGGCATGGGTGGTCTTGCGGATACGGGTGTTCACGCGCTCGGAGCGGACCCGCTTGGCGACGGCGATCGCCTGGTCGGTGTAGTGCGCGGCCTGCTCGGGGTCGCGCATCAGCAGCTGCACGGTGCCCATGCCGACCAGGTTCAGCGCGTAGGCGCGCTGGTGGACGGGGTCGGTGCGGAAGCCCTCTACGGCCTGGCGCATCTCGGGCTGGGCGAGGGAGGCGTACGTCGGGCTGCGGCCGGCGACGTAGGCGAGGTCGCGGTAGGAGTGCGCGTTCTCCGCGTGCAGTTCGGCCTCGGTGAAGAAGCTGATCCAGGCGGGCTCCTCGCCGGGGCGGGCGTCGGTGAAGGTGTCCTCGGCCATCCGGACCGCGCGGTGGCACTTGTTGACCTGGCCCATGTTGGCGTAGGCGCGGGCCTCCAGCGCGTAGAGCATCGACTGGGTGGCGGCGCCGGCCGAGTCGCGGCTGCCGTACTGCGCGAGGTGGATGAGTTCCAGGGCGTCGTCGGGGCGCTCCAGGTGGATCATCTGGCGGCTCATCGAGGACAGCACGAACGCGCCGAGCGGGCGGTCGCCGGCCTCCTTGGCCGCGTGGAGCGCGAGCACCAGGTACTTCTGGGCGATCGGTTGCAGCCCCACGTCGTAGCTCATCCAGCCGGCGAGGGCGGCCAGGTCGGCGGTGACGCGGTAGAGCCGGCGGGTGACGGGCTCGGGGTGCGGCTCCTGGAGGAGGTCGGTCACTTCGTGCAGCTGGCCGACGACGGCCTTGCGGCGCAGTCCGCCGCCGCACTGGCTGTCCCAGTCGCGGAACATCGCCGCGGTGGACTCCAGGAGTTGCAGCTCCTGCTCGGACAGCCGGGCCACCCGGCCGCCGCTCAGGCCCGCGGCCGCTGCGGGCGGGCGGGGCGCGGTGGAGGCCGGTACCAGCCAGCGCTGCATGGATTCGAGCAGGGCGGGTCCCGCGGACAGTGCGAGGGAGGCGCCGAGGAAGCCGCGGCGGCCGAGCATGAGGTCGCTGCGGGAGAACTCGTTGATCAGCTGGACGGTCTGCGGGCCGGCCCAGGGCAGGTCGATGTCGCCGCCGGAGGGCGGCTGCTGGGCCGAGCGCAGCCCGAGGTCCTCGACGGGGACGACGCAACCGAAGCGTTCGGAGAACAGCTCGGACAGGATGCGCGGGATGGGTTCGCGGGGCTGCTCGCCGTCCAGCCACCGGCGAACCCTTGACGTGTCGGTGCTGACGTGGTGGGCGCCCAACTGCCGTGCCCTGCGGTTGACTTGGCGCGCCAGCTCACCCTTGGACCAGCCGCTGCGCACGAACCACGAGGTCAACTGCGCGTTGGGCTGCTTGTCCGCTGTCCCGGTCACCGGCCGCGCCCCCATCCCGCTTCTGCTTCATACGTAACGTATCCCCCGGCCATATGCCGCGGGACCGCAATTGCGGAAACGCCACCATTCGCCACCCCATCGGATGAACTCCGGGGCGTCTGCGAGCGATTCACTTGACACATGCCGCCGGGACCGCCGCCTTGCGCGTGCGTAACCAACGGCCGGCGCGATCCGTTGGAGGGGTCATGGTGTTCACGATCGGCAGCATGCGCGAGACGCGGGAGCAGCGGGCCGTCGTGCGGCACGCCGCACGGGCGGCGGCGCTCCCCGGCGGGTGGAGTGCCGTACGCCGCAGGGCGCGTGCGGCGGTGTGCGGCACCGTCGCCGAGTACACCGGGCTGTGCGGCTGGGCGGTGGCGCCGGGGGCGCGGGCGGGGCGCGGCGGCGAGGTGTGCTCCTGCGGGGACGTGCGGTGCAAGGAGCCGGGCGCGCACCCGCTGGACCCGATGGCCGAGGTCCCGGCCGGGGCGGGGCTCCAGGCGGCCGAGCGGATGTGGCAGCGGATGCCGGGCGCCTCGGTGCTGCTGCCGGTCGGGCGAACCTTCGACATCCTCGACGTGGCCGAACTGCCGGGCCGCCGGGCGCTGGTGCGGCTGGAGCGGATGGGGCTGCACCTGGGGCCGGTGCTGCTGACGCCCACCGGGCGGGCGCGGTTCTTCGTGGCGCCGGGCGCGGCGGCCGAACTGCCGCAGCTGCTGTACCGGATGGGCTGGGACGACGCGCGGCTGGACCTGCGCTGCCTGGGCCCGGGCGACCATGTGGTGGCTCCCCCGTCGGACTTCGGCGGGCTGGGGCCGGTGCGGTGGCTGCGCGAGCCGCGGCTGGACTCGCTGCCGCAGCCGCCGGAGGCCCGCCTCGTGCTGGGCACGCTGGCGTACGTGGCGCACCGCACGCGGGACTGCGGGTAGCCGCGATCGGCCGCGTACGCGGCAGCCGCCCGTCATGTGTAAGGGGCGCCCCTCAGCAGGGGCGCCCCTTACGCGTGCGCCGGGTGGGGTTCCGGCGTCACCATGGCTCGGCTACTCGCCGATCAGCGCGTCGACGAACGCCTCCGGCTCGAAGGGCGCGAGGTCGTCGGCGCCCTCGCCGAGCCCGATGAGCTTGACCGGGACGCCCAGTTCGCGCTGGACCGCGACCACGATGCCGCCCTTGGCGGTGCCGTCGAGCTTGGTGAGCACGATGCCGGTGATGTCCACCACCTCGGCGAAGACACGGGCCTGCACCAGGCCGTTCTGCCCGGTGGTGGCGTCGAGCACGAGCAGCACCTCGTCGACCGGGCCGTGCTTCTCGACCACGCGCTTGACCTTGCCCAGCTCGTCCATCAGGCCGGTCTTGGTGTGCAGCCGCCCGGCGGTGTCGATCAGGACGGTGTCGGCGCTCTCGGCGATGCCCTCCTTGACCGCGTCGAAGGCGACCGACGCGGGGTCGCCGCCCTCGGGGCCGCGGACGGTGCGGGCACCGACGCGCTCGCCCCAGGTCTGGAGCTGGTCGGCGGCCGCGGCCCGGAAGGTGTCGGCCGCGCCCAGCACCACGCTGCGGCCGTCGGCGACCAGCACCCGGGCGAGCTTGCCGGTGGTGGTGGTCTTGCCGGTGCCGTTGACGCCGACGACCAGCACGACGGCCGGGGACTCCTCGTGGCTGTCGGTGTGCAGGGTGCGGTCCAGGGACGGGTCGACCAGCGCGACCAGCTCCTCGCGCAGCAGGGTGCGCAGTTCCTCGGGGGTGCGGGTGCCCAGCACGCGCACCCGGGTGCGCAGCCGCTCGACGAGTTCCTGGGTCGGGGTCACGCCGACGTCGGCGGTGATGAGGGTGTCCTCGACCTCCTCCCAGGTGTCGTCGTCCAGCCGCTCCCGCGACAGCAGGGTGAGCAGGCCCTTGCCGAGCGAGTTCTGCGAGCGGGACAGGCGCGAGCGCAGCCGTACCAGCCGGCCCGCGGTCGGCTCGGGCCGCTCGATGACGACCTCTTCGGGGAGCTGCACCTCCTCGGGGGCCTCGGGCGCGGCGGTCGCGCCGGGGAGCGGGACCTCCTCGATGGTCCGGCGGGGCTCCTCCCGCGGGGGCGCGGCCTCATCCCCGACGTGCGGTTCGGCGGGAGGCTTGGTGATTGTCGGGGTGCTCGGGGGGGACGGCGGCAGCTGCTTCTTCTTGCGGCGGCTGCCGACCACCAGCCCACCGGCCCCGAGGACCACGACCAGGGCAATGACGACGACAAGGATGACGGTTTCCATAGCCCCCCCAGTATCCCTACTCCCGGGTCGCCGCCGTCCCAACCGGCGCGACCCGCGCCGTGGCGGCCCGCAGTCCCTGGTCGGCGAAGGCGATCAGCCACTCGAAGCTCTCGTCGATGTCGGCGCTCCACTGGAAGCCGCCGGCCGCCTGGAGGGTGGCGAAGCCGTGGCAGAGGCTGCGCAGGGTGCGCAGCGCGTGGTCCACGTCCTTCGGCGCGACCGCGTAGCCGCGCAGCACCGCCATGAAGGAGTCGAGCAGCCGCCGCCCCTCGGCGGCCAGCGGGTCGTCCGGGCCGGCGGGTTCCACGCCGACGGTCGCGGCGTACCGACCGGGGTGCGCCACGACGAACGCGCGGAAGGCGCGTGCCGCGGCGGCCAGCGCGTCGCGGCCCGCGTACCCCGAAGCCGCGCTCCCGACGGCGTCCGCGGCCTGGGCCAGCGCCAGGACCGCGATCCGGCGGTTGAGGTCGTCCTGCCCGGCGACGTGCTTGTACAGCGAGGGGGTGCGCACGCCGAGCCGTTCGGCGAGCGAGCCCATGGTCAGCCGGGCCAGGCCCACCTCGTCGGCGAGGTCGGCGCCGGCGGCGACCACGGCCGCCCGGTCCAGTCCGGCCCTAGGCACGGGCGGCCTGCGTCCGCAGGAAGTCCAGCACCAGGGCGGCGACCTGGTCGGGGTACTGGTCGTGCAGGTAGTGCCCGCCGCCCTCGACCATCTCCAGCCGGCCGATCCCGTCCGGCAGTCCGGCCACGATCGCGGCGCCCTCGGCGTGCGGGTCGGCCCAGTCCGGGTCGAGCGTGCCCATGACCACCAGGACGGGCCGGGTGACGTGGGCGAGCTGCTCGCCGGCGTCCGCCGGGGCGGCGCGGCCCATGAGCTGCATCGCCTTCATCCGGCCCGGCTCGCGCATGGTCGCGTCGATCCGGCCGATCCGCTGCTGCCAGTCGGCGGGCTTGGTGGGGGTGGCCAGGTCGAGGTACGCCTTCCACAGCCGCACGCTGCCGAACAGCGCGGCCCCGGCCAGCCGCAGCAGGCCCTGCCGGTAGCGCTTCACCCGCAGGTCGCCCAGTGCGAACGACTGCTTGCGCGTGAACGGCCCCAGTTCGACCACCGCGCTGACCAGCGCGGGCTCCCGCGCGGCGGCGATGGTGGCGGCGCCACCGGAGATCGAGTGCCCGACGATGACGGCCGGGCCGCCCAGGTGCCGGATCAGCGCGAGCAGGTCCCCCGCGATCGCCGCACGGCTCCACTCCGGCCACCGCGTGCTGGACTCGCCGCAG
Source organism: Actinacidiphila sp. bgisy144 (assembly GCF_057708105.1). NCBI lineage: Bacteria > Bacillati > Actinomycetota > Actinomycetes > Kitasatosporales > Streptomycetaceae > Actinacidiphila > Actinacidiphila sp. bgisy144. The sequence continues at coordinate 106,380 of NZ_JBYIRM010000013.1, read as the reverse complement.
CCGCGCAGGTCCACCGCGGCCACCCGGTAGCCCGCGTCCACCAGCGCGGGAACCACCGCGCGGTACGAGGCGCGGCTGTCCCCCATCCCGTGCGCCAGCACGACCAGCGGGCCGGTTCCGCTCAGCTCGTACGCGATCGTGCCGTCCCCGACGGCGAGGTACTCGGTCATGGCGTCTCCTCCGGCCCAGCGCGGCTAACTCCGTTAGCTAAAAGCTAATCTCATTAACCGAGCTTGTCAACGGCTCCGCCCGGCCGAGCGGGCCCGCGCGGTCAGCCCATCTCCTCCAGGGACTTGCCCTTGGTCTCCTTGACGAAGAGCAGGACGAAGGGGATGGAGACCAGGGCGAAGCAGGTGTAGATGACGTAGGTGCCCGACAGGTTCCAGTCGGCGAGGCTGGGGAAGCTCGCGGTGATGGCCCAGTTGGCGATCCACTGCGCGGCGGCGGCGACGCCCAGGGCCGCGGCGCGGATCTTGTTGGGGAACATCTCGCCGAGGAAGACCCAGACGACGACGCCCCAGGACAGCGCGAAGAACAGCACGAAGCAGTGCGCGGCGACCAGGGCGACGGTGCCTTCGGCGGTGGGGAGGGTCGCGCCGTGCTTGGAGGAGAACGCCCAGGCTTCCAGGGCGAGGGCGACGGTCATGCCGGCGGAGCCGATCAGGGCCAGCGGGCGGCGGCCGATCCGGTCCACGAAGATCATGGCGATCACCGTGCCGATGATGTTCACGATCGAGGTGGTGAAGGAGTACAGGAACGAGCTGCTCGGGTCGATGCCGACGGACTGCCAGAGCGTGGCGGAGTAGTAGAACGCCACGTTGATGCCCACGAGTTGCTGGAACGCCGACAGCCCGATGCCGATCCAGACGATGGGCAGGAAGTTGGGCATCCGGCCGGACCTGGGGTTGAGCAGGTCGCGGAAGCTCGCCTTGTGCTCGCGGCGCATGGCGGTGCGGATCTCGGTGACGCGCGCGTCGAGGTCGGTGTCCTTGCCCTCGACGTCGGCGAGCACCGCGCGGGCCTCCCGGTCCCGGCCGACCGACAGCAGGAACCGCGGCGACTCGGGGATGGCGAAGGACAGCAGCCCGTAGATGACCGCGGGGATGACCATCACCCCGAGCATGACCTGCCACGCCTCCAGGCCGAGCACCGTGCCGCGCTGGTCGCCGTTGGCGGACTGCAGGATGCCGTAGTTGACGAGCTGGGAGATGGCGATGCCCAGCACGATGGCGCCCTGCTGGAAGGACGCGAGCCGGCCGCGGTAGGCCGGCGGCGAGACCTCGGCGATGTAGGCGGGGCCGATCACCGAGGCCATGCCGATCGCGAAGCCGCCGACGATCCGCCAGAACGCCAGGTCCCACAGGGCGAACGGCAGCGCGGAGCCGACCGCGCTGATGGTGAAGAGCACCGAGGAGATCTGCATGCAGCGGATGCGGCCGATGCGGTCGGCGATCCGGCCCGCGGTGGCGGCCCCGATCGCGCAGCCGATCAGGGCGATCGCGATGACCTGGGCGAGGGCCGCGGACCCGATGCCGTACCTGGACCGGATCGCCTCGACCGCGCCGTTGATCACCGAGCTGTCGTAGCCGAAGAGGAAGCCGCCCATCGCGGCGGCGGCGGTGATGAAGATGACGTGGCCGAGGTGTTCGGTCGGCGGCGGGACCCGGCCAGAGGTGCCGGCCGCTGATGCGGTGCTGGTCAAGTTGCGCTCCTGGGGCTCGGCGGCGAGCCCTCACATGAGGGTTCGGATCTTCCAGTGTTGGCCGCCGTTGGAGCGGCCACCACTCGGACGTATAGGCAAACGCTCAGAGATTATGCATACAACTTTCGAACACAAGAAATCAGAAGAGGGCGCAATCGTGCGCACGTTAGCTATCTCACCTGGGAAACCCAGGTGAGATCGGCAAGACGAGTTCAGGTTGTGAAGGTTCAGTCGGCCTTGGCGGCCGTCCGCTTGCCGTCCCGCAGCCGCTGGCTGATCACCTTGGACACCCCGTCGCCCTGCATCGATACTCCGTACAGGGCATCGGCGACCTCCATCGTCCGCTTCTGGTGCGTGATGACGATCAGCTGCGAACTCTCCTGGAGCTCCTCCATGATCCGGATCAGCCGCTGCAGGTTGGTGTCGTCCAGCGCCGCCTCGACCTCGTCCATCACGTAGAACGGGCTCGGCCGCGCCTTGAAGATCGACACCAGCATCGCCACCGCGGTCAGCGAGCGCTCACCGCCCGACAGCAGCGACAACCGCTTCACCTTCTTCCCCGGCGGCCGTGCCTCAACCTCCACCCCTGTGGTGAGCATGTTGTCCGGGTCGGTCAGCACCAACCGCCCCTCGCCGCCCGGGAAGAGCCGGGAGAAGACGCCCTCGAACTCCCGCGCGGTGTCGTGGAAGGCCGCGGTGAAGACCTGCTCCACCCGCTCGTCCACGTCCTTGACCACCTGGAGCAGGTCGGCGCGGGTCTTGCGGAGGTCCTCCAGCTGCTCGGTGAGGAACTTGTGCCGCTCCTCCAGGGCCGCGAACTCCTCCAGCGCCAGCGGGTTGACCTTGCCGAGCTGCGCGTACGCCTTCTCCGCCGCCCGCAGCCGCTTCTCCTGCTCGGCGCGGACGTAGGGCACCGGCTGGTTGCGCGGGTGCGCCGGGTCCTCGGGCAGCACCTCGCCCTCGGCGGGCGGCGACGGCGGCACCGGCAGCCCCGGCCCGTACTCGGCCACGAGCCCGGCCGGCTCCATGCCGTGCTCCTCCAGCGCCTTCGCCTCCAACTGCTCGATCCGCAGCCGCTTCTCGGCGCCCAGCACCTCGCCCTTGTGCACATCCCCGGTCAGCCGGTCCAGCTCCGACTTCAGCTCCCGGCCACGCCGCCGCTCCGCGCCGAGCTCCGCCTCCCGCTCGGCCCTGGCCTGCTCGGCGGCGACCCGCTCGGCCTCCGCCCGGCCCAGCGACACCTGAACGCACGCCAGCAGCCCGCGCGCGCCGGCCAGGACGGCCGCCGCCACCGACGCCTCGTACGCCAGCCGGGCCCGCCGCCGCTCGGCCCGCGCCCGGGTCTCCCGCTCGGCGCGGGCCGCCCGGTACAGCCCGTCGGCCCGCCCGGCCAGACTCCTGACCCGTTCCTCGTGGGTACGCACCTGCAGGCGCGCCTCCATCTCGGTCTGCCGCGCGTTCGCACCGTCGGCCGCAAGCCGGTCCCGGGCGAAGGTGTCCGGCTCCTCCTCGCCCGGCTCCTCCTGCGCCTCGCCCAGCCGGTAGGACAGCTCCTCCAGCTCCTCGCGCGCCGCGGCGAGCGACTCCTGCGCCCGGACCACGGCCGCCGCCGCGCGCTCCGCCTCCCCGGCCGCCGCCCGCGCCTGCCCGCCGTACCGGCCCAACTGCTGCGCCACCGACGACTTCGCCTTCTCCGCCGCCCGGCGCCGCTGCCCCAGCTCGTCGACCTCGCGCGCCGCGGCCGCCCGGCGGTCCCTGGCCGCCTGCTGGCGCTCGGCCAGCTCCGCGCACTGACCCGCCAGCCGCTCCAGCTCCGCGTCCGCCTCGTCGACCTGCGCCTGCACCTCCAGGACGCTGGGCGCCTTCGCCGAACCGCCCTGCGCCATGTGCGCGGCCAGCACGTCGCCCTCGGCGGTCACCGCGGTCAGCTCCGGGTGCGCGGCGACCAGTTCCTGCGCGTCCTCCAGCGTCGGCACCACCACGAAACCGTCCAGCAGCCGCCGTACCGAGGGCAGCAGGCCGGCGTCCCCGGCGACCAGCTCCACCGCGGGCCGCGCCTGCCCGGGCAGCCCCGCCCCCTCCGGCCGCGGCGCCGGCACCCCCGAGCCCGCGACGGCCGCCGCCGTACGCTCCCGGTCGGCATACGGCGCGGCGCCCGGCCGGCCCGGGTCCGCGCGGTTCCCGGCCGCACCGCCGTACGGGGGCGCGCCGGCCGCGGGTGCGGCGGGCCCCGGCCCCGGCCCGTGCTCCGGCCGGGTACGGTCCCCCGCGCTCTGCCCGGGCAGGACCGGATCGGCGCCGCCGGACGGCAGGGCCAGCAGCAGCGCGGCGCGGCCGCCGTCCTCCTTGCGCAGCAGCCGCAGCGCGTCCGCGGCCGCGGCCGGGCCGGTGACGGCGACCGCGTCGGCGGCCGCGCCGAGGGCCGCGGCGAGCGGGACCTCGTACCCCGGGGCGACGTGCAGCAGTTCGGCGGCCGAGCCGAGGACGCCGTCCAGCCCGTCCGGTGTCCCGGCCCGCGCCAGCAGCGCGCCGGTGCCGTCCTTGCGCCGCAGCGAAGGGGCGAGCGCGTCGCGGCGGGCGGCGACGGCGGCGCGGCGGCGCTCCGCGGCGGTGGCCGCCTCCCGGGCGGCGCTGAACTCCTCGTCGGCGGCGGCCTGCGCGGCGCGGGCGGCCTCGAAGCGGGCTTCGAGTTCGCTGTCGTCGGCGTCCAGCCCCTCGACCTGGGCGCGCAGTTCCTCGTACTCGCCTTGCGCGGACTCGGCCCTCTCGCGGGCCTCGTCGCGGGCCGCGGCGAGCCGGCCGATCTCGGCCTCGGCCGAACCGGCCTTGGAGCGGGCCGCGTTGACCTGGGCGGTCAGCCGGGCCAGGCCCTCGCGGCGGTCGGCGATGGCGCGGGCGGCCTGGCGCAGCCGGTTCTCCTCCTCGGCGAGGCGGCGTTCGAGTTCGGCGCGGTGGCCGACGGTGTCCTCCAGGGCGCGTTCGGCCGCGTCGAGCGCTTCGGTGAGTTCGGCCTCCTGCTCCCGGATACGGGCGGCCTCTCGCTCCATGTCCTCCGGGTCGCGGCCGCGCCGCTCCTCGGCGGGCTGGCCGGTGGCGTGCCGGTGGCGCTGCTCGGCCAGCCCGATGGTGCCGCGCACCCGTTCGGTGAGCTGGGAGAGCGCGTACCAGGCGGCCTGCGCGTCGTTGACCCGCGGCGTCAGGGCCCGCACCTGCTCCTCCAGGCGGGCCTCGCGCTGCACCGCGGCGGCGAGTTCGGTCTCGACGGCGGCCCTGCGCTCCTTGAGCGCGGCCTCGTCGGCGACCTCGGCGCGCAGTGCCTCGCGCAGTGTCACCAGGTCGTCGGCGAGCAGTCGCAGCCGGGCGTCGCGCAGGTCGGCCTGGATGACGGCGGCGCGGCGGGCGACCTGCGCCTGCCGGCCGAGCGGTTTGAGCTGGCGGCGCAGTTCGCCGGTGAGGTCGGTGACGCGGGCGAGGTTGGCCTGCATCGCGTCGAGTTTCCGCAGCGCCTTCTCCTTGCGCTTGCGGTGCTTGAGGACGCCGGCCGCCTCCTCGATGAAGGCGCGGCGGCCCATCGGGTCGGCGTGCAGGACGGAGTCCAGCTGGCCCTGGCCGACGATGACATGCATCTCGCGGCCGATGCCGGAGTCGGAGAGCAGTTCCTGGATGTCCAGCAGCCGGCAGGTGTCGCCGTTGAGCTGGTACTCGCTGCCGCCGTTGCGGAACATGATCCGGGTGATGGTGACTTCGGCGTACTCGATCGGCAGCACGCCGTCGGTGTTGTCGATGGTCAGCGACACCTCGGCGCGGCCCAGCGGGGGGCGCCCGGTGGTGCCGGCGAAGATGACGTCCTCCATCTTGCCGCCGCGCAGTGACTTGGCCCCCTGCTCGCCCATCACCCACGACAGCGCGTCCACGACGTTGGACTTGCCGGAGCCGTTGGGCCCGACGACGCAGGTGATTCCGGGTTCGAAGCGCAGCGTCGTCGCGGAGGCGAACGACTTGAAGCCGCGCAGCGTGAGGCTCTTGAGATGCACGCCGGTCGACTCTACCCGGCAGGTGCGGTTTCACCGAGGAATCCGCAGGGCAGATCAGACGTAGAACCGGGGCAACGGGTGATCGTCGCGCATGTGAAGCAGTTGGGACAAAGAGGCGAGGGGCGGGCAGCAGGGCCGGAGGGACATCCCTCCGGGGAACCACGAAGGGACGCCGCACGGGCGTCCCTTGAAGTGCCGTGACCGCGTACTGCCGCGACGGCGCCGACCAGCGGCGCCGCTGCGGACCAGCATGAGTGAGCCAGGCATGGGTAAGTCAGGGCAGCCGCGGGAAGCAGACTGCCGAGGGGACGACGGGGACGGGAGTCCCTGGCCGCCGTCCGGCGACATCGGTGTGGGGGAAGGCCCCGCCACCCGCCGGATCAGGCGAGCGCGGGCTCCGCGCGAGTGACGTCGATGCTGCTGAGCAGCGACTCTTCACGCGATGCGACAGCCAGTGCGTCGTTCTCCGCCTGCATGCGGACGAGTTCGGACTCCAGGTCCTGAACGCGCTGCTGAAGCCTTCGCATCTCGGCGAGGAGTCGCGGGTCGGGGCCGCCGACGTAACCGAGAAGCGCCTTTGCCATGATGAATGGTCCTCCACGCTGAGTGACCGACCGGGGCGGGTGGGTCGTGGTTGAGGGGGGTCGCTCCCGCGCGACTGCCGAAATCGAGGCTGCCGTGCATTCAACGGTGCCACGATGCGCGGGGCTTCCAGCGTCTCACCAAAACGGGAACCGGTCAACACGATCACAGCCCAGCCGTCGGGTCCGCCTCGGAATACACGGCGCCGACCTGCGCCGCGGGCTGCCCGCGTGGTCATCCGCGAGGTCTGACGATCATCCTCGCCCGGGGGCAGCCTGACACGCCGATCGCCGGAAGGCAACGGGTTGTGGTCATCGGATCTCGAAACCCTCGTATCCGCCGCGGGTGACCCCCCAGATTTCGGTCACCCCGTCCACCCGCCCGGGCGTGTCGCCGTGCCGCAGCCACTCCAGCAGCCGCTCGCACCGCTCGAAGCCGCCTTCCGCGACCACCTGCACCCGCCCGTCGGCGAGATTGCCCGCGTAGCCGTCCAGGCCGCCGATCTCCAACGCGGTCGCCCGGGTCCACCAGCGGAAGCCGACGCCCTGCACACGGCCGCGCACCCACGCGGTGAGCCGGACCTCTTCGTTCATACCGGCACGCTATCCCGTCCGCCGCCGCGGGCCCGCCCGAGCGCCGCGGCCCGGCCGGTCCGGCCGCCTGACCACGCAACCTCGTCCGACCCACCCCGCATTCGCTACAGTCCCCCCTCAACAGCTTCACCCGTTCGGAGTAATTCAGGCGAGCAGTGCGAGCAGTGAGGAGTGCGGCGATGGGGCGTCACAGCCGACATGCCGAGCCCGCGGCCCCGCAGCCGGGGCCGCGCAGCCACCGCGGCCCGCGCAGGCACCACCCGGTACGGACCGGGCTGCTGGCGTCGTCGGCGGCGCTCGCGGTGGGCGCGGTCGCCGCGTCCTCCGGGCTGCTGGCGGACCTCGACGGCGAGCTGCGCCACCTCGACGGCGACGGCGCCAGCACCCAGGCGGACGGGACCGGGCCCACCGGCACCGGCTCGCCCTCGTCCCTGACCGGCACCAACACGCCCTCGTCCGACGGCGCCACCACCTCCGCGTCCGGCGCGCCCACCGCGACCGCGACCAGGAGCGCGCCCGCGACCACGGCCCGCGCCGCCACGCCGTCCCGCACGGCCACCACCAAGGCCGCCGCGCCCTCCCCCACCCGCACCACCGCCGCGCCCACCACCCCGGTGCGGACCACCGCCCCGAAGACCGCCGCGCCCACCACCGCGGCCACGACCACCACCGACGCGGTCACCTCCGCCCGGGCCCAGATCCTCACCATGGTCAACGCGCAGCGCGCCACCGCCGGCTGCCGGCCGCTCACCGCGAGCTCCGCCCTGGACACCCTCGCGCAGGACTTCAGCGACGACATGGCCGCCCGCGGCTTCTTCGACCACACCGACCCGGACGGCAACGACCCCTGGGACCGGGCGAAGAAGCTCGGCATCACCGACCTCGGCGGCGAGAACATCGCCATGGGCCAGGCCGACGCCCAGGCCGTGATGACCGCCTGGATGAACAGCCCCGGCCACCGCGCCAACATTCTCGACTGCGACTACAAGACCCTCGGCGTCGGCATCCACTTCGGCACCGGCGGCCCCTGGTGGACCCAGGACTTCGGCTACTGACCGGCCGCGGTTCGGACGCTACGCTGGGCTCATGAGCCAGGTGACGGAGCAGGTGGACGCGTTCGACGTGTTCTCGCGGGACTGCCCGTCACGGCCGACCCTGGAGCACGTCACCGGGCGCTGGGGCATCCTGACGCTGTCGGCGCTCGCCGAGGACACCCTGCGCTTCAACGCGCTGCGGCGCCGGGTGGACGGCGTGAGCGAGAAGATGCTCTCCCAGACGCTCCAGGCGCTGGAGCGCGACGGTCTGGTGATCCGCGACGCGCAGCCGGTCACCCCGCCGCACGTGGAGTACCGGCTCACCCCGCTCGGTCAGGAGACCGCGACCCGGCTGCTCGACCTGATCCACCTGGTCGAGGGCCGGATGCCGGAGGTGCTGGCGGCCCGCGGACGCTACGACGAGGCGCGCGGCGCCGGCTGGCAGCGCGGGCAGAAGTAGCTGGAGCGGTTCATCCACGCCCGGCGCCGGATCGGGGTGCCGCAGCGGCGGCAGGGCTCGTCCTCGCGGCCGTAGGCGTCCAGCGAGCGGGCGAAGTACCCCGACTCGCCGTTCACGTTGACGTACATGCTGTCGAAGCTGGTGCCGCCGGCGGCCAGCGCGTCGCCCATCACCTCCCGCACGTGGGTGAGGAGTTCGGCGGTGCGAGGGCGGGTCAGCGCGGTGGTCGGGCGGTCGTAGTGCAGCCGGGTGCGCCACAGCGTCTCGTCGGCGTAGATGTTGCCGACCCCGCTGATCAGGGTCTGGTCCAGCAGCGCCCGCTTGATCGTGGTCCGCTTGCGGCGCAGCGCCGCGTGGAAGGCGTCGTCGTCGAAGGCCGGGTCGAGCGGGTCGCGGGCGATGTGCGCCAGCGGCTGCGGCAGCTGCTCGGGGTCGCCGGGGACCGTGTCGTGCAGGGAGAGCCCGCCGAAGGTGCGCTGGTCGACGAAGCGGAGGTCGGTGCCCTCGGTGTCGTCGAAGGTGAGGCGGACCCGCAGGTGCTTCTCGGCGCTCGCCTCCTGCGGGCGGATCAGGAACTGGCCGCTCATGCCGAGGTGGGCGACCATCGCGGTGCCTTCCCCGACCGGCAGCCACAGGTACTTGCCGCGGCGGTGCGGGGCGGCGAGGGTGGCGCCGGTGAGGCGGTGGGTGAAGTCGTCCGGGCCGGCGGGGTGGCGGCGTACGGCACGGGGGTGCAGGACCTCGGCCGCGGCGATCGTCCGGTCGGCGGCCCACTTGGCGAGGCCGCGGCGGACGACCTCGACTTCCGGGAGTTCTGGCACGGTGGGGTCCTGACGGCCGGGCGGGATGGTTGCTTCGCCGGGTGCCGGGCCGCTCCCGGAAACGCCGGGCGGGCCGACGGTTCGGTCGGCGCGCCCGGCGTTCGGGAGGGGCTCAGCCCGCCGGCTGTGAGGTGGACGCTTCGCGGATGGAGCGCCAGGCTGCTTCCGCCGCCTGCTGCTCCGCCTCCTTCTTGCTGCGGCCGGTGCCGGTGCCGTACTCGACACCACCGACGCGGGCGGCAGCCGTGAAGGTCTTCTCGTGGTCGGGGCCGGACTCGGAGACGACGTACTCGGGGACGCCGAGCCCTTCGGCGGCGGTGAGCTCCTGGAGCGAGGTCTTCCAGTCCAGGCCGGCGCCGAGGTTGGAGGACTCCTCGATCAGCGGGTCGAAGAGCCGGTGGACGAGTGCCGAAGCCGCGTCGAGGCCCTGGTCGAGATAGACCGCGCCGATGACCGCTTCGAGGGTGTCCGCGAGGATCGATGCCTTGTCCCGCCCGCCGGTTCCCTCTTCACCGCGGCCGAGCCGGATGAACGCGCCCAGGTCGAGCCCGCGGCTGACCCCGGCCAGGGCCCGCGAGTTGACCACCGCGGCCCTGAGCTTGGCCAGTTGGCCCTCGGGCAGGTCGGGGTGGGTGCGGTAGAGGGTGTCGGTGACCACCAGGCCGAGCACGGAGTCCCCGAGGAACTCCAGCCGCTCGTTGGTGGGCAGCCCGCCGTTCTCGTACGCGTACGAGCGGTGGGTGAGCGCACGCACCAGAAGGGCGGGCTCGAGGTGGTACCCGAGCCGCCCTTCCAGAAGCGTGTGGGACGAGGCTTTGTCCGCGGCGGCCTTCTTCGACACCGGGGTGTCGGGCGTGGAGGACGTTGAGGACACTGGGCCTGTCACCTGCCGATCAGACCTCGAGGACCTGACGGCGGTTGTAGGTGCCGCAGCTCGGGCACGCGATGTGCTGGAGCTTCGGCTCGTGGCAGCGCTCGCAGGCCACCAGGCTCACGGGCGCAGCCTTCCACTGCGAACGGCGGTGGCGCGTGTTGCTGCGCGACATCTTCCGCTTCGGAACAGCCACGGCTACTTCTCCTGGTTCTCGTCGGCACCGTCTCCGGTGCCGTTCTGCTGGAAGTCCTGCAAGGCGGCCCAACGGATGTCGGTCGCCTCGTGGTGGTGGTCGGGATCGTCCGCGAGCCGCACCCCGCACTGGGGGCACAGACCCGGGCAGTCCTCCCGGCACACCGGCTGCATGGGCAGTGCGAGCACCACCGCGTCCCGCAGCACGGGTTCGAGGTCGAACAGGTCGTCCTCGAGGTACAGCTCGTCCTCCTCGGAGGCCGCGGCGTCGTCACCGGCTTCGTCCCTGCGGGCGGTCCGGGTGTCGGCGTCGGGGTAGGAGAACATCTCCTGGAACTCCGCGTCGAGCTCGCGCTCCAGCGGCTCCAGGCACCTGATGCACTCCCCTGTCACCGGCGCATGGGCGGTGCCGGAGACCAGCACGCCTTCCATGACCGACTCCAGGCGGAGCTCCAGCTCGACGTCGGCGCCCTCCGGCACCCCGATGACCTCGGCGATACCGAGGTCGACGGGCGCGGAGACCGTGCGGGAGACCTTCTTCATCGCACCAGGACGCCGACCCAGCTCGTGTGTGTCGAACACGAGGGGGTTGCGGTGGTCGAGGCGGGTGTTCAGGGCTTCCTGCTTTCATCGGTACGGCCTACAGCGTTACGCCCGCGTCCGCGCGGTCCCCCTGGAGGGCCCTGGTGGACGGGCAGGCCGAAGCGCCGGTGCGTGACACGGCTGGAGCCCACAGGATACTTGACAGTGCGCCCGGGCCCAAACGCCGGCGGTCGCCGCAGGGGCGGCGGCCGCCCGACGCCGGGGCCGAGGGCGAGGTCAGAGGCCCTGTTCCAGCTCCCGGAGCCGGTTCAGGTCGATCATGCCGGTGTCGAAGAAGCTGGTCTCGTCCAGCGCCGCGGGCTGCGTCCCGGGCTGCTGGCCGTACCCCGGCCCCTGCTGCTGGTACGGGATCTGCGGCTGCCCGCCGTACTGCTGGTCGTAGCCGCCGGCCGGGTCCACCGGGGCGGCGGCCTGGTAGTCGTACCCCTGCTGCGGGCTGCCGTACGGGTCGTAGCCGGCCGGCGCGTACTCCTGCTGCTGGGGCGGCAGGGGCTGCGGGTAGCCGCCGGGCTGGGCCTGCTGGGCGTAGACGTCCTGCTGCGGGTAGCCGTAGGCCGGGTCGGCCTCGTAGGCCGGGTCGGCCTCGTAGCCCTGCTGCTGCTCGGGCTGCTGCGGCGCGGCGGCCGCGGCGGCCGGGGAGTAGCCGTACTGCGACAGGTCGGCCTGGTTGTCGGCGGCCGGCGCGGCCAGGCCCGCCATGAACTCGTCGTCGGACTGCCGGTGCCGCACCTCGCCGCTGCCGTCGGCCGCGTCGGCGGCGGCGATCTGCGCGGCGAGGTCGTCGATCGGGTTGTGCCCGGTGAGCTTGAGCCGGCCGCGGCCGACCGCTTCGAGGGTCTTGCTGAGCACCGCCTCGAAGGCGCGCATCTTGGTGTCGACGTACTCGTCCGCGCGGCGGCGCAGCGTCTCCGGGTCGGTGCTGCGCTCGGGGGCGTCGGGGTCGTCCTCGGCGTAGCCCTGGCCGTCCTCGGCGTACGGGTCGCGGCCGAGCAGCTTCTCGCGGCCGCGGTCCACCGAGCCGATGGTCTTGGTGAGGACCACCTCGAAGTTGGCGAGCTTGCTGTCCACGTAGTCGTCCGCCTCGGCGCGGATCTCGTCGGCCTCGCGGCGCGCCTCGGCCAGGATGCGGTCGGCCTCGTCCTGGGACTGCCGGGCGATCTGGGTGTCCGAGACCATCGAGCCGCGCTCGGCGTGTGCGGACTCGATGATCCGCTGCGCCTCGGCGCGGGCCTGCTCCACCATCTGCTCGCGGTCGCCCAGGAGTTCCTGGGCCTGGGCGAGCGAGTCCGGGAGCGCCGCGGCGACCTCTTCGAGCATCGCGAGCAGGTCGGCCCGGTTCACCACGCAGGAGGCCGACATCGGCATGGACCGGGCTGCGCTGACGGTCGCCGTGATCTCATCGAGCTTCTTCTGGACGTCCACAGCGGCAAAGCCTACTGCTGCCGGAGCCGCGCGGTCAGCGCCCGGAGGACCGGCGGCGGGACCAAGTGGGAGATGTCACCGCCCCATTGGGCGACTTCCTTGACGAGGCTGGAGGACAGGAAGCTGTACTCGGGGTTGGTGGGCACGAAGAGCGTCTCCACGCCGGACAGGCCGATGTTCATCTGGGCCATCTGCAGTTCGTAGTCGAAGTCGCTGACCGCGCGCAGCCCCTTGACGATGGCCGGGATCTCGCGCTGCTTGCAGAAGTCGACGAGCAGGCCGTGGAAGGACTCCACCCGGACGTTGCCGAGTTCCGCGGTGACCTCCTCGATCAGCGCGATCCGCTCGCCGATGTCGAACAGGCCCTGCTTGGACTTGTTGATCATCACGGCGACGTGGACGGTGTCGTACAGCCGGGACGCGCGGGCGATGATGTCGAGGTGTCCGTTGGTGATGGGGTCGAAGGACCCCGGACAGACTGCGCGGCGCAAGAGTGGCTCCTCGCTCTCCGTAGCGGTGACGCTCGGGCTGCGGTTCATGGCGGGTTCATGACTCGTCGGTAACTTCGGCGGCGCGACCGTACCAAAAAGTCGCCTCCCCGTAGGTACGCGAGCGCACCCCGGCGAAGCCGTCGGGCCACTCGAAGGCACCGCCGCGCGTCCTGCGTTCCACGGTGACCAGTGCGTCGGCGGTCAACCAGCCGTTGGCCGCGAGTGTGAGGAGGATCTCCCGCAGTTCGGGGTCCGGCACGTCATAGGGCGGGTCGAGGAAGACCGTGTCGTACGGCGGGCCCGGCGGCGGTCCGGCCACCGCCTTCTCCGCCCGGGCCGGGCGCACCTCGGCGCCGGGCAGCCGCACCGTGGCGGTGTTCTCCCGGACCACCCTGGCGGCCCGCGGGTCGGCCTCCACCAGCAGGACGTGCGCCGCGCCGCGGGAGAGCGCCTCCAGGCCGACCGCGCCCGAGCCCGCGTACAGGTCCAGCACCCTGGCCCCCGCCAGCGGGCCGCGCAGCGACTCCCAGGTGGAGAAGAGCGCTTCCTTGGCCCGGTCCGAGGTGGGGCGGGTGCCGTTGCCCGGGGGGACGGCGAGCCGGCGGCCGCCGGCCGCCCCGGCGATCACGCGGGTCATGACTTGCTCACGGCCCCGACCCTACCGGGCGCCCGGGCCCGCCACGGCGTCAGCCCTTGTCGAGGTACTCCTCGCGGTCGGCGTCCAGCAGACTCTCCAGCGCGCTGCGCAGATCGGGGTGGGCGGCCAGTTCGGGGTCGGCGGCGACCAGCGCGGTGGCCTCGTCGCGGGCCGCCGCGATCACCTCCTCGTCGTCGATGACGGCGAGCACCCGCAGGCTGGAGCGGCTGCCGGACTGGGCCTGGCCGAGCACGTCGCCCTCCCGGCGCTGCTCCAGATCGATCCGGGACAGCTCAAAGCCGTCCAGGGTGCGGGCGACCGCGTCCAGCCGGGTCCTGGCCGGACTGGCCTCATGGGCCTCGGAGACCAGCAGGCACAGCCCGGCGGCGCTGCCCCGGCCCACCCGGCCGCGCAGCTGGTGGAGCTGGGAGACGCCGAACCGGTCGGCGTCCATGATCACCATCGCGGTGGCGTTCGGCACGTTGACCCCCACCTCGATGACGGTGGTCGCGACCAGCACGTCCACGTCGCCGGCGGCGAACCGGCGCATCACGTCGTCCTTGGCGTCGGGGGCCATCCTGCCGTGCAGCGCCTCCACCCGCAGACCGGCCAGCGGGCCCTTGCCCAGCTGGTCGGCGACCTCCAGCACGGCCAGCGGGGGGCGGCGCTCGGCGTCGTCCGGGCCGGGGCCGTCCTTCGGCCCGGCGGCGCCGCCCTTCTTCCCGGCCGGCTTGGCGGCCGCCTTCGCGTCCTCCTCGTCGCCGATCCGCGGGCAGACCACGTACGCCTGGTGGCCCGCCTCGACCTCCTCGCGGACCCGCTCCCACGCCCGCGCCAGGAAGTGCGGCTTCTCGGCCGCCGGCACCACATGGGTGGCGATCGGGGAGCGCCCGGCGGGCAGTTGGTCGAGCACCGAGGTCTCCAGGTCGCCGAAGACCGTCATCGCGACCGTGCGCGGGATCGGGGTGGCCGTCATCACCAGCAGGTGCGGCGGCTGCGCGGCCTTGGCGCGCAGCGCGTCGCGCTGCTCCACCCCGAAGCGGTGCTGCTCGTCCACCACCACCAGGCCCAGGTCGCGGAACTTCACCTTGTCCTCGATCAGGGCGTGGGTGCCGATCACGATGCCCGCGTCCCCGCTGACCAGGTCCAGCAGCGCGGTGCGGCGGGCCGCCGCCCCCATGGAACCGGTCAGCAGCACCACCTTGGTGCCCAGTTCGGAGCCGCCGAGCATGCCGGACTCCGCGAGGTCGCCCATCATCTCGGTGACCGACCGGTGGTGCTGCTGGGCGAGCACCTCGGTCGGCGCGAGCATCGCCGCCTGGCCGCCGGTGTCCACCACCCCGAGCATCGCGCGCAGCGCCACCATGGTCTTGCCGGAGCCGACCTCGCCCTGGAGCAGCCGGTGCATGGGGTGCTCCGTCGCCAGGTCCGCGAAGATCTCCGCGGAGACCGCCCGCTGGCCCTCGGTGAGGGTGAACGGCAGCCGCCGGTCGAACGCCGCCAGCAGCCCGTCCCCGCCCGGCACCCTCGGCAGCGCGGGCAGCGCCGACTCGTCGGCCCGGCGCCTGGCCAGCGCGACCTGGAGGACGAACGCCTCGTCCCACTTCAGCCGCTGCCGCGCCACCTCGATGTCCCGCTTCGACCGCGGCCGGTGCACCTTCTCCAGCGCCTCGGGCAACCCCACCAGGTCGCGCCCGGCCCGCAGTTCCGCCGGCAGCGGCTCCCCGACCCCGGCCCAGCCGATAGCGCCCAGCGAGTCGATCGCGGTGTCCACCGCCTGCGCGATGCGCCAGGACGTGATCTGCTTCACCGCCGGGTACAGCGGGATCAGCCGGTTCGCGAACGCGTCGGCCGCGTCCTTCGCGTCCGGGCCCTCGTCCGCACCCGCGTCGAGCAACTGGTAGTCCGGGTGCGCGAGTTGGCGCGTACGGTTGAAGACCGAGACCTTCCCGGAGAACATGCCGCGCCGGCCCGGGATCAGCCGGTGGGCGTGCGCGTGCGCCGCCTTGCTGAAGAACACCAGGGTCAGCGAGCCGCTGCCGTCGGTCACCACGACCTCCAGCCGCACCCCCGAGCCGCGCCCGTACGTCCGCTTGTCCGCCTTCGCGATCTGCGCGACCACCGTCACGTACTCGTCCACCGGGAGGTCGGCCAGCCGCGTCAGCTCGCCGCGCTCCGCGTACCGCCGCGGATAGTGGTGGAGCAGGTCCCCGGTCGTGTGCAGCCCGAGATGCTCGCCGAGCACCTTGGCCGTACGGTCACCGACGAGCTTGCGCAGCGGGTCGTCCAACGGATTACCAGTCATCCCCGCCTATCCTGCCCCACCGCACCGACAACCCCGCTCAGGCGGGGGCGGGTCCGTCCGCCGGTGCGGGTGCCGACCTTCCCACCGGCCCACCCGTGGGGGCGCCGTTACGTGCGAGCCGTTCTTACGCGGGGGCGCCCGCTCAAGCCCCTTTTTTGCCGCCGCTTCTCCCCCTACCTGCGGCGGGGGGACCCCCACCGGGGGCTTTAACCCGGTGTGGGGGTACCGCCCAGGCGAAGCTCTGGGGGAGGTCGATCATGCTCGGTTCGCTCGTTCCTCGCGAACCTCCGCGTGTTCTCCCTTTCGACACCGGCGCCCCCTTCGGCTCACCGGCTACCACGGGCCGGCCGGGGGTGGGTGGGTGCCCAATCGGGCTGACCTGGCTACTCCACGCCGATGAGGAGGGGGGTGGAGGTGTCGCCGCCTTCGTAGGTGACCGTGTCGACGGCGAGGTGGTGGTCGTGGACGTGGGCGCGGAGGCGGTCGGCGAGGTCCGGCGGAGCCGTGGAGCCGAGGATGAGGGTGACGAGTTCGCCGCCGCCGGTCAGCATGCGTTCGAGGGTGCCGACGGCAGTCTCCGCGAGGTCGGTGCCGATGACGGCGACGTCGTCGTCGATGAGCCCGAGGACGTCGCCGGCCTGGCAGATGCCCGCGGTGGTCCAGGACTGGTGCTCGGCGACGGCGAGTTCGGCGTAGCGGGTGGCGCCGGCGGCCGCGGTCATGGCGACCACGTCCTCGTCGAAGCGGCGGCCCGGCTCGTGGACGGCGAGGGCGGCCAGCCCCTGGACGGCCGAGCGGGTGGGGATGAGGGCGACCCGTACGCCGTCGCCCCGGGCCTGTTCCGCGGCCGCGCCGGCGGTGTGCCGCAGTTCGGCGTCGTTGGGCAGCAGGACGACCTCGCGGGCGTGGGCGCGGCGCACCGCGGCGGCGATCTCACCGCTGGCGGGCCGCTCGCCGGGGCGCAGGGCGACCACCGTCGCGCCGGCCTGGCCGTAGAGCGCGGCGAGGCCGTCGCCGCGGACGAGGGCGACGACTGCGCGTACCGCCCGCTCGCCGCGGGAGCGCCGGGCCTGGTCGCCGAAGTGCGTGACCCTGATCCGGTAGGGCCGCCCGGCGTCGATGGCGGCTTCGACCGCGGCGCCGACGTCGTCCACGTGCACGTGGACGTTCCACAGGCCGTCGCCGCCGACCACGACCAGGGAGTCGCCGAGGGCGTCGAGCCGGGTACGCAGGGTCGCCACGGCGGCGTCGGCCGCCTCCAGCAGGAAGATCAGCTCGAACGCGGGGCCGTCCGGCCCGAACTGCCCGGTCTCGGCGCACGGCTCGGGGGCGGCCGGGACGGCCTGCGCGGGCGGGGCGGCGGTGGCCGCCGCGGTGGACGCGGCGGCAGGGGGCTCACCGGTGACGACCTCGCAGAGCACCGCGAGCAGGGCGACCAGGCCGAGGCCGCCGGCGTCGACCACGCCGGCCCGGCGCAGCGCGTCGAGTTGGGCGGGGGTGGCGGCCAGCGCGGCCGACGCGGCGGCGTGGGCGGCGCGGGCGACCTCGGCGGGGCTGCCGCCCGCGGCGCGGGCCGCGTCGGCCGCGCGGGTGGCCACGGTGAGCATGGTGCCCTCGACGGGCCGGGCGACGGCGTCGTATCCGGCGGCGGCGGCCGCCGCGAGCGCGCGGCGCAGGTCGTCCGCGCAGATCCGCCCGTCGGGCCCGGTGGGCGCGGCGAGCGCCCCGTGCATGCCGCGCAGCAGCTGGGCGAGGATGGTGCCGGAGTTGCCGCGGGCGCCGATGAGGGCGCCGTGCGCCAGGGCGCGGAAGGCCTCGGCGAAGGTCGGCACGGCCTCCTCGGCGCCGCCGCCCGCCGTGTGCGCGTCGAAGACCGCCTCGACGGCCTGGGCGGCCGATTCCACGGTGAGGTAGAGGTTGGTGCCGGTGTCCCCGTCGGCGACCGGGTAGACGTTGATCGCGTCGATCTCCTCGCGGGCCCTGCCCAGCGCCCGGAGCGAGAGCCGGCACCAGGAACGCACCGCGGCCGCGTCGGGCGTGGGGGGCAACAGGTCCTCCTTGCGGGGCACCGGACCCGTGGTGTTCGGCCGGACGTTCCGGTTGTTCGGCCGCCGCGGGGCACGGGGGGCTGCTGGTGAGCGTACTGCCGGGCGGCGCCGCGGCAGGGGCCGAGCACCCGGCGGCGGGCGGGCGGATGCCCGGACCGTGGTAGTTTCGCGGTACGGGAGCGGTCGTTGTATGCTGCTCCGGTTGCCTGGGGTTCTCCCGGGTTTTCTCACCGTGAATGCATCTGAGCATCTGAAGTCTTTGGAGTGACCCGTGGCTGCTAACTGCGACGTCTGCGGCAAGGGGCCGGGCTTCGGCAACAGCATCTCCCACTCGCACCGCCGTACCCCGCGCCGTTGGAACCCCAACATCCAGCGCGTGCGTGCGGTGGTCGGGAAGACGCCGAAGCGCCTCAACGTCTGCACCTCGTGCATCAAGGCCGGCAAGGTCACGCGCTGACCGCAGCGCAGTCCTGGGTGGCCACCTGAAGCCGATCCACCTCGCGGTGGATCGGCTTTTCAGTGTGCCCGCGCGCGCCAGCCGTGGTCGACCGGGCCGATGCCCGCGCCGAGCGGGAAGCCGGCCGCGAGGGCGCCCCTGACGTACTCCTTGGCGCGGCCGACCGCGGTGGGCACGTCGTCGCCGAGGGCGAGGTAGGAGGCGAGGGCGCTCGCCAGGGTGCAACCGGTGCCGTGGGTGTGGCGGTTGCCGTGCCGCGGGGCGCGGTACCAGTGCTCCGCGCGGCCGTCGGAGAGCAGGTCCACCGCCTGCTCGGTGTCGGGCAGGTGGCCGCCCTTGACCAGCACCCAGCGCGGGCCGTGGCCGAGCACCGCGCGGGCCGCGGCGCGCATCCCCTGCTCGTCGGTGACCACGATCCCGGTGAGCCAGGTCACTTCGTCGAGGTTCGGGGTGGCCACGGTGGCCAGGGGCAGCAGTCGGGTGCGGACCACCTCGACGGCCTCCGCGCGCAGCAGCGCGTCACCGTGCTTGGAGACGGCGACCGGGTCGACCACCACGGGTACGGCCGGGTCGAGGCCGGCCAGCAGGTCGGCGACGGTGGCGGCGGTCGCCGCGGAGGAGAGCATGCCGGTCTTGACCGCCTGCACCCCGATGTCGTCGACGACCGCGCGGAACTGCGCGCGGACCGCCTCGGCGGGCAGTTCCCAAGCGCCGTGCACGCCCAGCGAGTTCTGCGCGGTGACCGCGGTGAGCACGCTCATGCCGTGCACCCCGAGCGCGAGCATCGCCTTCAGGTCGGCCTGGATGCCCGCGCCGCCGCCGGAGTCGGACCCGGCGACGGTGAGCACCCGCGGCGGCGCCGGATGGGGCGCGGCCGCGGGGTCCACCGGGTCCACCGAGTCCACCGGGTCAACTGCGGGGTCCGCCGCCGGGTCGTACGCGGTGCCCGCCGCGGGCTCGTCCGTCCTCACTCCCCCGGCCCGAAGTGGTCCCATCCGGCGGCCTTGTCCCACGGCGCGCCGTCGACGGTGACCCGCGGGGTACGGCCGGCCGGCGCGGTGACGTCGCCGATGATCCGCCAGCGGGCCGGGAGTTTCACGTCGCGCGGGAAGGCGGCCACGATGGCGTGGTCCTCGCCGCCGGTGAGCACCCAGTGCAGCGGGTCCACGCCGACGGCCTGGCCGATGTCCGTCATCTGCGCGGGGATGTCGATGGCCGCGGACCGCAGGTCGATGTCCACGCCGCTGGCGGCGGCGATGTGGCCGAGGTCGGCGACCAGGCCGTCGCTGACGTCGGTCATGGCGGTGGCGCCGAGTTCGGCGGCGGCCGGGCCGGCGTGGTAGGGCGGTTCGGGCCGGCGGTGCGCCTCGACGAAGGCGCGCGGCGAGCGGAAGCCGCGGGAGAGCACCGCGAGTCCGGCCGCGGACCAGCCGAGCCAGCCGGTGACGGCGACCAGGTTGCCGGCGCGGGCCCCGCCGCGGGTGACGGCGGCCCGGCTGCGCAGGTCGCCGAGGGCGGTGATCGAGACGGTGATGGTGTCGCCGCGCACCACGTCGCCGCCGACCACCGCGGCGCCCGCCACCTGGCACTCGTCCCGGATGCCGTCCATCAGCTCCACCGGCCAGGTCACGCGCAGGTCGGCGGGCACCACGAGGGCGAGGAGCACCGCGGTCGGCACCGCGCCCATGGCCGCGATGTCGGCGAGGTTCTGCGCGGCGGCCTTGCGGCCGACGTCGTAGGCGGTGGACCAGTCGCGGCGGAAGTGCCGTCCTTCGAGGAGCACGTCGGTGGTGGCCACCACCCGGCGGTCGGGCGCGGCGACCACCGCGGCGTCGTCGCCGGGGCCGATCTGCACCGCGGGGGTGGAGGTGAGGCGGGAGGTGAGTTCCCTGATGAGCCCGAACTCCCCCAGCTCGCCCACAGTCCCCTTCATAGTGTCGTCCCCTCGGTTGTCGGCCGGCGTCCGTGCCCCGGTCCGTTCCACTGCGTTATTCCCGTCAATACAAGGGTCTGGTACCGCGCGGGTCTCCCCGCTGCGCGCGGCGACGCGATAACGTGGCGTCTCCCCTCCCACATGATCCTCGAAGCCGCCCTGGAGGTTCCGTGGTACAGGCGTACATCCTGATCCAGACCGAGGTCGGGAAGTCCTCGGCAGTAGCGGAGGTGATCTCCAAGATCGACGGCGTGATCCAGGCGGAGGACGTCACAGGTCCCTATGACGTCATCGTCCGCGCACAGGCGGAGACGGTCGACGAACTCGGCCGCATGGTGGTGGCCAAGGTCCAGCAGGCCGAAGGCATCACCCGCACACTGACGTGTCCGGTCGTCCATATATAGTCCCCGCCGCTCAAGCCCCCGACGAGCCCCTGGTGCAGGGCTCCTCCCCGCTGTTCCTTATGCTTTCCCGGTGATGTTCCACCGCCGGGTCGTGCTGGTCTCCGTGTCCGCCGCCGCGTGCCTGTCCGCGGCGGCGGTCTACGTGTTCACCGCCTCCGGTAGCGACGACGAGTCCGTCGCCGTACCGGTTCCGAGCGCGGAGGCGGCGGGCTACTGCCGAGCGCTGCACGCGCAGTTGCCGAAGAAGATCGACGGCATGCCCGGGCGCGCGCTCAAGCCGGCGTCCGAGCTCACCGCCGGCTGGGGAGATCCTACGATCGTGCTGCGCTGCGGGGTACCGCGGCCGGCGAACGACGACGACGTGAACACCCCCGGCGCCGAGGTGGGCGGGGTCTCCTGGTCCTGGCAGCAGGACCCGGACGGCAGCGCGCGGCTGACCACGACGCTGCGCAAGGCGTACGTGGAGCTGCTGCTGCCGGCCAGGTACGCCCACGACGCGACGCCGCTGGCGGAGTTGGCGCCCGCCGTGAAGGCGACCATCCCCGCCGGCCTGTGACACGGCGCGGCGGGGACGGCTTCGGCGGCGTTGCGGGCGTACCGGGCCTCGCGGGTTTCGCGGGCTGACCGGCCCGGCGGCGCAGGGGGTCAGCGCAGGCCGGTGGAGCGGCGCAGCGCCGCCTGGATGAGCAGGTCGATCAGCTCGGTGTAGCCGACGCCGCTCTCCTGCCACATCCGCGGGTACATCGAGATCGGGGTGAAGCCCGGCATGGTGTTGATCTCGTTGATCACGAACTCGCCGCTGTCCAGCAGGAAGAAGTCCGCGCGGACCAGGCCCTCGCAGGACGCGGCCTCGAACGCCTCGACGGCCAGGCGCTGGACGCGCTCGGTCTGCTCCGCCGTGAGGGGCGCGGGGACGACGCCCTCGGCGGAGTCGATGTACTTCGCGTCGAAGTCGTAGAAGTCGCTGCTGGCGGCGGGCGGGATCTCGGCGGGCGCGGAGGCGCGCGGGCCGTCGGCGAACTCCAGCACGCCGCACTCGATCTCGCGGCCGCTCAGCAGGGACTCGACCAGCACCTTGGGGTCGTGCCGGCGGGCTTCGGCGAGGGCCGCGTCCAGCCCGTCGGGCCCGTCGACCTTGCTGATGCCGATGGACGAGCCGGCCCGGGCCGGCTTGACGAACAGCGGCCAGCCGTGGACCTGCGCGAACTGAAGCACCTTGCGGCGGGCGGCGGCCGGGTCCTGCGCGAACTCGCGCGGGCGGACCACCGTGTACGGGCCGACCTTCAGCCCGAACGAGGTGAAGATCCGCTTCATGTACTCCTTGTCCATGCCCACCGCGGAGGCGAGCACGCCCGCGCCGACGTACGGCACGCCGGACAGCTCCAGCAGGCCCTGGAGGGTGCCGTCCTCACCGTAGGGGCCGTGCAGCAGCGGCAGGACGACGTCGACCTCGCCCAGTGCCTTGGGCACGGCGCCGATCTCGGTGTAGACGACCTCGCGGTTGGCCGGGTCGACCGGCAGCAGCACCGCGCCGTCGTGGTCGGTGACCTGCTCGACGCTGGGCATGCGCCGGTCGGCGATCGCCATCCGCTCGGGTGCGTCGGCGGTCAGCGCCCAACGGCCCTCGGTGGTGATGCCGATCGGCAGGACGTCGTACTTGTCGCGGTCGATGGCGCGCAGCACGCTGGCCGCGGTCACCACGGACACGCCGTGCTCGGAGCTGCGTCCGCCGAACACGACGGCGACGCGCGGCTTTCGGTGGTAGCCCGGCCGCTCGGAGCGCGGGTCCTGGCTCGGGGGCGTTGGCAGGTTGCTCATGTCGCGTTGACCTTACCGTTCGGGTTTCGCGGAACGTGACATCAACTCCTTGACGGCCACGACGGGAGGCTTCCCGTTGTGCACGATGTCGACCACGGTCTCCGTGATCGGCATGTCGACGCCGTGCCTGCGGGCGAGGTCGGCGACGGACTCGCAGGACTTGACGCCCTCGGCGGTCTGGCTGGTGGCGGCGATGGTCTCCGCCAGGCTCATGCCGCGGCCGAGGTTGTGGCCGAAGGTGTTGTTGCGGGACAGCGGGGAGGAGCAGGTGGCGACGAGGTCGCCCATCCCGGCCAGGCCGGCGAAGGTGTACGGGTCCGCGCCCATCGCCAGCCCCAGCCGGGTGGTCTCGGCCAGGCCCCGGGTGATCAGCGACGCCTTGGTGTTGTCGCCCAGGCCCATGCCGCCGGCGATGCCGACCGCGAGCGCGATCACGTTCTTCACCGCGCCGCCCAGTTCGCAGCCGATCACGTCGGTGTTGGTGTAGGGGCGGTAGTAGGCGGTGTGGCAGGCGGTCTGGATACGGCGGGCGACCGCCTCGTCCCGGCAGGCGACGACCGCGGCCGCGGGCTGGCGGGCGGCGATCTCGGCGGCCAGGTTGGGGCCGGTGAGCACCGCGACGCGCTCGGGGTCGACCTTGGCGACCTCCTCGACGACCTCGCTCATCCGCTTCGCGGTGCCGAGTTCGACGCCCTTCATCAGGCTGACCAGGACCGCGTCGCGGCGCAGCAGCGGCGCCCAGTCGGCGAGGTTGGCGCGCAGCGACTGCGAGGGCACCGCGAGGAAGACGAACTCCGCGCCGGCCGCGGCCTCGGCCGGGTCGGTGGTGGCCGTCACGGTGGCCGGCAGCGTGATCTCGCTGGAGTAGGCGGGGTTGACCCGGGTGGTGTTGATGGCGGCGGTGATGTCGGGCCGGCGGCCCCACAGCGCGACCTCGCAGCCCGCGTCGGCGAGCACCATCGCGAACGCGGTGCCCCAGGACCCGGTGCCGTACACGGCGCAGCGAGCGGTCACGCCGCCCCCTTGCCGTGGCCGCCCTGGCCGCCGCCGGTGTCGGCGCCGCCCGTGCCGTCGGCGGCCGTCGCGTCGTTGTCCTTGTCGGAGGCGGCAGAGGCGGCAGAGGCCGTGGTTGCGGCGGACGCAGTGGCCGCGGCGGGCGCGGCGGCGGATGTGCCGGCGCGCTCCGCGTCCTTGGCCGCCTTGCGCGGGTCGTACAGGCCGTCCGGGGCGGGGATGCCGCGGAGTTCTGCGAGGAGGTGCTTCACATCGGTCATGATGGCCCCGGTCACCTCGCGGAGCACCTCGGCGGTGGGCTCCTTGCCGTGCCAGGCGCTCAGGTCGACCGGCGGCCCGACCAGCACGCGGTGCGTCTTGCGAGGCCAGAAGCTCGGCTTCTTCGCGTACGGCGGCAGGAATTCGTTGCCGCCCCACTGGGCGATCGGGATGACGGGGGCGCGGGTGAGCAGCGCGACGCGGGCGACGCCGGTCTTGCCGACCATCGGCCACTGGTCGGGGTCGCGGGTGAGGGTGCCTTCGGGGTAGAAGGCCACGCACTCGCCCTTGTTGACCGCCTCGACCGCCGAGCGGTACGCGGCCGCCGCGTCGGCGCTGGCGCGCACCACGGGGATCTGCCCGGTGCCGCGCATCACCGCGCCGACGAAGAACGGCTTGAACAGCGACGCCTTCGCCAGGAAGCGCGGAAGACGACCGGTGTTGTACTGGAAATGCGCGTACAGCAGCGGGTCGAGGTAGGAGTTGTGATTCACCGCCGTGAGGAATCCCCCCTCGGCCGGAATGTTCTCCTTTCCGCGCCAGTCCCGCTTGAAGAGCACGGTGAGCGGGGGCTTGGCGATGGCGGCCGCCAGGCGGTACCAGAAACCGATTCTGCGGCGGGACACCCGGGACTCCTCTTCGTTGCCGTTGGCGCCGCTCAGGGATCGCGGCTACCGAGAGGTTAACGCCAGCGCCCGGCAGCCGAGGGAGCACCTCTGCCACCTGCGGCGGCCGTGCCGGGGGGAGCGGCCGCACAATGGACGGCGTGGATGACGCGAGGTGGTCGCTGGTGGTTCCGCTGAAGCCGCTGGCGGTGGCCAAGAGCCGGCTGGCGGGCGCGGGTGCGGTGCGGCCCGCGCTCGCGCTGGCGTTCGTGCTGGACACGGTGGGTGCCGCGCTGGCGTGCCGGGAGGTGCGGGACGTCACGGTGGTGACCGACGACCTCACCGCGGGGGCGGAACTGGCCGGGCTCGGGGCGTTCGTCGTGGCGGACTCCCCGGCCGCCGGGCTGAACGCGGCGCTGCGGCACGGCGAGGCGGCGGTCAGATCCCGCAGGCCGCACGCGCCGGTCGCGGCGCTGAACGGCGATCTCCCGGCCCTGCGGCCCGCGGAGCTGGCGCAGGTGCTGCGGGCCGCCGCGGGAGCCTGTGAGCGGGCGTTCCTCGCCGACGCGGCCGGTACGGGGACAACGTTGCTCGCGGCTCCGCCGCGGGTGTCCCTCTCCCCCGGCTTCGGCGGGGCCTCCCGCGCCCGCCATCTCGCCTCCGGCGCCGCCGAGATCACCCTCCCCGCGGCGCCCTCGGTCCGCCAGGACGTCGACACCCCGCAGGACCTCGCGGTGGCGCTGGCGCTGGGCGTGGGCCGGTTCACCGTCGCGGCCGCGGCGGCGCTGACCTTCGAGGGCAGCTGAGACCGGTCCGGGCGGCGTCTAGGCTTGGGCGCATGCAAGCCACCGCGTTCACGTTCGATGCCGAGAGCCGCACGGGGAGCGTGCTGCTGGATGACGGCACCCCGCTGGAGTTCGGCGCCGCGGCCTTCGACGCGGGGCAGTTGCGGCTGCTGCGCCCGGGCCAGCGGGTGCGCATCCGCACCGAGGGCACCGGCGCGGAGCGCCGCGTGACCTTCCTGACCCTCCAGACCTTCCCGGACCCGGCGGCGCAATAGCGCGGGCCGGGCACCCCGTGGGAGAGGGGCCCGGCCCGGCGCGGTGGAGCAGGTCGATCAGTGGTGCGGCGAAGCGGCCGTATCACCTGGCGGCGGTGCGCTTCGCGGTCTTGCGGGCGGCGCGCTTGGCCGGCGCCTTCTTCGCGGTGGCCTTCTTGGCGGGGGCCTTCTTCGCCGCCGCCTTCTTCGCGGTGGTCTTCTTGGCCGCCGACTTCTTGGCGGTGGTGGTCTTCTTCGCGGTGGCCTTCTTGGCCGCGGTGGTCTTCTTCGCGGCCGCGGTCTTGGCGGTGGCCGCCTTGCGCGCGGTGGTCGCCTTCTTCGCGGCGGCCTTCTTCGTGGCGGTGCGGGCGGTGGTCGAGGCACCGCCGCTCAGGCTGCCCTTGGGCGCCTTCTTGACCGAGACCTCGCCGCCTCGCGGAAGCTTCTTCGACCCGCTGACCAGGTCCTTGAAGCCCTGCCCCGCACGGAACCGCGGCACGGAGGTCTTCTTGACCCGGACCCGCTCCCCGGTCTGGGGGTTGCGAGCGTAACGGGCGGGACGCTCGACCTTCTCGAACGAACCGAACCCGGTGACCGAGACCCGGTCACCGGAGACCACCGCGCGGACGATCGCGTCGAGAACCGCGTCAACCGCGTCCGCGGCGGCCTGCCGGCCGCCCACCTTGTCGGCAATCGCTTCTACGAGCTGCGCCTTGTTCACGTCTTCCCCTTCGGAAACTTGCCCGGCGAATGAGTACGGGCTGATTTCGCACGCTAGGCGGATATATACCGCAAATCAAATACGAAACGGGCGAATCACCCTTGTGCCGCAACGAACTCGGTGCTCCACGTGATCAGTGATCGGGGATTCCGAGGTCGTCCAACTCAGCCGTTAACACCTCCAGGCGCCGTGCCGCGTCGGCGAGATCGTGCTTCGCCACCGCGGTCACCGCGAGCAGTCGCCGGGTCAACTCCCGCCTTGTCCCGTCCGGGACTTCGGGATGGGCGACGCGCGTGTGCGCCTGCTTCAAACGCGCGGCGAGGACCCCGTAGAGCTCCAGTTGGCCGTCGCGTTCCATGCGTCGATTGTGCCATCTGCGGCGAGTTGCGGCGCATGACAGGGCCAACCGGGTGTTCCGCGGCTGGTTTTCCGTACCCATGGCGGGGTGGCGTCCGGCTCGTCCGGACACGCGAAAGCGCCCCCCACGAGGACGTGGGGGGCGCTTGCGCCGGCGGTGGCGGCGGCGCGGGCGTGCGGCCGCCGAAGGGCGTCAGACCCTTGCGGTGCTGGGCTTCCAGGACGGCCGGGTGCTCTCGAACGCGGCGATGTCCGCTTCGTTGGCGAGCGTCAGGCTGATGTCGTCCAGCCCTTCCAGCAGCCGCCAGCGGGCGTTGTCGTCGAGTTCGAACGGCGCGACCAGCTGCCCCTGCGGGCGGTCGGCGCGCACCTGCCGGGCGACCAGGTCCACGGTGATCTCCGCGGTCGGGTCGGCCTCGGTCAGCTGCCACAGCTCCTCGACGACCTCCTGCGGCAGCACCACCGTCAGCAGCCCGTTCTTCAGCGAGTTGCCGCGGAAGATGTCCGCGAAGCGGGACGAGATCACCGTCTTGAAGCCGTAGTTCTGCAAGGCCCAGACGGCGTGCTCGCGGGAGGAGCCGGTGCCGAAGTCGGGTCCGGCGACCAGGACCGTGGCGCCCGCGTACTGCGGCGCGTTGAGCACGAACGCGTCGTCCTTGCGCCAGGCCTCGAACAGGCCGTCCTCGAAGCCGTTGCGGGTGACCTTCTTCAGCCAGTGCGCCGGGATGATCTGGTCGGTGTCCACGTTGCTGCGGCGCAGCGGCACGGCCCGGCCGGTGTGGGTGGTGAAGGCTTCCATGGCTGCTCAGGCTTCCTTCGAGGCGGAGGGGGCGGGGGCGTCGGACAGGTCGGCGGGCGAGGAGAGGCGGCCGGTGACCGCGGTGGCCGCGGCGACCTGCGGGGAGACCAGGTGGGTACGGCCGCCCTTGCCCTGCCGTCCTTCGAAGTTGCGGTTCGAGGTGGACGCGGACCGCTCGCCGGGCGCGAGTTGGTCGGGGTTCATGCCCAGGCACATCGAGCACCCGGCGTGCCGCCACTCGGCGCCGGCCGCGGTGAAGACCTTGTCCAGGCCCTCCTCGACGGCCTGGAGCGCCACGCGCACCGAGCCGGGGACGACGAGCATCCGCACCCCGTCGGCGACCTGGCGGCCCCGGACGACGCCCGCGGCGGCGCGCAGGTCCTCGATCCGGCCGTTGGTGCAGGAGCCGACGAAGACGGTGTCCACGGCCACCTCGCGCAGCGGCTGCCCGGCGGTCAGGCCCATGTACTCCAGGGCCTTCTCCGCGGCGAGCCGGTCGCTGGCGTCGGCGAACGACGCCGGGTCCGGCACCGACGCGCTCAGCGGCGCGCCCTGGCCGGGGTTGGTGCCCCAGGTGACGAACGGCGCCAACTCGGCCGCGTCGATCCGCACCTCGTGGTCGAAGACGGCGTCCTCGTCGGTCCTCAGCGTCTTCCAGTACGCGACGGCCGCGTCCCAGTCCTCGCCCTTGGGCGCGTGCGGACGGCCCTGGAGGTAGTCGAACGTGGTCTGGTCCGGGGCGATCATGCCCGCCCGGGCGCCGGCCTCGATCGACATGTTGCAGACGGTCATCCGGGATTCCATCGACAGCTTCTCGATGGCGCTGCCGCGGTACTCGATGACGTAGCCCTGGCCGCCGCCGGTGCCGATCCGGCTGATCACCGCGAGGATCAGGTCCTTGGCGGTGACGCCCTCGGGCAGCTCGCCGTCCACCGTGACCGCCATGGTGCGGAACGGGGCGAGCGGCAGCGTCTGGGTGGCCAGCACGTGCTCGACCTGCGAGGTGCCGATGCCGAACGCCAGCGCGCCGAACGCGCCGTGCGTGGAGGTGTGCGAGTCGCCGCAGACCACGGTGGTGCCCGGCTGGGTCAGGCCCAACTGCGGGCCCACCACGTGCACGACGCCCTGCTCGACGTCGCCGAGCGGGTGCAGCCGCACCTCGAACTCCGCGCAGTTCTTGCGCAGCGTCTCCAACTGGGTCCGGGAGACCGGGTCGGCGATCGGCTTGTCGATGTCGAGGGTGGGGGTGTTGTGGTCCTCGGTGGCGATGGTGAGGTCGGTACGGCGCACCCGCCGGCCGTTCATCCGCAGCCCGTCGAACGCCTGGGGGCTGGTCACCTCGTGGATGAGGTGGAGATCGATGAAAAGCAGATCGGGTTCGCCTTCGGCGCGGCGGACGACATGGTCGTCCCAGACTTTCTCCGCGAGTGTCCTACCCATCGCTGTCCCTCCGGCCCGCGTCGTCGCGGGGCCTACATAGGTGTTGGTGCTGCGCTGTGCGTCCAGCGTGACGCGTTCCCGGGAAAATTGAACTTGCGTTTCACACTCTGAGACGCGAGTATCGTTGCATGGACAACTCTAGCGGCGTCGGCGTTCTCGACAAGGCGGCTCTGGTGCTCAGTGCGCTGGAGTCGGGCCCGGCCACCCTGGCCGGGCTTGTCGGTGCCACGGGCCTGGCCCGCCCCACCGCGCACCGCCTGGCGGTGGCGCTCGAACACCATCGCATGGTGGCTCGCGACATGCAGGGCCGCTTCATCCTGGGCCCGCGCCTGTCGGAGCTGGCCGCCGCGGCCGGCGAGGACCGGCTGCTGGCCACGGCCGGGCCGGTGCTGACGCATCTGCGCGACGTGACCGGGGAGAGCGCCCAGCTCTACCGGCGCCAGGGCGACATGCGGATCTGCGTGGCCGCGGCGGAGCGGCTGTCCGGACTGCGGGACACCGTGCCGGTGGGCTCCACGCTGCCGATGAAGGCCGGCTCCGCCGCGCAGGTGCTGATGGCCTGGGAGGAGCCCGAGCGGCTGCACCGCGGGCTCCAGGGCGCCCGGTTCACCGCCACCGCGCTGTCCGGGGTACGCCGCCGGGGCTGGGCACAGTCGATCGGCGAGCGCGAGCCCGGGGTCGCCTCGGTCTCCGCGCCGGTGCGCGGGCCGTCCAACCGCGTGGTGGCCGCCGTGTCCGTCTCCGGGCCGATCGAGCGGCTCACCCGGCACCCGGGCCGGATGCACGCCCAGGCCGTCGTGGAGGCCGCCGGGCGGCTCAGCGAGGCCCTGCGCCGCTCCGGCTGAGCCCGGGGAGACCGGGAGACCGGGAGACCGGGGGACCGGGGGAACCGGAGAGACCTGGGGACACGGACACACGAAGAAGCCCGCCGCGTTTCGCGGCGGGCTTCTCGTCGTATGTGGCGCCGCTTCCGGCGCTGTCGCTTCGATGCGTACCCCCGACCGGATTCGAACCGGCGCTACTGCCTTGAGAGGGCAGCGTGCTAGGCCGCTACACAACGGGGGCCCTGGCGATCCTCGCGTCGTCCGCACCGGGCGCGACCCGGCGGGGACGGAATGAAAGGATCTGTACCCCCGACCGGATTCGAACCGGCGCTACTGCCGTGAGAGGGCAGCGTGCTAGGCCGCTACACAACGGGGGCTCGCACTTGTGAAGTGCTGCTGGGGTACCAGGACTCGAACCTAGAACAACTGAACCAGAATCAGCCGTGTTGCCAATTACACCATACCCCACCAAAACGCAACCCCGGTAAGGGATCTTGTTCGGTTTGCGTCTCCGTTCCGGGCTTTGCCCTGTCCGGCGGCGCAGGAAGAACATTACCCGATCCGGGACGGCGCTCCAAAACGAGTATCGCCAAGTCCCCCCGGAACCGGGCCGGTGCGCCGTCAGGACGCACCGGCGGCCCCGCGCGGCACTAGCGCAGTCGGGCCATCAGGGCGTGCTCGACGAGCGTGATCAGCGCGCTCTTCGCGTCGCCGCGGTTGCGGGCGTCGGTGGTGATGATCGGCGCCTCCGGGCCGATCTGGAGCGCCTCGCGCACCTCCTCCGGCCCGTACGGCTGGTGGCCGTCGAAGCCGTTGAGCGCGATCACGAACGGCAGTCCGCTGTTCTCGAAGTAGTCGACCGCCGGGAAGCAGTCCGCAAGTCTCCTGGTGTCCACCAGGACGATCGCGCCGATCGCGCCGCGCACCAGGTCGTCCCACATGAACCAGAACCGGTCCTGCCCGGGCGTGCCGAACAGGTAGAGGATCAGGTCCTCGTCGAGCGTGATGCGGCCGAAGTCCATCGCCACCGTGGTGGTGGTCTTGTCCGGCGCGTGCGTGAGGTCGTCGATGCCGGCTGACGCGGAGGTCATCACGGCTTCGGTGCGCAGCGGGTTGATCTCCGAGACGGCACCGACGAACGTGGTCTTGCCCACGCCGAATCCGCCCGCCACCACGATCTTCGCGGAGGTGGTGGCGCGGGCCGGACCGCTAGAGCTTCCGAAGTCCACTGAGCACCCTTTCAAGCAGTGTCACATCAGGCTGGCCGCCCGCGGCCTCGTCGCCGCCGGGCTGATGGATCGCGACGAGTCCGGCCTCGGCCAGGTCGGCGACGAGAATGCGGACCACCCCGAGCGGAATGGTCAGCAGCGCGGAGATCTCGGCAACCGACTTGACCTCGCGGCACAGCAGGCAGATCCGCTGGTGCTCGGGGAGCTGCCCGCGCAGCCGCTCCGGGTCGGCGGTGGTACTGACCAGCGCCTCGATGGCGAGCTGGTAGCGCGGCCTGGTCCGGCCGCCGGTCATGGCGTAGGGGCGGACCAGTCCTGAGGGCGTGCGTGAGCGGCCGGTGTCGTGCCGGTCCGGCTGCCCGCCGTGGCCCTGGCGTTCCTGGCCGTACTCCTGGCCGTAGTCCTGGCCCTGGTGGCCGTGGACCTGGTGCGCCTGGACCTCCTGGTGGCCGGGCGCGCCCGGGACCCGGCCCTGCGGTGGCGGGGCCTGCGGTGGGGCGTACGGCTGGATGCGCGGCTGGCGGTAGGGCGTGCCGGGCTGCCCGGGCCGCTGCTCCGGCTCGGGCTCGGCCGGGTAGCCGTACGGCTGGCCCGGCTGCTGGTGCTGGTTGCCGTACGGGTCTCCACCGGGGGAAGTGCTCACTGGTCCTCCTCCTGAAACGGCCGCGCGGCCGCCTGAGCACCTGGCAGGTGCCCGGGCCGGCCCGCGGCCCATGCATTAGTTGAGCAGGCTGCCCTGAAGTTCGGCCCGGAGGTCGGGGGTGAGGACGGCGCCCGCCCGGTCGACGAGCAGGGCCATCTCGTAGCCCACCAGGCCGATGTCGCACTCCGGATGCGCCAGCACCGCCAGCGACGAACCGTCCGACACCGACATGATGAACAGGAAACCCCGCTCCATCTCCACCACCGTCTGGTTCACACTCCCCCCCTCGAAAATCCGGGAGGCACCAGCCGTCAACGACGTCAACCCCGAGGCCACCGCCGCCAACTGATCCGCACGATCACGCGGAAAACCATCAGACATCGCGAGCAGCAGGCCGTCGGCGGAGACCACCACCGTGTGGGACACCCCAGGGGTGTTGTCCACGAAGTTGGTGATCAACCAGTTCAGATTCTGTGCCGCCTGGCTCATCGGACTCAACTAGCGCTCCTGGTTCTGGGGGCCGCCGAATCGGCTGTCGGTGGCCTGTCCGTTCGTGTCAGCTCCAGCAGTGCGCCCTTGCTGGACGCCACGTCGCAGATTACTCAACCTGCCGCGTACGTCCTCCGGTGCGCGGGAGACCTGTGGGCCGCCCTGCGGGGTCTGTGCCGCGGCACCCGGGACCAGGTTGGCCTTGGGTACCCGCCGGGGCAGACCGGAAGGGGTGACTCCGCCTGCCTTCGGCTCGCGGACCGACTCGGCCCGCTGCCAGTGCTCGTCGTTCGTCGACCGCCAGCCGTCACCGTCCGGCTGGGGTTGCTCCTGGGGGTCGGTGGACTCGTCGTCGGGCTGCTCCTGCCGGATCGGCCCACCGGGCTGCCGGTCGGGCCGCGGGTCGTCGGACGGGGCGGGGTGCCGGCGTTCGCGGCGCGGGAGGCCGGCGTCCGTCAGCGAAGGCGAGACTACGCTCTCGGAGGGGCCCTCGGGGAGCGGCGGAACGGATTCCGTTACCTGGGGTGCGTCCTGCGGCCATCCCTCCTGAGCAGGGCTGTAACCCGCGTCGGGCGCGAAGTGGCCGCCCGGTCCGGCTTCCTGGTACGGCTCGGCGTACTGCGACGGCCCGCCGTAGGGCGCGGCCGGGTCGTAGGTCTGGCCGGAAACCGTCCCGTACGGCTGCTCGAAGTAGCCGTTCTGTTCGGCGTACCCCTGCTGCCCGTCGGTGTACCCCTGCTGCTCGTAGCCGGGCTGGAAGCCCTGCTCATACGGCTGCTGCCCGTAGGAAGGGGCGGCGTCGGGGCCGTAGCCCTGGGCGTACTGGGCGGTGGGGTCCTGTGCATAGGGCTGGGCGAAGTCGGCCGATTCCGTTCGCTGCGGCGGGAGTTGGCCCAGGTGGGGGTCCTGGGTCCCGGCGGCGCCGGCCTCCAGCCGGGCGCGGCGCTCCTCGCGCAGTTCCTCGCGTTGCAGCGAGCGGCCGACCGGGTCGAGCGGGTGGGGGCCGGTCTCACCCGCTCGGTCGTAGCGGGAGTCGTCGAAGCCGAGTTCGGCGGCGGTGCGCTCGCCGGTGACCTGCGGGTGGGCGTCGCCGATGCGGTCGGCCAGGTGCTCGGGGACGATCCGGGAGACGGTGAAGTCGGTGTCGTCGGCGACCGGGTCGCCCCCGCCGCCGCGGGTGATCGCCTCGGGCAGCATCACCAGCGAGGTGGTGCCGGCCTGCTCGCCGGAGGGGCGCAGCTGGACCCGGATGCCGTGCCGCAGCGACAGCCGGCCGACCACGAACAGGCCCATCCGCTTGGCGATCTCCACGTCGACGGTGGGCGGGTCGGCGAGCTTGTGGTTGATGTCGGCGAAGTCCTCGGCGGTCAGGCCGATGCCCTTGTCGTGGATCTCGATCATCAGGCGGGTGTCGGGCAGCCGGGTGGCGGTGACCCGCACCTTGGTCTGCGGGGAGGAGAAGGTGGTGGCGTTCTCCAGCAGTTCGGCGAGCAGGTGCACCAGGTCGCTGACCGCGCTGCCGTGGATGTCGGTCTCGGGTATGCCGACCAGTTCGATCCGGTCGTACGCCTCCACCTCGGAGGCGGCCGCGCGCAGCACGTCGACCAGCGGTACCGGCTGGTTCCACTGGCGGTCGGGCTCCTGGCCGGCGAGGACCAGCAGGTTCTCGCCGTTGCGCCGCATACGGGTGGCCAGGTGGTCCATCCGGAAGAGGTTCGCCAGCTGGTCGGGGTCGGCCTCGTTGTTCTCCAGCTCGGTGATCAGGGTCAGCTGGCGCTGGATGAGGCCCTGGTTGCGCTGCGAGAGGTTGGTGAAGATCGCGTTGACGTTGCCGCGCAGCAGCGCCTGTTCGGCGGCGAGCCGGACCGCCTCGCGGTGCACCTGGTCGAAGGCGCGGGCCACCTCGCCGATCTCGTCGCGGGTGGTGATCGGGATCGGCGCGACCTGGGTGTCCACCCGGCCGGGGTCGGTGCGGGAGAGCTGGTCGACCAGCGCCGGCAGCCGGGTCTCGGCGATGTCGAACGCGGCGGTCCGCAGCCGCCGCATGCTGCGGGACATCGCGCGGGCCATCAGGGCGGCGACGATGAACGCGATGATCAGCGCGACCAGCACGAGCGCGGAGTTGATGAAGACGTCGCGCTTGGCGTGGGCGGCCACCCGCGCGGAGTCGGCGGCCGCCTGGTCGGCGAGCTGGGTCTCGACCGAGCGGTAGGCGTCGAACGAAAGTGTGGCGGCGGACAGGTAGGACGCGGGGGTGACGCCCTCGGCGTTGAGCCGGGTGACGGTGTAGGCCGGGTCGGTCAGGTCGGTGACCATCCGGGTCAGGTCCGGCGGCACGATGTACGCGGTGTGGTTCGCCTTCGCCTTGCTCAGCGCGGCGGTGACCTGGGCCTGGCCCTTCTTCACCGCGGCGTCCTGCGCGGCCTTCAGCCGGGCCTGGTCGGCGGTGCTGCCGCCGCCGTCGTACTCCTCCAGCGCGATGCCCTCCAGGTACTGGTAGGAGCCGAGCGCGGTCTTCTGGAGGGCGAGTTCCTGGGAGGTGGGGTGCTTCTCGACCAGGATGTGGGTGCCGATGGCGCGGGTCAGCGACTCGGCGGCCTTGGCGAGCGAGACGGCGTACAGGGTCCGGCCGTAGGAGGCGCTGTTGCCGGTGCCGAAGCCGAGTTCGTTGGACAGCTCGCTCAGCGGGTGCTGGATCTTGACGTACCACTCCTCGGTCTGCACGCCGGAGAGCTGGCCGGTGAAGGCGGACTTGCGCAGGGAGGACAGCTGCGGCTCGACGCTGCGGAAGCTGGCCATGCGGCGCCGGAGGTCGGCGCCGTCGGGTATGCCGACCGCGGCCTTGTCGAAGGCGCGGGCGGCGGCGTCGGTGGCGGCGTACGCGGCGGACACGCTCGACGCGGTGCGGTGGCCCTCCAGCAGCGGGACCACGGTGGTGTCGCGCTCGTTCTCCAGCGCGTTGCTGTAGGTGGCGGCGGCGCGGACCAGTTTCGCGGTGCGCACCGCGTCGTCGGCCTGCTGCCAGGTGGTGACGGAGCTGTTGACGCGGAAGCCGCCCAGGACGAGGGCGACGAGCACCGGTATCAGGAGGATCGCGTTCAGCCGGGTGGCCATCCGCCAGTTGCGCATGCCGAAGCGGCGCCCCGGCCCCGGCAGGTCCTCGGCCACCGGCTCCAGGGTGCCCCCGGTGCGCTGCGGCGGAGTGAAGTTCCCCCGCGGGCCCCGGTCGGCACCCGCCTCGACTCGCCTCGTATTCCTCACTGGACCAACAACCTCTCGGCGACGACGCGACAACGACGGCCGTTCCCTGCGCTTCCTGCGCTTCCCGCACTCAGGTCTGCGCATTCCAGCACGCCATGCAGGTGCACGCCAAACGTCCGGAAACGTCCGGCGTCCGGCGGATCACGCCAGAAGGCTAGAGATAAAAAGGGCATAAGTCCAAAGGCCGAGCAAACCATATGACAGACGTACACGCGGCGGCACTGATCGAGCGCGAGCCGTGTTCGCCACCTGAAGGAAACTCTCTCGAAATGTTATGGAAGGCCGAGGGCCCGCTATGTCGTGTGACATAACGGGCCCTCGGCCTTGCGTCGGCGGTGTCCGCCCGCAGCTGCGCGCTACTTCAGGCGGGCCAGCAGCGCGTGCTCGACCAGCGTGATCAGCGCGCTCTTCGCGTCGCCGCGGTGCCGGGCGTCGGTGGTAATGATCGGCGCCTCGGGGCCGATCTGCAACGCCTCGCGCACCTCCTCCGGCCGGTACGGCTGGTGGCCGTCGAAGCCGTTGAGCGCGATCACGAACGGCAGTCCGCTGTTCTCGAAGTAGTCGACCGCCGGGAAGCAGTCCGCCAGGCGTCGGGTGTCGACCAGCACCACGGCGCCGATCGCGCCGCGCACCAGGTCGTCCCACATGAACCAGAACCGGTCCTGGCCGGGGGTGCCGAACAGGTAGAGGATCAGGTCGTCGTCGAGCGTGATGCGGCCGAAGTCCATCGCCACCGTGGTGGTGGTCTTGTCCTGGACGTGGCTCAGGTCGTCGATACCGGCCGACGCCGAGGTCATCACGGCCTCGGTGCGCAGCGGGTTGATCTCCGACACCGCACCGACGAACGTGGTCTTGCCCACGCCGAAGCCACCCGCCACCACGATCTTCGCGGAGGTGGTCGACCGCACCGGCGGCGCAGCGTACGCCGCCTGCTGCGGTTGCGGCCTAGAGCTTCCGAAGTCCACTGAGCACCCTCTCAAGCAATGTCACGTCTGGCTGGCCGCCCGCGTCGCCGCTGCCGGGCTGGTGGATGGCCACCATGCCGGCCTCGGCGAGGTCGGCCACGAGAATCCGGGCCACCCCGAGCGGTATCGCGAGCAGCGCCGAGATCTCGGCCACCGACTTGATCTCACGCGTCAGATGGCAGATCCGCTGGTGCTCGGGAAGGAGTCCCGTGTACTGCGCCGGGTCGGCGGTGGTGCTGACCAGGGCCTCGAGCGCGAGCTGGTAGCGCGGCCGGGTGCGGCCACCGGTCATGGCGTACGGCCGCACCAGCGGCTGGTCGCCTTCCACCCCGTACGGCGCATGGTGGGACGCGCCGTACGGGCCCGGCGAGGCGGGTGGCGGGGTCATGAGGGTCCTCCGTGTCCGGGCAGTGCTCTTGCTGGTGCGGAAGTACGGGAACGATCTGTTGTGCGGGTGAACAGCGGGCGGGCGGTACTCAGTTGAGCAGGCTGCCCTGGAGCTCGGCGCGGAGGTCCGGGGTGAGGACGGCGCCCGCCCGGTCGACGAGCAGGGCCATCTCGTAGCCCACCAGGCCGATGTCGCACTCCGGATGCGCCAGCACCGCCAGCGACGAACCGTCCGACACCGACATGATGAACAGGAAACCCCGCTCCATCTCCACCACCGTCTGGTTCACACTCCCCCCCTCGAAAATCCGGGAGGCACCAGCCGTCAACGACGTCAACCCCGAGGCCACCGCCGCCAACTGATCCGCACGATCACGCGGAAAACCATCAGACATCGCGAGCAGCAGGCCGTCGGCGGAGACCACCACCGTGTGGGACACCCCAGGGGTGTTGTCCACGAAGTTGGTGATCAACCAGTTCAGATTCTGTGCCGCCTGGCTCATCGCACTCAACTAGCGCTCCTGGTTGTTCATGCCGAAACCACGGCCGTCGGTGGTACCGGTACCGCCGGCCTGGCGGCCCTGCTGGATACCCCTGCGGAGGTTGGTCAGACGTCCGCGCACGTCGTCGGGGGCGCGGGAGACCTGCGGGCCGCCCTGGGGGGCCTGCTGGGGGGCCGCGCCGCCCGCGACGAGATTCGCCCGGGGAACGCGCCGCGGCAGACCGGAGGGGGTGACCCCGCCCGCGGTGGGTTCCCGGATGGCCTCGGCCCGCTGACGCAGCGCGTCGTTGGGCGAGGTGCGCCAGTTCGGCGTCTCGCGCGGCAGCGGCTGCGCCGCGGGCGCGGACGGCGCCTGGGCGCCGTTCTGCGCGCCGCCGGGCGCCGCCGGGCCGCCGGGCGCCGAGGTGGCCTGGACGGCCGGCTGCGGGCCGCCGGACAGCCGCTGCGGGCCGCCCGCCGGGGCCGGCCCGGGCCGGTCGGTGCGCGGGCGCTGCGGCGGCGCGGTGCGGCCCACCGGGCGGGGCGGCGGCGCCTGCTGGCCGCGCAGGCCCTGCTCGACGTGGATCTGCTGCATCCGCTCGGCCTGGCCGGTGCGGAACCAGTCGGACTCGATCGACGAGAAGATCGGCGTCGGCTCGTCGCCCCGGGTCGGGGCCGGCGGCAGCGCCATCGGCTCGGCCGGGCCGGGCAGTTGCGGCTCCTGGCGCGGCACGGGCAGCGGACCCAGCTCGTCCTGGAACGGCGACTGGGGCACCGCCGGGTACGACCCGCCGGTGTCGCCGTGGCCCGGCACCGGCAGCGCGCCGGTGCTGTACGGGTCCTGCGGCTGCTGCGCGGGGCCGCCCTGGCCCTGGCCGCCCTGCGGGCTCCAGCCGGGGGTGCCCTGCGGCCCGCGCGGGCCGCGCTGCGGCAGCCCCCCGGCCGGTGCGGGGCCGGGCTGCTGCGCCGGGTACGCCCCGGAGCCGTCCTCGGCGCGCACGGCGGGGAACTGGCTGGTGTCGCCCGGGCCGCCAGGACCGCCCGGCGGGGGGAAGGCACCCGTGTCACCGGGACGACCGGCACCCTGGCCCTGCGGCAGGCTGCCGTCGCGCACGGCGGGGAACTGGCTGGTGTCGCCAGGACCGCCCGGCAGGGGGAAAGAGCCGGTGTCGCCGGGAGCGCCGGGCACCTGGAAGGCACCCGTGTCACCGGGGCGGCCGACGCCCTGGCCCTGCGGCGGGTTCTCGTCACGGATCGGCGGGAACTGCGCGGTGTCGCCAGGACCACCCGGCAGCCGGAAGGCACCCGTGTCACCCGGACGACCCGCACCCTGACCCTGCAGGCCGCTCTCATCCCGCACCGCCGGGAACTGACCGGTGTCACCCGGACCACCCGGCAACCGGAAGGAGCCCGTGTCACCCGGACGACCGGCACCCTGGCCCTGCGGCGGGTTCTCGTCACGGATCGGCGGGAACTGCGCGGTGTCGCCGGGGCCGCCCGGCAGCCGGAAGGAGCCGGTGTCGCCGGAGTTGGCCTGGGGGGCGCGCTGGCCGCGCTGCGGGAGGCGGCCGCGGGAGCCGTCGCCCTGGCCGCCGGCGGCGGGGCCGTCGGCGCGGACGGCGGGGAACTGGCCGGTGTCGCCGGGACCGCCAGGACCACCCGAGGCGGCCGCGGGGGTCGCCCCGGGGCCGCCGGAGCGCTGCAAGGGGCCGGGGCGGCCGCCGAAGACGTCGGAGCGGAAGCCGTTGGGGCCGGTGTTCTGCGGCTGCGGGGTCGGGAAGCCGCCGGGGCCGGACGGCCGGCCGGAGCCCTGGTCCTGACCCGCACCCTGCCCCGGCCGGCCGGGACCGGACTGCTGGGGCTGCGGGCGGCTGCCGGGGCCGGACTGGTCGAAGGCGTCGAACGCGGGCGCCTCGACCTCCTCGTGGCCGCGCGGGGTGTCCTCGCCCAGGCCCTGCTGCTGGTTGCCCTGCGCGGCCCAGCGCGGGCCGCCACCGGGACCGCCGGGGCCGGCGTTGCCGCCCGGGCCGCCGGAGGCGCCCGGCTGCCGGCCGGGCAGCGCGGGGCGCGCCCCGCCCTGGCCGACCTGGGCCGCGCCGCGGCCGCCCTTGCCGGCGTTGCCGAACGCGTTCGCGATGCCGGTGGCGGCGCTGCCGCCCGCGGCGCCCGCGGGGCGCGCCCCGGGAGCGGCGCCGCCCTTCGCGTTGGCGCCGCCCTGCGTGACGTCGACCGGCAGCATGACCAGCGCGGTGGTGCCGCCGGAGTCGGAGGGGCGCAGCTGGATGCGGATGCCGTGCCGCAGGGACAGCCGGCCGACCACGAACAGGCCCATCCGGCGGGAGACCGCGACGTCCACGGTCGGCGGGTTGGCCAGCCGCTCGTTGATGTCGGCGAGGTCTTCGGGGGACAGGCCGATCCCGGTGTCGTGGATCTCGATCAGCACCCGGCCGTCGGGCAGCGAGTGGCCGGTGACCCGCACCTTGGTCTGCGGGGAGGAGAACGACGTCGCGTTCTCCAGCAGCTCGGCGAGCAGGTGCACGAGGTCGTTGACGATCCGGCCGGTGACCTCCGCCGAGGGCACCGACGTCAGCTCGATCCGCTCGTACTGCTCCACCTCGGACGCGGCCGCGCGCAGCACGTCGACCAGCGGGACCGGGCGGGTCCACCGGCGGCCGGGCTCCTCGCCGGCGAGGACCAGCAGGTTCTCGCCGTTGCGGCGCATACGGGTCGCGAGGTGGTCGAGCTTGAACAGCGACGAGAGCTGGTCCGGGTCGGCCTCGCGCGACTCCAGTTCGGAGATGAGCGACAGCTGGCGCTGGATGAGGCCCTGGCTGCGGCGCGAGAGGTTGGTGAACATCGCGTTGACGTTGCCCCGCAGCAGCGCCTGTTCGGCGGCGAGCCGGACCGCCTCGCTGTGCACCTCGTCGAACGCGCGGGCCACCTGGCCGATCTCGTCGCGGCTGTTGATGCCGATCGACTCGACCGAGGTGTCGACGTCCTGCGGGTCGGTGTCGGAGAGCTGCTTGACCAGTTCGGGCAGCCGCTTCTGGGCGACGTCCTGGGCGGTCTGCTGGAGCCGGCGCAGCGAGCGGACCATCGAGCGGCCGACGACGAACGCGCCGACGACGGCGACGCCGAGCACGAGCAGGATGATCGCGCCGGAGATCAGCGCCTCGCGCTTCGCCTCGCTCTGGAGGTGCAGCGACTTCTGCTGCATCTCGCTGAGCAGCGAGCGCTCGATCTGGTTCATCGCGTCGATCTTGGTCTTCGCCGCGTCGTCCCAGTCCAGGTACGAGCTGTTGATCTTGGTGATCGCGCTCTGCGAACTCGCGATCCGCTCACGCTCGTTGTCGTGGGCGGCGATGGTGTCGTTGTCACCCTGGATCGGGCGCAGCAGCGAGGCGGCGTCGGTGCCGTAGACCTTCATGAAGCGGGTGATCGCGGTGTTCTCGTCCGCGGCGGACCACTTCACCGACTGGTACTCGTCGGCGTTGAGCTTGCCGCCGCTGGCGAACGCGGCGCTGATCACCGCGCGCTGCATCGACTCGTACTCCTTGGCGGAGGAGAACGCCGACAGGGCGCGGGTCGCCTTGATCATCTCGGAGTTGCTGGTGGCCTGCGCCATGTCCTGGGAGAGCGACAGCAGCGAGGTGACCAGGCCGTCGTACTCGGAGACGGTCTGCGCGATGCCCGACTGGGAGGTGTATGCCTCGCTGCGGATCTCGTTGAGGTTGGCGAGCTGGCCGCCGATGGCGACCAGGGTGGCGCGGACTCCGCTGAAGACCGGGTCGTCGTCCGAGATGCCGTCGGTCGCCTGCTCGTAGAGCTTGAGGTCGCGGTCGGTGGCCTGCCGGGAGGCGGCGACCGCATCGTTGTTCTTCTGGTTGGCCGACAGCGGGCCCGCCGAGCTGTCGCGCTCCTCCTGGAGCGCGGCGGCCAGGTTGGTGGCCTGCTCGGTGATGTCGGTCAGGGTCTTCATGTGCTCGAGCTGGTGGATGTTGTCCAGCGAGTTGTTGATGCGCAGGCCGCCGAGCGCGGAGGCAGTGACCACGGGGAGCGCGAGCAGGGAGATGAGTCTGGTGCTGATGCGCCAGTTGCGCATGGCTATTCGGGGGCCGGGCTTGCCGTCGAGGCCGGTGATCTTGCCGGCTTCCAAGCCGCTGGGCATGCTCATCCGCCCGGGGGCCGCAGTGGTACCCGGCGTGGCGGTTCCGGAGTCGGCGGCGGCCTTGGAGCCGTTGCCGGCCCCGCCGGGCTGCTCCGATTCGCCCGCAGCGCCGCTGTCCCTCTTGAAACGTCCCTGCACTAGCGTCGCAACCTCTGGACCAGGCGTCCCCCGCCGTGAGGCTGCGGGGACGGTGTCGAGTCATGGGGGCTCGGGCCGACCCGGGTCACGGGACGGCTGGTGTGCCCTTCACCGCCGCACGGTGTTCCGTCCGCGCCCCCTGCGCGCCGGTTCGTTGTGATGCAGCGGTTCGGGGAATTCCAGCACAGTGCCTGATCTCGCAACAAGGCCCGTTGCCGACCTGTTGGAATGCGTCACCGATCGCGACGGACCATGCACACTGCGTCGAGCGTCAGGGCGGTGATATGGGGCGAATACGGGCCGCTCGCGTAACCGCACGGAGGGGTGTCAGAGCGTGCCCGTCACACCACGCGACGGACTTTTCCCGGCCTTCACGGCTTTTGCGGCTTTCCTGCTACCGAGTCGGTTGTCCGAAAGGCGTGGTATGCGGTGGAGTTCGTGAGCAAAATCACACACCGTCAGATGTCTGCGCCCGGCTGCCGTGGGAAGAGCCCCCACTAATCTGGTGCTTTATCCGGGAGGCGGCTGTGTGAGCCGCCGTGTCCCGCTCCCCCGTCGAGACCCGAGGTCCCCACAGATGATCGCCAACCCGCGGCGCACCACTCTCGCGCACCTGAAGGACGCGTCCGAACTCCTCGGCTCGCCCGCCCCGGTGGCGACGGCGGACACCGAGGCCGCGGAAGCGGCGGCAGCGGCCGTGCTGCCGCGGACCACCGCGAACCCGCGCCGTACGAAGCTCAACGAGCTGCCGAAGCCGCGCATCGCCCCCTGAGCGGCACTGACCTGCGGCGATCGCCTCGGTCCGGTGGGAGGCGGCCTGTCCGGCGGGAGGCGGCCCGGCCGCTAGGGTGAAGGCATGCGCATCGTCAGGTTCTCCATCGACGGCAACGTGGCGTTCGGAGCGGTCGAGGGCGACCCGGCCGGCGGTCCCGAGGCTCTCTCCGTCGACATCATGAAGGGCGTGCCCTTCGCGGACTTCGAGCTGTCCGGCACGAAGGTCCCGCTGGACAAGGTGCGGCTGCTGCCGCCGGTCCTGCCCAACAAGGTGGTCGCCATCGGCCGCAACTACGCGGCCCACGCCGCGGAACTGGGCAACGAGGTGCCGGACGCGCCCTGGGCGTTCTTCAAGCCCTCGACCTCGGTGATCGGCCCCGGCGACCCCATCGTGTACCCCTCGTTCTCCCAGGAGGTGCACCACGAAGCGGAGTTGGCGGTCGTGATCAGCCGGCTGTGCCGGGACGTGCCGCGGGAGCGGGTCAAGGACGTGATCCTCGGCTTCACCTGCGCCAACGACGTGACGGCCCGCGACACCCAGCGGTCCGAGAAGCAGTGGGCGCGGGCGAAGGGCTTCGACTCCTCCTGCCCGCTCGGCCCCTGGATCGAGACCTCGATCGACCTGGAGGCGGCCGGCGACCTCGCGATCACCGCGACCGTCAACGGCGAACTGCGCCAGGCCGGCCGCACCCGGCAGATGCTGAACTCGATCGAGGACCTGATCGTCAACATCACCGAGGCGATGACGCTGCTGCCCGGCGACGTCCTGCTCACCGGCACCCCCGCGGGCGTGGGCCCGCTGCTCCCCGGCGACGAGGTCGCCGTCACCATCGAAGGCATCGGCACTCTCACCAACAAGGTGATCTCGCGTGGCTAGCGCAACTCCTGCACCCTCCGCCCCCGCTTCCGGCGGCTCCTCCGACTCCGGCTCCGGCTCCGCCGTCCGCGTCCGGTTCTGCCCCTCCCCCACCGGCAACCCGCACGTCGGGCTGGTCCGCACCGCGCTGTTCAACTGGGCGTTCGCCCGGCACCAGCAGGGCACCCTGGTCTTCCGCATCGAGGACACCGACGCGGCCCGCGACTCCGAGGAGTCCTACCAGGCGCTGCTGGACTCGATGCGCTGGCTCGGCCTGGACTGGGACGAGGGCCCCGAGGTCGGCGGCCCGTTCGCGCCCTACCGGCAGTCCCAGCGGATGGACGTCTACGCCGACGTGGCGCAGCGGCTGAAGCAGGCCGGGCACGCGTACGACTGCTACTGCACCACCGAGGAGCTGGAGGCCCGCCGCGAGGCCGCCCGGGCCGCCGGCCGCCCCTCCGGGTACGACGGCCACTGCCGGGACCTCAGCGCCGAGCAGACGGCCGCCTACCGGGCCGAGGGCCGCGCCCCGATCGTGCGCTTCCGGATGCCGGACCACCCGATCACCTTCACCGACCTGGTCCGCGGCGAGCTGACCTTCACCCCGGAGAACGTGCCGGACTACGGCATCGTGCGGGCCAACGGCGCGCCGCTGTACACCCTGGTCAACCCGGTGGACGACGCGCTGATGGAGATCACGCACGTGCTGCGCGGCGAGGACCTGCTCTCCTCCACCCCGCGGCAGATCGCGCTGTACGGCGCGCTGATCGAGCTGGGCCTCGCCCGGTCCGTGCCCGCCTTCGGCCACCTGCCGTACGTGATGGGCGAGGGCAACAAGAAGCTCTCCAAGCGCGACCCGCAGGCGTCGCTCAACCTCTACCGGGAGCGCGGGTTCCTGCCCGAGGGACTGCTCAACTACCTCTCGCTGCTTGGCTGGTCGTTCTCCGCCGACCAGGACGTCTTCTCGATCGAGGAGATGGTGGCGAAGTTCGAGATCTCCGACGTCAACGCCAACCCGGCGCGCTTCGACCTGAAGAAGGCCGAGGCGATCAACGCCGACCACATCCGGCGGCTGGGCGTGAAGGAGTTCACCGAGGCGTGCGCGCCCTGGCTCCAGGCGCCGTTCGCGCCCTGGGCGCCGGAGTCCTTCGACGAGGCGGCGTGGCAGGCGATCGCGCCCTACGCGCAGACCCGGGTCACGGTGCTCTCCGACATCACCGCGAACGTGGACTTCCTCTTCCTCGACCAGCCGGTCGACGATGAGGCGTCCTGGGCGAAGGCGATGAAGGAAGGGTCCGACGCGCTGCTGCGCACGGCCCGGGAGCAGCTGGCCGCGGCGGACTGGTCCGC
The DNA here is from genome assembly GCF_057708105.1 of Actinacidiphila sp. bgisy144. Classification (NCBI taxonomy): domain Bacteria; kingdom Bacillati; phylum Actinomycetota; class Actinomycetes; order Kitasatosporales; family Streptomycetaceae; genus Actinacidiphila; species Actinacidiphila sp. bgisy144. Next base: position 62,172 of record NZ_JBYIRM010000013.1, on the reverse strand, counting down.
CGCGGAGTCGTTGAAGGAGGCGGTGCTCGCGGCCGGCGAGGCGCACGGCCTCAAGCTCGGCAAGGCGCAGGCTCCGGTGCGGGTCGCGGTCACCGGCCGCACCGTCGGGCTGCCGCTGTTCGAGTCGCTCCAGGTGCTGGGGCGCGAGCGCACCCTCGCGCGGATCGAGGCTGCGCTGGCGAAGCTGGCCTGACCCTCCGGGGGGGTGGTCCCTGTCGGTTCCGGGACCACCCGCCGGTGGTGGGCTGGTCGCGCAGTTCCCCGCGCCCCTTGATATGCCCGGGTTCCTCCGGGGCAGGCCCGGTGGTGGCCGCACTTACCCAGGGGCGCGGGGAACTGCGCGGCCAGCCACCGCGGACCGCAAGGTCCCGTGGCATCACAGGACGGGGCACCGCGGAGGGCCGGCTAGCCCTGCCAGGAGTGGGGCGCGCGGAAGCCCGGGGTGCGCTCGAGGCGGCGCCAGCCGGCGATGGAGCGGGGGGTGGGCGCGGCCGGGGCGGCGGAGCCGCCGGCGGCGGCGCGGGCCAGCAGGAGCGCGGTCAGTGCGGCGACCTCCTCGGGTGCCGCGTGCCCCTTCTCGACGCGCACCAGCGAATCGGTGGGAGTGCTCACGATGGTCTCCAATAGGTGGGCCGCCTGGGCGGTCCTGGTCGGGGAGGTCACTGCGGGGGGTTGCCGTGCTTGCGGGACGGCAGGTCGGCGTGCTTGGTGCGGAGCATCTCCAGCGAGCGGGCGAGCACCTCGCGGGTCTCGGCCGGGTCGATGACGTCGTGCACCAGGCCGCGCTCGGCGGCGTAGTACGGGTGCATCAGCTCGGCCTTGTACTCCTTGACCATGCGGGCGCGCATCGCGTCGGAGTCGTCGGCTTCGGCGATCTGCCGGCGGAAGATCACGTTCGCGGCGCCCTCCGCGCCCATGACCGCGATCTCGTTCGTCGGCCAGGCGAACGTCAGGTCCGCCCCGATCGACTGGCTGTCCATCACGATGTAGGCGCCGCCGTACGCCTTCCGCAGGATCAGCGAGATCCGCGGCACCGTCGCGTTGCAGTACGCGTACAGCAGCTTCGCACCGTGCCGGATGATCCCACCGTGCTCCTGCGAGACGCCGGGCAGGAAGCCGGGGACGTCCAGGAGGGTGATGATCGGGATGTTGAACGCGTCGCACATCTGCACGAAGCGCGCGCCCTTCTCGGACGCCTCGATGTCGAGCACGCCGGCGAGCGAGGCGGGCTGGTTGGCGATGACGCCGACCACCTGGCCGTCGATCCGGGTGAGCGCCACGATGAGGTTGGTGGCCCACCGCTCGTGGATCTCCAGGTACTCGCCGTCGTCGACGATCTCCTCGATCACCTTGTGCATGTCGTACGACCGGTTGCCGTCGGCCGGCACCAGGTCCAGCAGCACGTCGCCGCGGCGGTCCACCGGGTCCTGGTTCTCCGCGGCGGGCGGGTTCTCCCGGTTGTTCTGCGGCAGCAGCGACAGCAGGTAGCGGACCTCCTCCAGGCAGGTCTGCTCGTCGTCGTACGCGAAGTGCGAGACGCCGGAGACCGCCGAGTGGACGTCGGCGCCGCCCAGGCCGTTCTGGGTGATCTCCTCGCCCGTCACCGCCTGCACCACGTCGGGGCCGGTGATGAACATCTGCGAGGTCTCCCGCACCATGAACACGAAGTCCGTGAGCGCCGGGGAGTAGGCCGCGCCGCCCGCGCACGGGCCGAGCATCACCGAGATCTGCGGGATGACGCCGGAGGCCCGGGTGTTGCGCTGGAAGATGCCGCCGTAGCCGGCGAGCGCCGAGACGCCCTCCTGGATACGGGCGCCCGCGCCGTCGTTGAGCGACACCAGCGGGGCGCCCGCCGAGATCGCCATGTCCATGATCTTGTGGATCTTCTGCGCGTGGGCCTCGCCCAGCGCGCCGCCGAAGATCCGGAAGTCGTGTGCGTACACGAACACGGTCCGGCCGTGCACGGTCCCCCACCCGGTGATCACGCCGTCGGTGTAGGGCCGCTTCGCCTCCAGCCCGAAGCCCGTGGCCCGGTGCCGCCGCAGCGACTCCACCTCACGGAAGGAGCCTTCGTCGAGCAGCAGCTCGATCCGCTCGCGCGCGGTCAGCTTCCCCTTGGCCCGCTGCGCCGCGGTGGCCTTCTCGCTCGGCCCCCGCTGCACCTCCTCGCGGATCGCACGAAGCTCCTCGACGCGCCCCCGGGCGTCGTTCGCCGTGACGGGCAGCTCTTGCGATGTGGTCATGTACCGACAGTACGAGCGTCAAGGGCCGGAAGGCGCCATCAACTTCGTACAGTGTCCAACGGCTCAGCCTGGTGGGTCCCGACAGACGGCGAGGTGGGGCGGGGTCCGGCGGCCGGTGCCGGGGCCCGCCCCACCGCGCGGTTGCGCGCCGCCGCGGGTGGCCCGGGGGTCAGCGGGCGGCGACCGCGGCGGCCAGCGCCAGCACCCGCCGGGCCTCTTCGACGTGCAGGTTCTCGATCATCCGGCCGTCCACGGTGACCACGCCGCGCCCCTGTGACGTGGCCTCTTCGAAGGCGGCGATGATCCGTTCGGCGCGCTCGACCGCCGCCGGGTCGGGCGCGAAGATCCGGTTGCAGGGTTCGAGCTGCCTGGGGTGGATCAGGGTCTTGCCGTCGAAGCCGAGCTGCCGCGCCTGGCGGGTCTCGGCCTCGAAGCCGGCCGTGTCCTGGACGTCGTTGTAGACACCGTCCAAGATGACCTTGCCGGCCGCGCGGGCGGCGAGCAGGGCCAGCGAGAGCCCGGTCAGCAGCGGGGCCCGGCCGGGCACGTGCTCGGCGTGCAGTTCCTTGGCGAGGTCGTTGGTGCCCAGCACCAGGACGGTCAGCCGCGGGGACGCCTCGGCGATCGCCCGCGCGTCCAGGAGTGCGGCGGGCGTCTCCAGCATCGCCCACAGCGCGGTGTGTTCCGGCGCGCCGGCCGCCTCGAGCGCCGCCACGACCTCCCGTACGGTCCGGGCGGAGTCCACCTTGGGAACGACGACCGCGTCCGGGCCCGCGGCCGCGGCGGCCGCCAGGTCGTCGGCGTGCCAGGCGGTGCCGGGGGCGTTGACCCGGATGGCGACCTCGCGCGGGCCGTAGGCGCCGCTCGCGGCGGCGGCCGCGACCCGCGCGCGGGCCTCGGCCTTCGCGTCGGGGGCGACGGAGTCCTCCAGGTCGAGGATGAGCGCGTCGGTGGGGAGGGTCTTCGCCTTCTCCAGGGCGCGCTCGTTGGCGCCGGGCATGTAGAGCACGGAGCGGCGGGGGCGCGGCGCGGCGGCGGGCGCGGCGGGGTCGGCGGCGGTGCTCATCGGGCGGGCTCCTCGGTGGCTGCGGTGTCGGCCGCGGCGGCGTAGGCGGCGGCGAGTTCGGGGTCGCGGGCGGCCAGGGTGTCCGCGAGTCCGGCGACCACCTGGCACTGCTTGTACGTCGCGTCGTCCTGCATCTTGCCGTCGATCATCACCGCGCCGGTGCCGTCGCCCATCGCCGCGATCACCCGGCGGGCCCAGGCGACGTCCTCGGGGGCGGGCGAGAAGACCCGCTTGGCGATGTCGATCTGCACCGGGTGCAGCGACCAGGCGCCGACGCAGCCGAGCAGGAAGGCGTTGCGGAACTGGTCCTCGCAGCCGGTGACGTCCTTGATGTCACCGAACGGCCCGTAGTACGGCAGGATGCCGTTCGCGGCGCAGGCGTCGACCATCCGGGCGATCGTGTAGTGCCACAGGTCCTGCTGGTAGGTGGGCCGGGGGCCGTCGCCGCCGGGGCCGGGGTCCGCGCGGACCAGGTAGCCGGGGTGGCCGCCGCCGACGCGGGTGGTCTTCATCCGGCGGCTGGCGGCCAGGTCGGCCGGGCCGAGCGACAGGCCCTGCATCCGGGGGCTGGCGGCGGCGATCTCCTCGACGTTGCCGACGCCGGCCGCGGTCTCCAGGATGGCGTGCACCAGGATCGGCCGGTCCAGCCCCGCCTTCGCCTCCAGTTGGGCCAGCAGCCGGTCGACGTAGTGGATGTCGTGGGCGCCCTCCACCTTCGGCACCATCACCACGTCGAGGCGGTCGCCGATCTCGGGGACCAGGGTGAGCAGGTCGTCCAGCGCCCAGGGCGAGTCGAGGCTGTTGATCCGGGTCCACAGCTGGGTGTCGCCGAAGTCGGTGGCCCGGGCGGTCCGCACCAGGCCGGCCCGGGCCGCCTCCTTGCGGTCGGCGGGGACGGCGTCCTCCAGGTTGCCCAGCAGGACGTCGACGGCCGGCGCGAGGGAGGGCACCTTGGCCGCCATCTTCTCGTTGCCCGGGTCGAAGAAGTGGATCATTCGCGAGGGGCGGAACGGCACGTCCCTGACGGGCGTGGGCGCCCCCACGGCCAGCGGGCGGAAGAAGTCCTTCGCCGAGCGCATGCGATCTCCCGGTGGTGTCGGGTCGAGGGTGTGGCGCTCACCCTACGACCGCGGGCACCGGACGGTTACCCGTCAGTAGGTGTGCCGTTGGTCACCGGGGTCCAGCGCAGCGTCATGTCCGGTTCCCGCTCCATGTTCCGCGAACCGTCGTTGCGGTCCACCACCGTGAAGCCGTGGCGCGCGTAGAACGCCTGAGCGTCGGTGTTGCGCTGGAAGACGTGCAGATCCAGGCCCTGCGGGCGGTGCGCCTTCGCGCGGGCCAGCAGCAGCGAGCCGATGCCGCGCCGCCGCGCGCCGGGCAGCAGGTAGAGGTGCTCCAGCCACTCCCCCTCCACCGCCGCGTATCCGAGGACGGTGCCGCCGCCGTCGACCGCGACCCAGACGTCGGACTGCGCGAGCACCACCTCGCGCACCCAGCGCTCCACCTCCGCGTCGGTACGCCTGCGCGGCGGCAGCCACGGCATCGCGGCTTCCCGCGAGGTGATGTGCACCTGGGCGATGGCGGACGCGTCGGCGGCCTCCGCCGGACGGACGGATGGTGGCTGCTGCTCGGTTGCTGTCACGCCCGGCAGGCTAGGGCCTGCCGGGCGCGGACTCGACCGGTTTTCGCGGCCCGCGAGGCACTGCGGCCGGTCGGGGTCAGGCGCGGCCGGTCGGAATCAGTCGGCGTCAGGCGGCGTCAGGTGCTCGGTACCTCGTCCTGCGGCTCCAGGCCGGCCCGGATCAGGCCGTAGGCGTAGGCGTCCTCGAGGGCCTGCCAGGAGGCGGCGATGACGTTGTCGGCGACACCGACCGTGGACCACTCGGACGCGCCGTCGGAGGTGGTGATCAGCACCCGGGTGGTCGAGTCGGTGCCGGAGCGGCCTTCGAGGATGCGGACCCGGTAGTCGACCAGCGCGAAGGTGCCCAGCTGCGGGTAGATCCGCTCCAGCGCCACCCGCAGGGCCCGGTCGAGCGCGTTGACCGGCCCGTTGCCCTCGGCGGTGGCGACGATCCGCTCGCCCTTCGCCCACAGCTTCACCGTGGCCTCGTTGGCGTGCGAGCCGTCCGGGCGGTCCTCGGTGATGGCGCGCCAGGACTCGATCCGGAAGAAGCGGCGCGGGCCCTCCGGGTGGCCGCTCTGCAACTCGTCGCGCAGCAGCAGCGCGAAGGACGCGTCGGCGGCCTCGTAGGTGTAGCCGCGCAGCTCGCGCTCCTTGACGCGGGCCACCACCCGGCCGACCAGTTCGCGGTCGCCGCCGAGGTCGATGCCGAGCTCCTTGCCCTTCAGCTCGATCGAGGCGCGGCCGGCCATGTCGGAGACCAGCATCCGCATGGTGTTGCCGACCCGTTCGGGGTCGATGTGCTGGTAGAGGTCGGGGTCCACCTTGATCGCGGAGGCGTGCAGCCCGGCCTTGTGCGCGAAGGCGGACACGCCCACGTACGGCTGGTGGGTGGAGGAGGGCAGGTTGACGATCTCGGCGATGGCGTGCGAGATGCGGGTCATCTCGCCGAGCGCACCCTCGGGCAGCACCCGCAGGTCGTGCTTGAGTTCCAGGGCCGCGGTGACGGGGAAGAGGTTGGCGTTGCCGACCCGCTCGCCGTAGCCGTTGGCGGTGCACTGGACGTGGGTGGCGCCGGCGTCGACGGCGGCGAGGGTGTTGGCGACCGCGCAGCCGGTGTCGTCCTGGGCGTGCATGCCCAGCCGCGCGCCGGTGTCGGCGAGCACCTGCGCGGTGACGGTCTGGACCTGCTTGGGCAGCATCCCGCCGTTGGTGTCGCACAGCACCACCACGGACGCGCCGGCCTCGTGGGCGGCGGCCACCACGGAGGTGGCGTAGCCGGGGTTGGCGCGGTAGCCGTCGAAGAAGTGCTCGCAGTCCACGAAGACCCGGCGGCCCTGCTCGACCAGGTACGCGACGGTGTCGCGGACCATCGCGAGGTTCTCCTCCAGCGTGGTGCGCAGCGCCAGTTCCACGTGCCGGTCATGGGACTTGGCGACCAGGGTGATGACCGGGGCGCCGGACTCCAGCAGCGCGTTGACCTGCGGGTCGTCGGCGGCCTTGGTGCCCGGGCGGCGGGTGGCGCCGAACGCGACCAGCGTGGCGTGCTTCAGGTCCAGTTCGGCGGCGGCGCGGGCGAAGAACTCGGTGTCGCGGGGGTTCGCACCGGGCCAGCCGCCTTCGATGAAGCCCACGCCGAAGTCGTCCAGGTGCCGTGCGATACCCAGCTTGTCGGCGACGGTGAGGTTGATGCCCTCGCGCTGCGCGCCGTCGCGCAACGTGGTGTCGAAGACGTGGAAGCTGTCGTCGGGTTCGGCGGTCATGGTGGTTGCAACTCCTGTCGGGTGGGTGGGGTTGGCCCCGGACGGCGTTCATCCGGAGGTTCCGACTCCACTTGCCCCCAGTCTCCTCGTGCGGTTCCGCCTCCGGCGCGGGTGGGCCGGGAAACGAAAAAACCCCTCGCGGATGCGAGAGGTCTGCACGCGGGTCTGGGGCACGGTGAGGTTCCGCCTGGGTTCAGCGGAAGCGTCACTGCGGACCGGCGTGCCTGCGGCCAATAATCAGCGTGGCGTACGAGGACACGCGAGCAGTGTGGCACACCTTTCCGCCATACGGGTGGCCGTCTCACGTTCTGAGCAGGACGGCGAGCCCCCCGCCACGGCAGGCGGGGGGCTCGGCAGCGTACCGGCGCTCACGCGCCCAGGGGGTGCATCCAGCCGTGGGGGTCGGGGGCGTGGCCGGTCTGGATGTCGAGCAGGGCCTCGCGCAACCGCAGGGTGACCTCGCCCGGACCGCCGTCGCCCACCGTCCAGTTCGCCCGGGTGGACTTGATCGAGCCGACCGGGGTGATCACGGCCGCGGTGCCGCAGGCGAACACCTCGGTGAGGGTGCCGTCCTCGTTGCCCTGCTTCCAGTCGTCGACGCTGATCCGGCCCTCGCCGACCTCGTACCCCAGGTCGGCGGCGATCGCGAGCAGGGAGTCCCGGGTGATGCCGGGCAGCAGCGAGCCGCTGAGCGAGGGGGTGACGATGCGGTTGCCGTAGACGAAGTACAGGTTCATGCCCCCCATCTCCTCGATCCAGCGCCGCTCGATCGCGTCGAGCCACACCACCTGGTCGCAGCCCTGCTCGGCGGCCTGCGCCTGGGCGACGAGGGAGGCCGCGTAGTTGCCGCCGGTCTTGGCCGCGCCGGTGCCGCCGGGGGCCGCGCGGACGTACTCCTCGGACAGCCACACCGAGACCGGCTTGACCCCGCCGGAGAAGTAGGCGCCGGCCGGGGAGGCGATGACCAGGAAGAGGTACTCGCGGGAGGGCCGGACACCGAGGCCGACCTCGGTGGCGATCATGAAGGGCCGCAGGTAGAGGGATGCCTCGCCCTGGCTGGGCACCCAGTCCTTGTCCTGGCGGACCAGCACGTCGCACGCCTCGACGAAGGTCTCCACCGGCAGCTCCGGCATCGCCAGCCGCCGTGCGGAGTTCTGGAAGCGCCGCGCGTTGGCCTCGGGCCGGAAGGTGGCCACGCCGCCGTCGGGCTGGCGGTACGCCTTGAGGCCCTCGAAGATCGTCTGGGCGTAGTGCAGCGTCATGTTCGCCGGGTCGACCGACAGCGGCGCGTACGGCACCAGCTGGGCGTCGTGCCAGCCGCGGCCGTCGGTCCACTTGATGGTGACCATGTGGTCGGTGAAGTACCGCCCGAAGCCGGGGTCGGACAGGATCGCTTCGCGCTCCACCGCGGGCAACGGGTGCGCGGAGGGCTTCAACTCGATCGTGGGCGTCGTCATCTTCTGTTCCTTCACCGTGTCGCTGACGCCCTCGACCGTACTGCTAGGACGTCCTACTTTCCCGCCAGGAAGCGGCCCCGTCACCGATTATCGCAGCGACGGGGCCGGGTGGTACCTCGGGTGGGCCGGCTTCCCGCGTCAGCCGGCCACCCGCGCGGCCAGCGCGTCGCCGATCTCGACCGTGGAGCGGGCCGGGCGGCCGGCGCGCTCGGCGAGGTCCGCGTGGACGGCGGCGTCGATCCGGTCGGCCTCCGCGTCGTAGCCGAGGTGCCGCAGCAGCAGCGCGACGGACAGCACGGTCGCGGTCGGGTCGGCCTTGGACTGGCCGGCGATGTCGGGCGCCGAGCCGTGCACGGGCTCGAACATCGACGGGAACTCGCCGCTGGGGTTGATGTTGCCGCTCGCGGCCACACCGATGCCGCCGGAGACGGCCGCGGCGAGGTCGGTGACGATGTCGCCGAAGAGGTTGTCGGTGACGATCACGTCGAACCGCTCGGGCTGCGTCACCAGGAAGATCATGGTGGCGTCGACGTGCAGGTAGTCGGTGGTGACCTCGGGGTACTCCTTGCCGACCGCCTCGAAGATCCGGGTCCACAGGCCGCCGGCGTGCACCAGCACGTTGTTCTTGTGCACCAGGGTGAGCTTCTTGCGCGGGCGGGCCTGGGCGCGGGCGTAGGCGTCGCGCACCACGCGCTCGATGCCGTAGGCGGTGTTCAGGCTCACCTCGGTGGCGACCTCGGCCGGGGTGCCGGTCCTGATCGCGCCGCCGTTGCCGGTGTAGGGGCCCTCGGTGCCTTCGCGGACCACCACGAAGTCGATGTCCGGGCTGCCCGCGAGCGGGGTGCCCACGCCCGGGAACAGCTTGCTGGGCCGGAGGTTGACGAAGTGGTCGAAGGCGAACCGCAGCTTCAGCAGGAAGCCGCGCTCCAGGACGCCGGAGGGCACCGACGGGTCGCCGATCGCCCCGAGCAGGATCGCGTCATGGGCCTTGAGCTCGGCCAGGTCCGCGTCGGTGAGGGTCTGACCGGTGGCGTGGTACCGCTTGGCGCCGAAGTCGTACTCCTTCGTCTCCAGCTTGGTTTCCTGCGGGAGCGCCGCGGCGAGGACTTTGAGACCTTCGGCGACGACTTCCTGACCGATTCCGTCGCCGGGGATCACTGCGAGGTTGATGCTGCGAGACATGCGGGGCACCCTACTCCGCGTCTTGACCTATGACACAGCACGTCCGCATGTCGGACGCAGCATCTCCGGTGCGTTCTGGGCGCGTGCGGTATGCGCGCGGCTCAGTGCTCGTGGCCGGTGGAGCCGCCGTTGTCGCGGCGGTCCATGGAGCGCTGGAGGGCGCGCAGGGCGTTCTGGCGGGCGTCGTCGTCCATGGGAATCAACTCCGTTGAAGAGTGGTACCGACGGGTGGTGAGACGTGCCAAGGAACGCGGGCGGAGAGCAGCGCCGCGGGGGTGGCCCGCCTGGAGGCGCCTGGCTCGCATCCGCCGTCCGCTCGGTCGAGCGGGAAACGTTCGGCTCATTCAAAGTTAGGACACAGCGCGCGCCCTGTCCCCAGGTTTACTCGGACTTCCTACTATCTGAGACGACCGGCCGTTCGTTCGGCCGCACGGAGGCCGTGCAGGGGCCGGGCAGGGAGCTGCCCCCGTCTCCGAGGCCGGGAGGCGGGGGCAGTGGCGCGGGGGCGGTCAGCCCTGGTGCGGGTAGCGGTAGTCCGTCGGCGGGACCAGCGCCTCCTTGATCGCGCGGGTCGACGTCCAGCGCAGCAGGTTCTGCGCGGAGCCCGCCTTGTCGTTGGTGCCGGAGGCCCGCGCACCGCCGAACGGCTGCTGGCCGACCACGGCGCCGGTCGACTTGTCGTTGATGTAGAAGTTGCCCGCCGCGAAGCGCAGCCGCTCCATCACGTGGGCCACGGCCGCCCGGTCGCGGGCGATCACCGAACCGGTCAGCGCGTAGGAGGCGACCGACTCCATCTGGTCGAGCATCGCGTCGAACGCCCCCTCGTCGCTGTCGTCGTAGACGTACACCGCCAGCAGCGGGCCGAAGTACTCCTCGCGGAAGATCTCGTGCTCCGGGTCGGTGGCGACAAGCACCGTCGGGCGGACGAACCAGCCGACCGAGTCGTCGTACGTGCCGCCGGCCACCACCTCGACGGCCGGGTCGGCCTTGGCGCGCTCGATCGCGGCCTTGTTCTTGGCGAACGCGGCGCCGTCGATCAGCGCGCCCAGGAAGTTGCTCAGGTCGGTGACGTCGCCCATGGCCAGGCCGTCGACCTCGGCGGCGAACTCCTCCTTGAAGCCGCCCTCCCACAGCGAGCGCGGCAGGTAGGCGCGCGAGGAGGCCGAGCACTTCTGGCCCTGGTACTCGAAGGAGCCGCGGGTCAGCGCGGTCTTCAGCACCGCCGGGTCCGCCGACGGGTGGGCGACCACGAAGTCCTTGCCGCCGGTCTCGCCGACGATCCGCGGGTAGGAGCGGTAGCGCTCGATGTTCTCGCCGACCGTCCGCCACAGGTACTGGAAGGTCCTGGTCGAGCCGGTGAAGTGGATGCCGGCCAGCTCCGGATGGGTGAGCGCCACCTCCGAGACTGCCTCGCCCCGCCCGGTGACGAGGTTGATGACGCCGTCCGGCAGCCCGGCCTCCTTCAGCAGCCGCATCACCAGCAGCGCCGAGTGGGTCTGGGTCGGCGACGGCTTCCACACCACCACGTTGCCCATCAGCGCGGGCGCGGTGGGCAGGTTGCCGGCGATGGCGGTGAAGTTGAACGGCGTGATCGCGTAGACGAAGCCCTCCAGCGGGCGGTGGTCCAGGCGGTTCCACACCCCGGGGGAGTTCGTCACCGGCTGCTCGGCGAGGATCTGCCGGGCGTAGTGGACGTTGAACCGCCAGAAGTCGACCAGTTCGCAGGGGCTGTCGATCTCGGCCTGCTGGACCGTCTTGGACTGGCCGAGCATGGTGGAGGCGACGAGCGTCTCGCGCCAGGGGCCGGAGAGCAGTTCGGCGGCGCGCAGGAAGATCGCGGCGCGGTCGTCGAAGGAGGTGGCGCGCCAGGCGGGGGCCGCGGCGAGCGCCGCGTCCACCGCGTCCCGGGCGTCCTGGGCGTCGGCGGCGGCGCTGGTGCCGAGCCGGGCCGCGTGGTGGTGCGGCTGCACCACGTCGAACCGCTCGCCGCGCCCCATCCGCTCGGTGCCGCCGATCACCAGCGGCAGGTCGATCGGGTTGCCGGCCAGCTCCTTGAGCTTCGCCTCGAGCCGGGCGCGTTCCGGGCTGCCGGGCGCGTAGGTGTGCACCGGCTCGTTGACCGGAGCGGGGACCTGGGTCACAGCGTCCATGGAGCGTGTCTCCTTGTGGGATCGGTTCGGCGGAACGGTTCGGCGGAACGGTTCAGCGGCTGGGGGCGAAGGAGCGCAGGAAGAAGGCGAGGTTCGCCGGGCGCTCGGCGAGGCGGCGCATGAAGTACCCGTACCAGTCTGCGCCGTAGGGGACGTAGATGCGCATGCGCTCGCCGGCCGCCGCGAGCCGGCGCTGCTCGGCGGTGCGGATGCCGTAGAGCATCTGGAACTCGTACGACCCGGCGGCCCGCCCGTTGCGGGCGGCGAGTTCCTGGGCGATGGCGATCATGCGCGGGTCGTGCGAGCCGACCATGGGGTAGCCCTCGCCCTCGAAGAGGATGCGCAGCGCGCGCACATAGGCGCGGTCGACGGACTTGCGGTCCTGGTAGGCGACGTGCGCGGGCTCCTTGTAGGCGCCCTTGACCAGCCGGACCCGGGAGCCGGCGGTGGCCAGCTCCTTGGCGTCGGCCTCGGTCCGGAAGAGGTACGACTGGAGGACCGCGCCGGTGCGCGGGTGCTCGCGGCGCAGCTCGCGCAGGACCGCCAGCGTCGAGTCGACGGTGGTGTGGTCCTCCATGTCGAGGGTGACGGTGGTGCCGGTCGCGGTGGCGAGCTCGGCGACCGCGCGGACGTTCTCCAGCGCGATGTCGTGGCCGCCGTCGGGCAGCGCCTGGCCGAAGGCGGAGAGCTTCACCGACACCTCGGCGCGCCCGCCGAGGTCGGCGGTGGCCAGCGTCTCCAGCAGCCGCAGGTAGGCGTCGCGGGTCTGCCGGGCGGTGGCGCGGTCGGTGACGTCCTCGCCGAGGTGGTCGAGGGTGACCTCCAGGCCGGCGGCGGTCAGCGCGTGGACGGTGTCCATCGCGGGGTGCAGCGCGTCGCCCGCGACGAAGCGGTCCACCACCGGACGGGTGACGGGGGCGGCGGCGACGACGCGGCGCAGCCGGTCGCTGCGCGACGCGGCGAGCAGCACGGGACCGAGCACTTGGGGCCTCCTGGCGGATGGCGGGCGGCCGGGGCGGTGGGACCGCCGGGCGGGGCCGGTGGGCGGATGGGCGGGTTGCCGGTGCGGCGGGGGTGGCCGCCGCACCGGAGCGGCGGCACGGATCGCGTGCCGTCACCGCGAATGTAGGTACGGGCCCGCCCGGTGGGCCATCGACACCTGTCACGCATCCGGGTGCGACCCCTCATACAGATGTATGAGGGCCGTGGAGGACAATGGACGGGTGGCCGCTGACTACGGTGATTTCCAGGATCTGGTGGACGAGGTCTCGGCGCTCCTCGGGGCGCCCGCGACGCTGGAGGACCGGGACTTCCGGCTGATCGCGTTCGGTGTGCACGACAGCGACGACGAGGCCGCGGTCGACCCGGTGCGGACCCGGTCGATCCTGACCCGGCGCTCCACCGCGGAGGTCCGCGCCTGGTTCGAGCAGTTCGGCATCGCCCGCGCCACCGCCCCGGTCCGCATCCCCGCGGCGCCGTCCGCGGGGGTCTTCACCGGCCGGCTGTGCCTGCCGGTGCGGCACGCCGGGGTGGTCTACGGCTATGTGTGGCTGCTGGACGAGGCCGACCACTCCCCCGGGCAGCTCGGTGCGGCGATGGCGGTCGCGGTGCGGATCGGGGACCGGCTCGCGGCGATGTCCGCGGCCGGGGCCGAGGCCGGCCAGGCGCTGCGGGCGCTGCTCACCGGGGCGACCCGGGCCGCGCTGGACACCGCGGAGGAGGCGCTGCGCAAGGCGCTGGGGCCGGACGCGGACGAGCCGCACGCGCTGGTGTGCGTGTGGCCGCCGGAGCGGGGCGGCAAGCGGCTGGCCGGGCCGCCGCCGGAGGGCTGGGCCGGCCGCGCCGACGACCTGCCCGGGGCGCGGACCGTGCCGGGCGCCGCGGCGATCGCCCGGGTGCCGGGGTGGGGGCGCTGGGCGGCGGTGGCGGTGCTGGTGCGGCTGCGCTCGCCGCAGGTGCTGGCACCCGCGCGGACGGCGGCGACCCGGGTGCTGGCCGCGGTCGCGGCGGGCGGCCCGGGTGAGGCGAACGGGGCCGGCGGGGCGCAGGAGCCGGTGGCGGGGGTGAGCGACGCGCGCACCTCGCTGGCGGAGCTGCCCGGCGCCTGGCAGGAGGCGACCGCGTCCGCCCGTGCGGCCCGGGCGCAGCCGCTGCTCGGGCCGGTCGCCAAGTGGTCGGGGATCGGGCCGTACCGGCTGCTCACCGCGCTGCCGGCCGAGGCGTCGCCGGACCCGGCGATCGCCTCCCTGCTCACCGACGCGCACCGCGAACTCGCCCACACCGCCGAGGTGTTCCTCGACCACGCGGGCCAGGCCGGGCGGACCGCCACCGCGCTGGCGATCCACCGCCAGACGCTCTACTACCGCCTGTCCCGGATCGAGCAGCTCACCGGACTCGACCTGGCCGACGGCGAGTCCCGCCTGCTGCTCCACATGGCACTGAAGGCCGCCCGCCTGTAGCGGGACGTGGCGGCACGGTCGGACAGCGCTACATGCGGTCGATCTCGGTCAGGTCGATGTCGATGGTGTATGGGGCGGAGACCTTGAGGCGGTCGTGGTGGATGCCGGTCAACTCGTACGCGTGGCCGAGCCGGTCCAACTCGTAGGTGTGGACCACCGGGCGACCGATTTCCGTCCGCTCGACCAGCCAGAAATGCGGAATTCCCGCACGTGCGTAGAGCAGCGGTTTGCGCTCACGGTCACGGTCGGCGGACTCCGGCGAGACCACCTCCACCGCGAGGACCACGTCCTCGGCACGGTAGCTCGTCTCACCATGTCCGGCGTTCGGCACCGCACGTTCGTGCAGGACCGTCAGGTCCGGCTCAGGCCGGTTGGTCTTGTCAAGCACGATGGTCATTTCTCGGCGCACCCGAAGGTCCTTCGGCGCGAAACCGCGCAGCGCGTGGACCAGCAGGTCCAGGACCAGCGCATGGAAACTCTTCTGCGGACTCACGAAGATGAGGCTCCCGTCGATCAGCTCGGTGTGCGGCGGGAGATCGGGGATGCGGTCGAGGTCGTCCGCGGTGAAGCCACCCGGAGGGGGGAAAACCCAGTCCGGGAGTTTTTCGGCAGTCATCTGTCCTCCCATGGACGGGATCGTGTCGGCATTGATCAGATGAACGCCAGAAAACACCGGCGCCACCACCCGAACGAGTGATTTGTACTACCGGTGTTTTCTGGTCACGTCATAAAGACAAGCCTACGCGCCACCGCGGTCCGGAATCAGTCCGTAAGGTTGACCGCGCGGGCGGACGTGGCGCCGATCTCGTCGGCGATGTCGGTGAGGACGCCGGCGGGGATGGTGGAGTCGACGGTGAGGGCGACGAGCGCGTCGCCGCCCGCGGCCGCGCGGGCGACCTGCATACCGGCGATGTTGACGCCGACCTCGCCGAGGATGCGGCCGACGGTGCCGACCACGCCCGGGCGGTCGGTGTAGCGCAGGAACGCCATGTGGTCGGCGAGCGCCAGGTCCACGTCCTCGTCGCCGACCGCGACGATCTTCTGGAGGTTCTTCGGGCCGGCCAGGGTGCCGGACACCGACACCTCGGTGCCGTCGGCGAGGGTGCCGCGCACGGTGACGAGGTTGCGGTGGTTGGGCGACTCGGAGCTGGTGGTGAGGCGGACCTCCACCCCGCGCTCCTGCGCGAACAGCGGTGCGTTGACGTAGGACACGGTCTCGGCCACCACGTCCTCGAACACGCCCTTGAGCGCGCTGAGTTCGAGCACCTTCACGTCGTGCTGGGTGATCTCGCCGCGGACCTCGACGTCCAGGCGGGCGGCGACCTCGCCGGCCAGCGCGGTGAAGATCCGGCCCAGCTTCTCCGCGAGCGGCAGCCCGGGCTTGACGTCCTCGGCGATGACGCCGCCCTGCACGTTGACCGCGTCCGGGACCAGTTCGCCGGCGAGCGCGAGCCGCACCGACTTCGCGACCGCGATGCCCGCCTTCTCCTGCGCCTCGTCGGTGGAGGCGCCCAGGTGCGGGGTCGCCACCACGTTGTCGAACTGGAAGAGCGGGGAGTCGGTGCACGGCTCCTTGGCGTACACGTCCAGGCCGGCGCCGGCGACCCGGCCCTCCTTGAGGGCCGCGGCGAGCGCCTCCTCGTCGACGATCCCGCCGCGCGCGGCGTTGACGATCCGCACCGACGGCTTGACCTTGTGCAGCGCCTCGTCGCCGATCAGGCCCAGCGTCTCGGGGGTCTTCGGCAGGTGGACGGTGATGAAGTCGGAGACCTCCAGCAGCTCGTCCAGGGAGAGCAGCCGGACACCCATCTGGGCGGCGCGGGCGGGCTGCACATAGGGGTCGTAGGCGACGACGTTCATCCCGAAGGCCGACATCCGCTGGGTGACCAGCACGCCGATCCGGCCCAGGCCGACCACGCCGAGGGTCTTCTCGCTCAGCTCGACGCCGGTGTACTTGTTCCGCTTCCACTCCCCGGCCTTCAGCGCCGCGTTGGCGGGCGCGATGTTCCGGGCGGTGGCGATGATCAGCCCGCAGGCGAGTTCGGCGGCGGTGACGATGTTGGAGGTCGGGGCGTTCACGACCATGACGCCGGCCTTGGTGGCGGCGGCCACGTCGACGTTGTCCAGGCCGACGCCCGCGCGGGCGACGACCCGCAGTTTGCCCGCGGCGGCGACCGCTTCGGCGTCCACCTTGGTGGCGCTGCGGATCAGGATGGCGTCGACGTCGGCGATCGCGGACAGCAGCTCGGCTCGGTCCGCGCCGTTGCAGTGCCGGATCTCGAAGTCCGGGCCGAGCGCGTCGACCGTGGCCGGCGACAGCTCTTCTGCGATGAGTACGACAGGCTTCTGGCTCACGTGGTCCTCACTTGTTCCTGCGGGGGCGGCCGGTCCCGTGGGGCCGCTCCTGGGAGGGCGGGGTAGTGGGCGAAGAAGAAGCCCACCCATCCGGGGGATGGCATGCCGCGTGGAAGACGCACGACGCTGTGAGCCTGACGCGCTTGTTAAGGGAGTGTATCGGCGGGGTGGATCAGCGCCATCGCCGAAATGGAAGGATCACCCTCAAGGGTTGCGTCGCTTCGTACAAACCCCGCCCCGAATCCCCCGTTCAGGGGCACTGCCGGGGGCGGGGTCGTGTACGAAACGAGGCGCGCGGGGGCCGGTCCGGGACGGCCCGGACCGCGGGGCTTACGCCTCCTCGTCCACCCAGCTCATCAGCTTGCGCAGCTTCTTGCCGGTGGTCTCCAGCAGGTGGTTCTCGTCGGCCTTCTTGTACTCGTTGTACTTCGGCAGGCCGGCGTTGTACTCGGCGATCCAGTTGTTGGCGAAGGTGCCGTCCTGGATCTCGCCGAGGATCTTCTTCATCTCGGCCTTGGTGTTCTCGTTGATGATCCGCGGGCCGGTGACGTAGTCGCCCCACTCGGCGGTCTCGGAGACCGACCAGCGCATCTTCTCCAGGCCGCCTTCGTACATCAGGTCCACGATGAGCTTCAGCTCGTGCAGGCACTCGAAGTACGCGATCTCCGGCTGGTAGCCGGCCTCGACCAGGGTCTCGAAGCCCGCCTTGACCAGCGCGGAGGTGCCGCCGCACAGCACCGCCTGCTCGCCGAAGAGGTCGGTCTCGGTCTCCTCGGTGAAGGTGGTCTTGATGACGCCGGCGCGGGTGCCGCCGATGCCCTTGGCGTAGGAGAGCGCCAGCGCGAAGCCGTTGCCGCTCGCGTCCTGCTCGACGGCCACGATGCACGGCACGCCGCGGCCTTCCTCGTACTGGCGGCGGACCAGGTGGCCCGGGCCCTTCGGGGCGACCATGCAGACGTCGACGCCGGCCGGCGGCTTGATGAAGCCGTAGCGGATGTTCAGGCCGTGCCCGAAGAAGAGGGCGTCGCCGTCCTTGAGGTTGTCCTTGATGGACTCCTCGTAGACGCGCGCCTGGATCGGGTCCGGCACCAGGACCATGATGACGTCGGCCTCGGCCGCGGCCTCGGCGACCGTCACCACGCGCAGGCCCTGCTCCTCGGCCTGCGCCTTGGACTTGGAGCCCTCGTGCAGGCCGATGCGCACATCGACGCCGGAGTCGCGCAGCGACAGCGCGTGGGCGTGGCCCTGGCTGCCGTAGCCGATGACCGCGACCTTGCGGCCCTGGATGATGGACAGGTCGGCGTCGTCGTCGTAGAACAGCTCGGCCACTTCGGGTATCTCCTTGGTTCGGTTGGTACGGCCCACCGTACGCCGGTGGGCGGGAAGGGGTTTCGGGGTCTCGCCATGCGGATCGGCCCGCGCGCGGGTCGCGCGCGCCGGGCCGTCCGCCGCGTCACGCGGAGCGGTCGAGCGCGCGCAGGCTCCGGTCGGTGATGGAGCGGGCGCCGCGGCCGATGGCGATGGTGCCGGACTGGACCAGCTCCTTGATGCCGAACGGCTCCAGCATCTTGAGCATGGCCTCCAACTTGTCGGCGCCGCCGGTGGCTTCGATGGTGACGGCCTCCGGCGAGACGTCGACGGTCTTGGCGCGGAAGAGCTGCACGATCTCCACGACCTGCGAGCGGGTGTCGTTGTCGGCCCGCACCTTCACCAGGACGAGTTCGCGGGCGACCGCGGCCGTCGGGTCGAGTTCGACGATCTTCAGCACGTTGACCAGCTTGTTGAGCTGCTTGGTGACCTGTTCGAGGGGCAGTTGGTCCACCACGTTGACCACGATGGTGATCCGGGAGATCTCGGGGTGCTCGGTGGTGCCGACCGCGAGGGAGTCGATGTTGAAGCCGCGGCGGGAGAACAGCGCGGTGATCCGGGCCAGGACGCCGGGCTTGTTCTCCACCAGGACGGAGAGGGTGTGCTTGGACATGTCAGTGGTTTCCTTCGCTCGTCCCGGCTCGCTCAGTCGTTTTCGCTGTCGCCGAAGTCAGGGCGGACGTCGCGCGCGGCCATGATCTCGTCGTTGGAGGTGCCGGCGGCGACCATCGGCCAGACCATGGCGTCCTCGTTCACGATGAAGTCCACCACCACCGGGCGGTCGTTGATCTCGTTCGCCTTGGCGATGACCGCGTCCAGCTCGTCGGGCGACTCGCAGCGCAGCCCGACGCAGCCCATCGCCTCGGAGAGCTTCACGAAGTCCGGCACCCGGGTGCCGTGGTTGCGGATGGAGCCGACGCCCTGGGTGGAGCCGGGCACGTGCTCGGCGCCGTCGTGCAGCACCGTGTTGGAGAACCGCTCGCCGTAGAAGAGGTTCTGCCACTGGCGGACCATGCCCAGGGCGCCGTTGTTGATGACGGCGACCTTGATCGGGATGTTGTTCAGCGCGCAGGTGACCAGTTCCTGGTTGGTCATCTGGAAGCAGCCGTCGCCGTCGATCGCCCACACGGTCTGCTCCGGGCGGCCGGCCTTGGCGCCCATCGCGGCGGGCACCGCGTAGCCCATGGTCCCGGCGCCGCCGGAGTTGAACCAGGTGCCGGGCTGCTCGTACTTGATGAACTGCGCGGCCCACATCTGGTGCTGGCCGACGCCGGCGGCGAACAGGGTGCCCTCGGGGGCGAGTTGCCCGATCCGCTCGATGACCTGCTGCGGGGCGAGGCTGCCGTCGCCGGGCGTCTCGTAGCCGAGCGGGTAGGTGTTGCGCCAGAAGGACAGCTGCCGCCACCAGTCGGTGTAGTCGCCGCGGTGGCCGGCCTCGTGGTCGGACTGGACGGCGACGATCAGGTCCGCGAGCACCTCGCGGGCGTCGCCGACGATCGGCACGTCGGCGATCCGGTTCTTGGAGATCTCGGCCGGGTCGATGTCGGCGTGCACGACCTTCGCGTTCGGCGCGAAGGTGTCCAGCCGGCCGGTGACGCGGTCGTCGAAGCGGGCGCCGAGCGCGACGATCAGGTCCGACTTCTGGAGCGCGGTGACCGCGGAGACGTCGCCGTGCATGCCGGGCATGCCGACGTGCTGGGGGTGGCTGTCGGGGAACGCGCCGAGCGCCATCAAGGTGGTGGTCACCGGGGCGCCGGTCAGCTCGGCGAGGATGCGCAGCTCCGCGGTGGCGCGGGCCTTGAGCACGCCGCCGCCGACGTAGAACACCGGGCGGCGGGCCTCGTTGATCAGCCGGGCGGCCTCGCGGATCTGCTTGGCGTGCGGCTTGGTCACCGGGCGGTAGCCGGGCAGGTCCTGCTGCGGCGGCCAGCTGAAGGTGGTCTCGTTCTGCAGCGCGTCCTTGGCGATGTCCACCAGGACCGGGCCGGGGCGGCCGGTGCCGGCGATGTGGAACGCCTCGGCGATGGTGCGCGGGATCTCGGCCGGGTCGGTGACCAGGAAGTTGTGCTTGGTGATCGGCAGGGTGATGCCGCAGATGTCGGCTTCCTGGAAGGCGTCGGTGCCGATGGACTTCGAGGCGACCTGGCCGGTGATGGCCACGATCGGCACGGAGTCCATGTGCGCGTCGGCGATCGGGGTGACCAGGTTGGTGGCGCCCGGGCCCGAGGTGGCCATGCACACGCCGACCTTGCCGGTGGCCTGGGCGTAGCCGGTGGCGGCGTGGCCGGCGCCCTGCTCGTGGCGGACCAGCACGTGGCGGACCTTCACGGAGTCCATCAGCGGGTCGTACGCCGGCAGGATCGCGCCGCCCGGGATGCCGAACACGGTGTCGGCGCCTACGGCCTCAAGGGAGCGGATGAGGGCCTGTGCACCAGTCATGCGCTCCGCGGGGGCGGCGGGCGCCGCGCTGCGGCTCCGCTGCGGGTGGTGGGACCCGGTGGCCTGCTCGGTCATCTGCGTTCTCTTCTCTCGAAGATGAGGGTTTGCGGTGGTGCGTCGCTGCTCTGGTACTGCGGTGGCCGGCGGCGACGGGCTGCCGCCGGGCAACAAAAAACCCCCCGTGCCGTGAGGCAAGCGAGGGGAGCGCGCCGGTGCGGTGCGAGGCGTAGGGGCCTCGGTCAGCCGACGCGCTTTCCAAGTACGAGAATTCGGGTGCGCATGGCTCCGACCCTCCTCCCGCCCCCGCTTTGGTGTCAAGCCGGTGGGACGGGCGTCTCATTATTCGAGCATACCGGGTAGCCGCCGCGGGCCAGCGAGCCGCGCAGGTGGTGCTCGTCGAGCGGGCCGGAGAAGGCCATGCCCAGGCCCTGGGCGCAGCCCATCTCGTGCATCGCCTGGAGCTGCTCGGGGCGGTCGATGCCGTCGGCGACGGCGCGGATGCCGAGGTCGGCGGCGATGCCCAGCAGGCCGCCGGTGATCTTGCGCAGCCGGCCGGACTCGACCACGCCGTCGGTGAAGGCGCGGTCGAGCTTGATCATGTCCACCGGGAGGGTGCGCAGGGCGCCGAGCGCGCCGTATCCGGCGGCGAAGCCGCCGAGCGCGATGCGCACGCCGAGCCGGCGCAGGCCGGTCAGCCGGCGTTCCAGCTCCTCGGGGGCGATCCGGGGGTCGCCCCCGGTCACCTCGACGACCAGGCCGCTGGGCGGCAGCTCGTGGCGGGCGAGCAGCCGCTCGATGCCGGTGGCCGGCTGGTCGCGGTGGAGCAGACGGCCCGCGGACAGCCGTACGGTGACCGGGACGCGGTGGCCGGCGCCGTAGCGCAGCGCGGCCTGTTCGACGGCCTGGTCGAGCAGGCGGTCCAGCAGGCGCCCGGTCCCTAACGCGCGCTCGCCGCCGTCACCGGAGTACAGGAACTCGGCGGGCGTGGAGAGTATGCCCTGCGGGGTGCGCCAGCGGGGGCGGGCCTCGACGCCGGTGATCCGGCCGCCGACCAGTTCCACGACGGGCTGGTGCAGCAGGGTGAACTCGCCGTCGTCGAGGGCTTTGCGCACCCGCCCGGCCAGTTCGTTGCGCCGCACGGCGTCGGATTGCAGCCGCGGGGCGTACAGCTCCACGCGGCCCTTGCCGGCCTGTTTGGCGCGGTACATCGCGAGGTCGGCGTGGCGCATCACGTCGCCGGGGGCGGCGCCGGGCTCGGCGAAGGCGATACCGACGCTGGCGCCGACCCGGACCTCGATGCCGTCCACCCGATAGGGCTCGGAGAGGACGGCGCGCAGCCGGTCGGCGATGTCGCGGACGCGGTCCTCGACGGTGGCGGCGGGCCGGCCGGGGGCAGCGGCGCCGGGAGCCGGGCCGGTGCTTGCGCCGGTGCCAGGGCCGGTACCGGGGCCGGGGCCCGCGGCCGGGTCGGGGCCGGGCAGTGGCTCGGCGGGGGCCGCGCGGGGCCCGGGGATCGAACCGTGCCCGAGGTACGCGCAGTGGCCCGGGTGCCCGCCGGGGTGGGCGGGACAGGGCAGGTGGCCGGGGGCGGCCCCGGCGTGGTCGGCGCTCCCCTCGGGGTGCGCCGGGTGCGCCGGGTGCGTGGGGTGCCCTGGAGACCCGGACGCCTGCGCGGCGGCGGGGGCCGCCTCCGGGCCCGAGATGAGCGCGGCGAACTCGTCGCCGCCGAGGCGGGCCGCCACGTCGCCGGAGCGCAGGGTGTCCCGCAGCCGGCGGGCGGCCTGGATCAGCAGGTCGTCGCCCGCCTGGTGCCCGACCGTGTCGTTGACCGCCTTGAAGCCGTCGAGGTCCACATAGAGCACGGCGGCCCTGGCGTCCCCGGCCCGCCGGCCGCCGACCGCGCGGCCGAGCCGTTCCAGGAACAGGGCGCGGTTGGGCAGGTCGGTGAGCGGGTCATGGGACGCGTTGTGCTGCAACTGGGCCTGGAGCCGCACGCGTTCGGTGATGTCGCGGCTGTTGAAGATCAGGCCGCCCTGGTAGCGGGTGACGCTGGACTCGATGTCGAGCCAGCCGTGGCGGTCGGCGCGGATGCGGCACTCGATGCGGGTGGCCGGCTCCTCGCCGGGCGGGGCGGCCAGGAAGCGGCGCACCTCGTGCAGGACGCGGCCCAGGTCCTCGGGGTGGATGTGGGCGGCCAGCTCGGTGCCGACCATCTCCTCCGGGTCCCGGCCGTAGACGCCCTGGGCGGCGGGGCTGACGTAGCGCAGCACGCCGGTGGGCGCGGCGATCATGATGACGTCGCTGGAGCCCTGCACCAGGGAGCGGAAGTGGTTCTCCTTGTGGGCCAGTTCCTGAGTGAGGGCGATGTTGTCGAGGAGCATGATGCCCTGGCGGACCACGAGCGCCAGCACCACGGTGCAGCCGGTGAGCAGCACGACGCGGTCGCACGTCTGGCCGGTGATCACGTTGTACAGGATGCCGAGGGTGCAGACGGCTGCCGCCAGGTAGGGCGTGAGGGCGGTCAGCGAGGTGGCGACCTTGCGGGTGGTGGCGCCGGCCCGGCGGGCGGGGTGCGGGTGGGCGTACAACCGCGCGCCGACCCAGGGCGCGTACGCCAGCAGCAGGCTGCCGGCGAACCAGCCGGCGTCGAGCACCTGGCCGGAGCGGTAGTGCGCGCGCAGCAGCGGCGAGGTGAACAGCGCGTCGCACAGCACGGTGAGCGCCAGGGCGGCGATCGCGGTGTTGACGGCGGCGCGGTTGACCCCGGCGCGCCGGAAGTGCAGCGCGAGCACCATGCTGACCAGCACGATGTCCAGCAGCGGGTAGGCCAGCGACAGGGCTGTCCGGGCGGTGCTGGGAGCGTCGATCGCGGCGGTGCGGGCCAGTGCCAGGCTCCAGGACAAGGTGAGCAGCGAGCCGCCGATCAGCCAGGTGTCCAGCGCCAGGCAGACCCAACCCGCCCTGGTCACCGGGCGTTTGGCGAGCACCAGCAGCCCGATGATCGCGGGCGGGGCGAACATCAGGAAGCAGAAGTCGGCGGCGGAGGTCTGCGGCACGGGACGGCGCAGCACCACTTCGTACCATCCCCAGATGCCGTTGCCCAGGGCGGTCATCGCGGAGGAGCAGGCGAACAGCAGCCAGGCCGGGCGGTGCGGCCCGGCCTGGCGCCGGGCGTACAGCAGGGCGGAGACCGAGGCGGCGGACGCGGCCGCGGCGAGCCCGAAGTCGCCCATGACCAGGGCCATTTCGTGGCTTCCCCAGCCGAGTGAGGCGCCGGTGGTGTAGCCGCCGCAGACCAGGGCCAGCAGGAGTTGGGGCAGCAGGCCGACGGCGGCGTGGCCCTCGGCCTCGGCGGTGGTCTGCGGCGCCGCGAGCACGGCTCCCCCGGTGCTCATGCCGCGCTCCGCTGTGCCGCGGTACGCCGGTGCCGCGTGATCGGTCCGCACGGTCGGTCCTGCATCACCCGCCCCCTCACTTCGTCGTCGTTCACAGCGCCGCGCCCGTGGTCGTTCGGTCACAACGTGCCCCCGAATGCCGACGATACACCAGATTCGTCACTCTGGGATAGGTCTTTCCTACTGTGTGTAACCATCAGGGGGTTGCCGGCATTCCCGGACCAGGTGGCGCCGCCCGGCGGGCCGTTCAGTTCCCGGCGACCACGTTCTCCAGCGGCAGGCCGGCCGCGAACCGCTCCAGCTGCGCGCGCACCAGGCGCTTGGCGCGCGGCAGGAAGGCGGAGGTGCTGCCGCCGACGTGCGGGCTGACCAGCACCCCCGGCGCGTGCCACAGCGGGTGCCCGGCCGGCAGCGGCTCGGGGTCGGTGACGTCGAGCGCCGCCGTGAGCCGCCCCGACTCGGTCTCGGCGAGCAGCGCCTTGGTGTCCACCACCGGTCCGCGCGCGACGTTGACCAGCAGCGCGTTGTCCTTCATCGCCGCCAGGAACGGGGCGTTGACCAGTCCCCGGGTCTGCTCGGTGAGCGGGGTGGTGAGCACCACGACGTCGGCGGACGGCAGCAGCGCGGGCAGCTCGGCCATGGCGTGGACCGGCCCGCGCGGCGCGTCCCGCCGGGTGCGGGCGACCCGGTCGACGGTGCACTCGAAGGGCGTCAGCCGGTCCTCGACGGCCGAGCCGATCGAGCCGTAACCGACGATCAGCACCCGGCGGTCGGCGAGCGCGGGGTAGAAACCGGCGTACCACTTCTCGTTGTCCTGGCCGCGAACGAAGCGCGGGATGCCGCGCAGCGAGGCCAGGATGAGCGCGAGGGTCAGCTCCGCGGTGCTGGCCTCGTGCACGCCGCGGGCGTTGCACAGCCGGACGCCGGCCGGCAACTGCCCGAGGTGGGGTGCGATGTGGTCGACGCCCGCGCTGAGCGTCTGCACCACCTGGACCCGGCTCATCCGCGGCAGCGGGCGCGCGCCGAGCACGGGCCCTCTCATGTACGGCACGACGTAGAAGGCGGCCTCGGCGGGGTCGGCGGGGTACTCGTCGGCGCCGTCCCAGAAGACGTAGTCGAAGGCGTCGGGCAGGTCGTCGAAGTCCGCGGGCGGCAGCGAGAGCCACACGGTGGGGCGCTCTCCGGAGGTGCCGCGGGCCGCGGTCCGGTCGCTTCGGGTGGTGTCGGTCATGGTCAGGAGGCTATGACACAGTGGGGCGGCGCAAGGAGGTTGTGACGGGTGGAGCGCAGAAGGGTCGGGGCCACGGCGCTCGACGTGGGCGCGGTCGGCCTCGGCTGCATGCCGATGAGTTGGGGCTACGGCCCCCCGCGGCACCGCGGCGTGTCAGCCCCCGCCGGGCGCGGCAGCGGCATCGAGCAGTCGCTGCGAGTGGTGCACGCCGCACTCGACGCGGGCGCCACCTTGCTGGACACCGCCGACATGTACGGCCCGTTCACCAACGAACTGCTGCTGGGGCGGGTGCTGGCGAAGCGCCGGGCGGACGCGTTCGTCGCCACCAAGTGCGGGCTGCTCGTCGGCGAGCAGCACCTCGTGGCCAACGGCCGCCCCTCCTACGTGCGCAGGGCGTGCGACGCGTCGCTGCGGCGGCTGCGGACCGACACGATCGACCTCTACCAGCTGCACCGGGTCGACCCGGAGGTGCCGGTCGAGGAGACGTGGGGGGCGATGGCGGAGCTGGTCGCGGCCGGCAAGGTGCGCGCGCTGGGCCTGAGCGCGGTGGGCGCGCGCGGCCGCCGCACCCGGGGCGGCCGGGCGGGCGGCGGCCGGTACGACGAGACGATCCGTCATCTCGCCCGCGTGCAGCAGGTCTTCCCGGTCGGCTGCGTGCAGGCGGAGCTGTCGGTGTGGGCGCCGGAGGCACTGGCGGAGCTGCTGCCGTGGTGCGCCGCGCGCGGCATCGGCTTCCTGGCCGCGATGCCGCTCGGGAACGGCTTCCTCACCGGCACCCTCACCCCCGGCGAGGGCTTCGCGCCGGAGGACCTGCGGGCCCGGCACCCGCGGTTCACCGCCGAGATGATGGCCGCCAACCAGCCGATCGTGGCCGGGCTGCGCCGGGTCGGCGCGCGGCACCGGGCGAGCGCGGCGCAGGTCGCGCTCGCCTGGGTGCTCGCGCAGGGCCCGTCGGTGGTCCCGCTGCCCGGCACCCGCTCCGCCGAGCGGGCGGCACAGAACGCGGCGGCCGCCGACCTCGCGCTGACCGCCGCGGACCTCGAGGAGATCGCCGCGCTGCCGCCCGCGCAGGGCTCCTGGGACTGACCGCCCGGCCCGCGTCCGCGCCCGGCCGGGCGGTGTGACGCCGACCGCGTCGGGCCCGAACTGCCCCTGGGCCGCGGCGGGATGTGGTGTGCTTGGCTGCTGGAGCGGCCCGGCGGTGCGGGCCCGGCGGAACTGGTGGAGCGCGTGGATCGACGGTTGCGGGAGCTGACGGTGGCGGACGGCGGATCGGCGCGCGGGCCCGTACGAGGGCTCCTGGCCCGCCCCTTCAACAGGCCCGGCAGGCCCGGCGGGCCCGCTCGCGAAACCGCTCGCGGGCTCGTACGCGGGCCGGTACGCGCGCCGGTGCGGCGCGCCGCGTGGCTCGCGCCGGCGCTCGCCGCGGTGCTGGTCGGCGGCTGCTCCTCGGCCGCGTCCCCGAACCTGGCGCACCCGATGTCCCCCACCGCGTCCGGCACCGCGCACTCCGGCGGCGGCGCGCCCTCCGGGTCCGCCGCCCCCTCCGCCCCGGTGTCCACCCCGCCCGCCAAGGGAAGTGCGAAGGTCACCGCCACCATGGCGACCGGGCTGAGCGCGCCGTGGGGGCTGGCCCGGCTCCCCGACGGCAGCCTGCTGGTGGGCGCGCGCGACACCGGGCGGATCTCCCGGGTCGACCACGCGACGCACGCGGTGAGCGAGGTCGGCCTCGTGCCGGGGGTCGCCCACACCAAGGGCGGCGAGAACGGCCTGCTGGGCCTGGCGGTCTCCCCGGACTACGGCTCCGACCACCTCGTCTACGCCTACTTCTCCACCGAGTCCGACAACCGGGTCGCGAGCTTCCTGTACGACCCGTCGCGGCCCAAGGGCGAGCAGCTGGGCGCGCCCGACACGCTGCTGCGGGGCATCCCGACCGGCACCCAGGACGACGGCGGCCGGATCGCGTTCGGCCCCGACGGCGACCTCTACGCGGGCACCGGCGACGCCGGCCGGCGCGCGCTCGCCCAGGACGCCTCCTCGCTCGGCGGCAAGATCCTGCGGATGGCGCCCGACGGCGGGACCCCCGCCGACAACCCGACGTCCGGCTCGCTGGTCTACGCGACCGGCTTCCGCAACGTCCAGGGCCTGGACTGGGACGGCCAGGGGCGGCTGTGGGCCTCGGAGTTCGGGCAGGACACCTGGGACGAGCTGGACCTGGTCAAGCCCGGCGGCAACTACGGCTGGCCCACGGTCGAGGGCACCGCCCACCGGGCCGGGCTGGTGGACCCCGTCGAGCAGTGGCATCCCGCCGACGCCTCCCCCAGCGGCGTCGCCTACGCGGCCGGCTGCGTCTGGACGGCCTCCCTCAAGGGCGGCCGGCTGTGGCGGGTCCCGCTGGCCGGCGCCAAGCCGTCCGCCGCCCCGCAGGCGTTCCTCACCGGCACCTACGGCCGCCTGCGGACCGTCGTCGCCCTCGACGACCACACGCTGCTGCTCACCACGAGCAACACCGACGACCGCGGCACCGCCCGCTCCGGCGACGACCGGGTGCTCGAACTGACCGTCTCCTGACCGCGATCGGGCCCGTCGCGGCGGGCCGCCCCCGGCGGCTACACGGTGACGCGCGGCGGCGCGGGCGGCGGGACAGGCGGCGGGCCGGCTGACGGGACAGGCGGCGGGACGACGGACACCGCGACGGGCGCCGCGGGCGCCGGCACCGCGACCGGGGCGGGCACCTTCGCGTCCGCACCGCCGCCCGGCACCACTTCGATGTCCAGCCGCGGCAGCCTCCGGTCCAACCAACCCGGCAGCCACCAGTTGGCCGGGCCGAGCAGGTGCATCAGCGCCGGGACCAGCAGCGTACGCAGTACGAACGCGTCGAGGGCGACGGCCGACGCCAGCCCGATGCCGAACATCGCGATCACCCGGTCCCCGCTGAGCACGAACGCCAGGAAGACCGCGACCATGATGACCGCCGCCGAGCTGATCACACGGCTGGTCTCGGCGAGTCCGACCCGTACCGCCCGGCCGTTGTCACCCGTCTCCCGCCACTCCTCGTACATCCGGCTGACCAGGAAGACCTGGTAGTCCATGGACAGGCCGAACAGCACGGGGACGAGGATCACCGGCAGGAAGGGCTCGATCGGCCCGGCCCGGCCCAGGCCCAGCCACTCGCTGCCCCAGCCCCACTGGAAGACCGCGGTGACCACCCCGAAGGACGAGGCGACCGCGGCCACGTTCATCAGCGCCGCCTTGACCGGGACACCCACCGAGCGGAAGGCGACCAGCAGCAGGAGGCAGCCGAGCCCCACCACGCAGCCGACGAACAGCGGCAGCTTCCCGACCACCACGGCGGCGAAGTCGTCGTAACTGGCCGTGGAGCCGCCGACGTCGACCTCCAGGTCGGTGCCCCGCTCCGCCGATGGCAGGACCTGGTGGCGCAGTTCGCCGACGAGGCGGGAGGTGGCGGTGGACTGCGGGGAGGTGGTGGGCACCACCGTGATGACGCCGGTGCTGCCGGCGTCATCGAGGTCGGGGCCGGAGACCGACGCGACGCCCGGGGTGTGGCGCAGGGTGTCCGGCAGGTGTTCCAGGGCGACCAGCCCGCCCGCGCTGCCGGTGGTGGCCACCAGCGTCAGCGGGCCGTTGCTGCCGGGTCCGAAGCCCTCGGCGAGCAGGTCGTACGCCTTGCGGGTGGTCGAGGTCGAGGGGTCGTTGCCCTGGTCGGAGGTGCCCAGGTGCAGCGAGAACGCGGGCAGGGCGAGCACCACCATGGCGGCGGCGGCGAACGCGCCGAGCAGCCGGGGGTGGCGGGAGACGAAACCGGACCAGCGGGCGGCGGCGCCGGTGGGCGGGGCCGCCGGGCTGTCGGCGCCGCGGCAGCCCGGATGGCGTTCGGCCCGGCGGTGCTGCGCCGCCGGGCAGCCGCCGCCGTGCGCCAGCACCCGCCGCTCCCGCCGGCTGAGCGCGCGGTGCCCTATGACGCCGAGCAGCGCGGGCAGCAGCGTCACCGACGCGGCCACCGTGAGCAGCACCGTCAGCGAGGCGGCGACGGCGACGCCGTCCAGGAAGTCCAGCCGCAGCAGCAGCATCCCGAGCACCGCCACGCACACGGTGCCGCCGGCGAAGACCACCGCCTTGCCGGTGGTGGCCACCGCCTCCTCGGCGGCACGGGCCACCGGCAGACCGCGTTTGAGGCCCTTGCGGTGCCGGGTGACGATGAACAGCGCGTAGTCGATGCCGACGCCGAGCCCGATCAGCATGCCGAGCATGGGGGCGAAGTCGGCGACGGTCATGGCGTGCCCGAGCAGGACCGTGGCCATGTAGGCGGTGCCGCAGCCGATCAGCGCGGTGGCGATCGGCAGCAGCATCGCGGCGAACGACCCGAAGGCGACCAGCAGCACCACCGCGGCCACCGCCACCCCGACCGCCTCGCTGAGGTGGGCGCTGGCCGCCTCGGTGGTGCCGACCGCCTCGCCGCCGAGCTCGACCTCCAGGCCGGCCCGCTGTCCGGACTTGGCGGTGTCGACCAGGGCCTGGGCCTGGGCGCGGCTGACCCCGTCGGCGTCCTTGCCGTAGCCCACGGCGGCGTAGGCGGTGTGCCCGTCGGCGCTGATCTGGGTGCCGCCCGCGGCGCTGTAGGGGCTGGTCACGGACGTGACGCCGGGCAGGGTGCGGGCCTGGTCGAGCACCCTTGTCATGGTCTGCTCGACGGCGGCGGCGCGGACGGTGCCGTGCCCGGTGTGCCACACGATCGTGTCGGAGTCGCCGGCCTGCGCGGGGAAGGCGGTGCGCAGCAGTTGCGCGGCCCGGCCGGACTCGGTGTTCGGCGCTTCGTACTTCTGGGAGTACGTGGAGCCGGCGACGGCAGCGGCCGCGGTGAGCCCGAGCAGCGCGGTCAGCCACAGCAGCACCACGAGGAGGCGGCGGCGGAAACACCACCGAGCGAGTACGGCCATGGGCTGCTGTCCCCTTGCGGGTGCGGTTGGTCGGTACGCCGGGTGGGTTCCGTGGCGACACGTTCCGCCTACTCTGCCAGCAGATAACGGTTTTTTGCGTCTTTCGTGCTTCTCCTCACAAGTGTCCGAAACGGATAAAGAGTTCCGGTGGCAGGCGAAGGCGGCCGCACCCCGTTGGCAGCACGAAGGAGGCGGCACCCCGGCCGGGGTGTCGCCTCCTTCAGGTGCGTGCCCGATGTGCGCACGCGGACCGCGGGTCAGCCCTGGAGCTTCTCCAGCACCAGTTCGCGCACCCGCTTGGCGTCCGCCTGGCCGCGGGTCAGCTTCATGACCGCGCCGATCAGCGCGCCGGCCGCCGCCAGGTTGCCGCCGCGGATCTTCTCGGCGACCGCCGCGTTGTCCGCGATGGCCTGGTCCACGGCCGCGCCGAGCGCGCCGTCGTCCGAGACGACCTTCAGGCCGCGCTTGTCGACCACCTGGTCCGGGTCGCCCTCGCCGGCGAGCACGCCCTCGATGACCTGGCGGGCCAGCTTGTCGTTGAGGTCGCCGGCCGCCACCAGCGCGGCGACCCGGGCCACCTGCGCGGGGGTGATGGCCAGCCCGGCCAGCTCCGCACCGGTCTCGTTGGCGTGCCGGGCCAGCTCGCCCATCCACCACTTGCGGGCGGCGGCCGCGTCCGCGCCCTCGTCGATGGTGGCCGTGATCAGGTCGATCGCGCCGGCGTTGAGCGCGGACTGCATCTCGAAGTCGGAGATGCCCCACTCCTGCTTGAGCCGCTTGCGGCGGGCCAGCGGCAGTTCGGGCAGTCCGGCCCGCAGCTCCTCGACCCACTCCCGGGCCGGGGCGACCGGCACCAGGTCGGGCTCGGGGAAGTAGCGGTAGTCCTCCGCCTCCTCCTTGATCCGGCCGGAGGTGGTGGAGCCGTCCTCCTCGTGGAAGTGCCGGGTCTCCTGCACGATGGTGCCGCCCGCGGAGAGCACCGCGGCGTGCCGCTGGATCTCGAAGCGGGCCGCCCGCTCCACGCTGCGCAGCGAGTTGACGTTCTTCGTCTCGCTGCGGGTGCCGAACTTCTCCCGGCCGTGCGGACGCAGGCTCAGGTTGACGTCGCAGCGCATCTGGCCCATTTCCATCCGGGCCTCGGACACGCCCAGCGCCTTGATCAGCTCGCGCAGCTCGGCGACGTAGGCGCGGGCCACCTCGGGCGCGCGGGCACCGGCGCCCTCGATCGGCTTGGTGACGATCTCGATCAGCGGGATGCCGGCCCGGTTGTAGTCCAGCAGCGAGTGCGAGGCGCCGTGGATACGGCCGGTCGCGCCGCCGATGTGGGTGGACTTGCCGGTGTCCTCCTCCATGTGGGCGCGCTCGATGAGCACCCGGAAGACCTCGCCGTCCTCCAGCTGGACGTCCAGGTAGCCGTTGAAGGCGATCGGCTCGTCGTACTGCGAGGTCTGGAAGTTCTTCGGCATGTCCGGGTAGAAGTAGTTCTTCCGGGCGAACCGGCACCACTCGGCGATCTCGCAGTTGAGCGCCAGGCCGATCTTGACGGCCGACTCGACGCCGATCTCGTTGACCACCGGCAGCGCGCCGGGCAGGCCCAGACAGGTCGGGCAGACCTGCGAGTTGGGCTCGGCGCCCAGTTCGGTGGAGCAGCCGCAGAACATCTTCGTCCGCGTACCCAGCTCGACGTGGACCTCCAGGCCCATCACCGGGTCGTACGACGCGAGCGCGTCCTCGTAGGACAGCAGGTCCGTGACGGTCACTGTTCCCTGTACCTCTTCTTCCGTCAGTCCGTCGGTCGCTCAGCCCGCGAGGACGTCGTCGTCGCCGAGCCGGCGCAGCTCGCGGACGAGCAGCACGATGCCGGTGGTCACCGCGGCGGCGCGCAGCACCGCGTCGAGCAGCTGGAGGTTGTCCTCCTCGGCGCGCGCGGCGCGGACCTTCTTCACCGCGGAGAAGGCGCTGAACAGCGAGGTGCCGATGGACAGGTAGGTGCCCTTCTTGCTCTTGCCGCTCTTGTCCTGGTCCGCCGGACCGGTGGCCTTGCCGGTGCTCTTCGCCGCGGACTTCGTCTGGGTGCTCACAGCTGCGGTGCCTCCTCAAGTAGCGGGTGGCCCCACTTCGACACGAAGGCGGCCTCTACGGCGGCGCCGACCCGGTAGAGCCGGTCGTCCTTGAGCGCGGGCGCGATGATCTGAAGGCCCACCGGGAGACCATCCTCCGGCGCGAGACCGCACGGCAGCGACATCGCCGCGTTGCCGGCCAGGTTGACCGGGATGGTGCACAGGTCGGCGAGGTACATCGCCAGCGGGTCGTCGGCGCGCTCGCCGATCGGGAACGCCGTGGTGGGCGTGGTGGGCGAGACGATGACGTCCACCTGCTCGAAGGCGCGCTCGAAGTCTCGGGTGATCAGGGTGCGGACCTTCTGCGCCGAGCCGTAGTAGGCGTCGTAGTAGCCGGAGCTGAGCGCATAGGTGCCGAGGATGACGCGGCGCTTGACCTCGGGGCCGAAGCCGGCCTCGCGGGTGAGCGCGGTGACCTCCTCCGCGGACCGGGTGCCGTCGTCGCCGACCCGCAGCCCGTAGCGCATCGCGTCGAAGCGGGCCAGGTTGCTGGAGCACTCCGACGGCGCGATCAGGTAGTACGCCGCCAGCGCGTAGGTGAACGACGGGCAGGACAGCTCGACGATCTCCGCGCCCAGCTCGCGCAGCAGCTCGACGGACTCCTCGAACCGCTGGACCACGCCGGCCTGGTAGCCCTCGCCGCCGAACTCCTGGATGACGCCGATCCGCAGGCCCTTGACGTCGCCGTTGCGGGCGGCCTCGACCACCGGCGGCACGGGCACGTCCACGGAGGTGGAGTCGAGCGGGTCGTGGCCGGCGATCACCTCGTGCAGCAGCGCCGCGTCCAGCACGGTGCGCGCGCACGGGCCGCCCTGGTCGAGCGAGGAGGAGAACGCGACCATGCCGTAGCGGGAGACCCCGCCGTAGGTCGGCTTGACGCCGACGGTGGCGGTGACCGCGGCCGGCTGCCGGATCGAGCCGCCGGTGTCGGTGCCGATCGCCAGCGGCGCCTGGTACGAGGCGAGCGCCGCGGCCGAGCCGCCGCCCGAGCCGCCCGGGATGCGGGTGAGGTCCCACGGGTTGCCGGTCGGGCCGTACGCGCTGTTCTCGGTGGAGGAGCCCATCGCGAACTCGTCCATGTTGGTCTTGCCGAGGATCACCACGTCGGCGTCCTTCAGCTTCCGGGTGACCGTCGCGTCGTAGGGCGGCAGCCAGCCCTCGAGGATCTTCGAGCCGACGGTGGTCGGCACGCCCTCGGTGGTGAAGATGTCCTTCAGCGCGAGCGGCACCCCGGCGAGCGGGCCCAGCGCCTCCCCCGCGGCGCGCTTGGCGTCCACCGCGCGGGCCTGGGCGAGCGCGCCCTCCCGGTCCACGTGCAGGTAGGCGTGGACCTTCTCGTCCACGGCCTCGATCCGGGCCAGGTGCGCCTCGGTCACCTCGACCGCGGTCAGCTCGCCGGACGCGATCTTCTGCGCCGTCTCGGCGGCGGTGAGCCTGATGATGTCCGTCACGACGTCAGTCCTCCCCCAGGATCTGCGGGACCTTGAAGCGCTGCTGCTCCTGCGCGGGCGCGCCCGACAGCGCCTGCTGCGCGGTCAGCGACGGCCGGACGGTGTCCGGACGCATCACGTTGGTCAGGGGCAGCGGGTGGGAGGTCGGCGGCACGTCCTCGCCGGCCACCTCCGAGACGCGGGCTACGGCGCCGATGATGTCGTCGAGCTGTCCGGCGAAGTGGTCCAACTCTTCGCGTGACAGCTCCATCCGCGCGAGCCGCCCGAGGTGGGCGACCTCCTCGGGCGTGATGCCAGGCATGCAGCGGTCCTCTGCGGGGTGAGATGTCGATGGACCCCCAATCCTACGGTGCCCCTGCGGCCGACCCGAACCGATATCCCCGCCGGGCGCGGGTGCCCTGCGCGGGCGGCGGCAAGCAACAAGGGGCGCGGGGAACTGCGCGCTCGGCCGGTACGGCGCCGCGCCGGGCCCGCAGGCCCAGCCCCCGCGGCGAGTCGCCGGACCACCGGCCGGTGGAGGGCTGGTCGCGCAGTTCCCCGCGCCCCCTTGTTGCCCTCTTCCGCGAGGGCGCCCGCTACGCGTGTTTGGCGGGGAGGGCGGCGGCCGGGCGCTGCCAGCCGCGCTCGCCGCGGGCCCGCAGCCACTGCGTGGCCTCCTGCTCGGGCATGGCGGCGGCCACCAGCCACCCCTGCACGGCGTCGCACCGCAGGTCCCGCAGGCGTTCCCAGGTCTCGTCGTCCTCGACGCCCTCGGCGACGACCATGAGCCCGAGCGAGTGCGCGAGGTCGATGGTGCAGCGCACGATCTCCGCGTCCTCGGCGTCGGCGATGAGCCGGGCCACGAAGGAGCGGTCGATCTTCAGTTCGCTGACCGGCAGCCGCCGCAGGTGGACCAGGGAGGAGTAGCCGGTGCCGAAGTCGTCGAGGGACATCTTCACGCCGTGCCCGGTGAGCCCGTTGAGCGTGTCGGCGGCGCGCTGCGGGTCCTCCAGCAGGACGTGCTCGGTGATCTCCAGCTGGAGGGAGCCGGGCGGCACCTGGTGGCGGGACAGCCGCGCGGCGACGGCCCCGGCGAACCCCGGGCTGTGGACGTCGCGGGGCGAGACGTTGACGGCGACGGGGACGTCGAGCCCCATGGCCCGCCAACGGGCGATCTGGGCGAGCGCGGTGTCCAGGACGTACTCGGTGAGCTGCGGCATCAGCCCGGAGGTCTCCGCCATCGCGATGAACTCCTCCGGGTTGACCCGGCCCCGCTCGCGGTGCTCCCAGCGCACGAGCGCCTCGAGCCCGGCCACCTGGCCGTCGAACCGCACCTTCGGCTGGTAGTGGAGTTCGACGTCCCCGGCGTCCAGTGCCCGCCGCAGGTCGCCGAGCAGGCCGAGGCGGTCGGGGGTGTTGGCGTCGCGCGTGGCCTCGTAGACCTCCGCGCCGCTGCGGTCCCGCTTGGCCTGGTACATCGCCACGTCGGCGCGGCGCAGCAGGCCCTCCGCGTCGGAGGCGTGCTCGGGGAAGATGCTCACCCCGGCGCTGGCCTCCAGCACCAGCGTCAGCCCGTCGAGGTTGAGCGGTGAGCCGAGCGCGGCGACCAGGGTGCGGGCGATCCGCTGGGCGCGGGTGGCGGAGTCGCAGGCCGGCAGCAGCACCGCGAACTCGTCGCCGCCCAGCCGGGCCGCCTCCGCGCCGCGCGGCAGGGCCAGCCGCAGCCGGTCGGCGACCTGGAGCAGCAGCCGGTCGCCGGCGAGGTGCCCGAGGGTGTCGTTGACCGAGCGGAACTTGTCCAGGTCGATCAGGATCAGCCCGACCCGGCCCCAACTCGCGGGCGTGCTCTCACCGGGGCCGCCGCCCGCGCCGCGCGCGGTGTCGATCGCGGACCAGGTGCGCTCCAGCAGCCACTGCCGGTTGGGCAGCCCGGTGAGCGGGTCGCGCAGCTGCTCCTCGGCCCGGGCGTGCACGATCCACAGCGTGGAGTCCAGGGCGATCAGCGGCACCGCGAACAGCGGCAGCAGCGCCGGCTGGTCGCAGGCGACGACGAGGATCAGCGGGGAGATGCCGAGCAGGGCGGCGCCGACCAGCCCCTGCCGGACCAGGGCGGTCCTGGCCACCGTGGGCAGGCCGCCGCGCGGTGCGAACGCGGCCCACAGCAGGACCCTGGTCGCGGTGAGGTAGGCCAGGGCGGTGACGATGACGGCGGGCAGCGCCGACCAGTCCCAGCCGGAGGTGCTCCAGGGCCGGGCCACGGAGGGGTGGATGCCGAACAGGTCGAGGCTGAGCGCGCCCGCGCCGATGCCGAGGATGTCGATCGCGCCGTGCAGTCCGGCCTGCCACCAGCGGTGCCGGCGGGCGGCGCCGACCAGCACCACCACCGCGAGGCTGACCAGCACCGCGGGCACCCAGCCGAAGAGCAGCAGCACCGCAAGCACGAGGGCGGCACCGGAACCGGTGCCGCCCCACCAGCGGTCGCGCCCCATCGCGACCAGATGGCCGACGATGATCCCCGTCAGGACCGCCAGCGCCCAGCCGATCCGGCCGCCGGGGAAGAGTGCGTCGCCTTCGTCCAGCAGCCGCCCGACCCCGGCGGCGAGCACGGCGGCCGCCCCGACGAGCACGGCCCAGCGCACGATCGGGGCCGGGCTCGTGGGGAGGACCGGTGCGGCCGCGCTGCTCCGGGGCAGCCGTGCCGCTCCGGCGCTCTCCGTGGGTTCCATACCCGTGTCCCTCTCACAGCCCGTGAAGCAAGCAGGTGCGCGGGTGCCGGGACGGACGCGGGGCGGCCGGATGGGCCGCCGCGATCCCGCTGCCCGACGGGGCGCTCCTCAACAGTAGGCCGCGGCGTGCCGTCGCGGGCACCGATCGGCGGTCAATGCTTCCGCGCGCCCCGGAACGCACGCGCTCGAACTCACCTGTCCGACAGGGGCCGATCGGGTGACATGTGGCTCCAGGTCAGTCTGATGCGGCGTCGGATTCCGCTTCGGACTGC
This sequence comes from Actinacidiphila sp. bgisy144, assembly GCF_057708105.1. Taxonomy (NCBI): domain Bacteria; kingdom Bacillati; phylum Actinomycetota; class Actinomycetes; order Kitasatosporales; family Streptomycetaceae; genus Actinacidiphila; species Actinacidiphila sp. bgisy144. Next base: position 25,937 of record NZ_JBYIRM010000013.1, on the reverse strand, counting down.
GGCTCGGGCTCCTGGTCCGGCTCCGGTTTTGACTCCGGCTCCGGCTCCGGCGGGTTGACCGCCACCGCGCGGGCGGCGTCGGCGCCCTGCTCCAGGAGCACCCCGAATCCGTCCTCGTCCAGGATCGGGACCTTCAGCTGGACCGCCTTGTCGTACTTCGACCCGGGGTTGTCGCCGACCACCACGAAGTGCGTCTTCTTGGAGACCGAACCGGTGACCTTGGCGCCGCGGCCGGCCAGCGCCTCCTTCGCGCCGTCGCGGGTGTGGCCGGTGAGGGTGCCGGTCACCACCACGGTCAGCCCCTCCAGCGGACGCGGGCCCTCGTCGGAGCCCTCCTCGGTGAAGGTCACCCCGGCGGCGCGCCACTTCTCGATGATCTCCAGGTGCCAGTCCACGGAGAACCACTGCTTGAGCGAGGCGGCGATGGTCGGCCCGACCCCGTCGACCGCGGCGAGCTCGGCCTCCTCGGCGTCCTTGATCCGGTCCAGGTCGCGGAACTCGCGGGCGAGCGCCTCGGCGGCCACCGGCCCGACGTGCCGGATGGACAGCCCGGTGAGCACCCGGGCGAGCGGGCGCTCCTTGGCCGCGGCGATGTTCTCCAGCATGGACAGCGCGTTCTTCTTCGGCTCGCCCTTCTGGTTGGCGAAGAAGGTGACCACCTTCTCCTCGCCGGTCTCCGGGTCGCGCTTGGGCAGGCCGGTGTCCTGGTCCAGGACGTAGGAGCGGATCGGCAGCAGCCGCTCGATGGCGAGGTCGAACAGGTCGCCCTCGTCGGCCAGCGGCGGCTGGTCGGGGGCGAGCGGCTGGGTGAGCGCGGTCGCCGCGACGTACCCCAGCGCTTCGATGTCCAGGCAGCGGCGGCCGGCGAGGTAGAAGATCCGCTCGCGCAACTGGGCGGGGCAGCGCCGCGCGTTGGGGCAGCGCAGGTCGATGTCGCCCTCCTTCATCGGCTGGAGGGCGGTGCCGCACTCGGGGCACTCGGCGGGCATCACGAACTCCCGCTCGCTGCCGTCCCGCAGGTCGGCGACCGGGCCGAGGATCTCCGGGATCACGTCGCCCGCCTTGCGCAGCACCACGGTGTCGCCGATCAGGACGCCCTTCTTCTTCACCACCTCCTGGTTGTGCAGGGTGGCGAACTCGACCTCGGAGCCGGCCACCGTCACCGGCTCGACCACCGCGTACGGCGTGACCCGGCCGGTGCGGCCGACGCCGACCCGGATGTCCACGAGCTTGGTGTTGACCTCCTCCGGGGCGTACTTCCAGGCGATCGCCCAGCGCGGGGCGCGGGAGGTGGAGCCGAGCCGGCCCTGGAGCGGGATCTCGTCGACCTTGACGACGACGCCGTCGATCTCGTGCTCGACGTCGTGGCGGTGCTCGCCGTAGTACGCGATGAACTCGCGAACGGCGGCGAGCGAGCCGACCACCTTGTTGTGGCGGGCGGTGGGCAGGCCCCACTCGTGCAGCAGTTCGTACGCCTGCGACTGGCAGTCGATGGCGAAGCCCTCGCGGGCGCCGATGCCGTGCACCACCATGCGCAGCGGGCGGGTGGCGGTGATCCGGGGGTCCTTCTGGCGCAGCGAGCCGGCCGCGGCGTTGCGCGGGTTGGCGAACGGCTTGTCGCCGCCCTCGACCAGCCGCGCGTTCAGCTCCTCGAACTTCTCGCCGGGGAAGTAGACCTCGCCGCGGATCTCGACCAGTTCGGGCACCCGCTCGCCGGCCAGCCGGTCGGGGATGTCGGAGATGGTGCGCACGTTCGGCGTGATGTCCTCGCCGGTGCGGCCGTCGCCGCGGGTGGCGGCGCGGGTCAGCCGGCCGTGCTCGTACGTGAGGTTGACCGCGAGGCCGTCGACCTTCAGCTCGCACAGGAAGTGGTACGGACTGCGGGTGTTGTCCGGCGGGCCGAGTTCGGCGGCGACGCGGTCGGCCCAGGTGGCCAGTTCCTCGTCGGTGAAGGCGTTGTCCAGCGAGAGCAGGCGCTCGCGGTGCTGGACGGAGGTGAACTCCGTTTCGTACGCGCCGGCGACCTTCTGGGTGGGCGAGTCGGGGGTGCGCAGGGCCGGGTGCTGCTCCTCGACCGCCTCCAGGCGGCGCAGCAGCCGGTCGAACTCGGCGTCGCTGACCACCGGTGCGTCGTTCACGTAGTAGCGGAAGCGGTGCTCCTCGACCTGCTCGGCCAGGCGCGCGTGCTCCTCACGGGCCTCGGCGGGGATGTCCGCCCGGCCGGCCTCCTGCTCGGCTGCCACGTCCGTGTCCCTCCTACCAATCGGGCCGCAAGCGGCCGCACTCCGGCGTCACTCTGGGTTGTCGACGAGCGAGCGTGCCGCCTTCGCGCAGTGCACGAGCGCGGCACGGGCATAGGCCGGTGAGGCCCCCGCCAGACCGCAGGACGGGGTGAGGGCCACGGCGGCGCCCAACGCCCCCGGTGCCAGTCCCAACCTGCGCCACAGCGCCCGAACACCACTGACGCTACCGGCTGGGTCTGACAACGGGGCGTCCGTGCCGGGCACGACACCGGCGAAGAGCGCGAGGCCGGCCTCCGCGGCCTCCCCGAAGGCGTCCCAGTCACGTTCGGTGAGCAGATCGAAGTCGAAGGAGATGCCGTCGACCCCGGCGCGGCGCAGCAGCGCGAACGGCACGTCGGGGGCGCAGGAGTGGACGCTGACAGCGGCGCCCGCGGCCCGTGCGGCGCCGGCCAGGTCGCGCAGCGCGCCCTCGACGACGGCGCGGTCCACCGCGCGGTGGGTGCGGTAGCCGCTGGCGGTCCTGACCTGGCCGCGCAGCACCGCGGTGAGGCCGGGTTCGTCGAGTTGCAGCAGCAGGCGGGCGCCGGGCACCCGGCGGCGGACGTCGGCGAGGTGCGCGGTGAGGCCCTCCGCGAGGGAGGCGGTCAGGTCGCGGACGGCGCCGGGGTCGCGCAGCGCGGCCTCCCCGCCGTGCAGTTCGACGGCGGCGGCGAGCGTCCAGGGGCCCACCGCCTGGATCTTGAGCGGGCCCTGGTGGCCTTGCGTGAACTCCTCCAGCGCGTCCAGGTCCTCCCCCAGCCACGCCCGGGCGCGCTTGGTGTCGCGCCCGGGCCGGTCGCCGAAGCGCCAGCCGCTGGGCTCCACCCGCGCGTACAGGTCGACCAGCAGTCCCAGGGTGCGGCCGATCATGTCCGCGCCCGGGCCGCGGGCCGGCAGCTCGGGCAGGTAGGGCAGGGCGCCGACGGCCTCCGTGGCCACCCGGGCGGCTTCTCGCGCGTCTCCCCCGGGCATCGACCCGACGCCCGTCGCGGCGCCCTCGGGCAGGGTGAAACGTTCACTGGTCTCGGTGCTCACGGTGGCAGCGTAGAGGTTCGGCCGCGGCGCCCCGCGCCGGGACTACCGCGCGGGGCGGACCGTGAGGTCGGGGATCGTGGCGTCCCGCGGCAGGTCGAGGGCGGTCAGCAGGGCGGTCGCGACGGACCCGGGGTCGATGAAGCGCGCCGGGTCGTAGGGCTTGCCCTCCTGCTGGTGGACCTTCTGCTGCATGGGGGTGGCGGTCCGCCCGGGGTACACGGTGGTGACGCGCACACCGGCGGCGTGCTCCTCGGCGCGCAGCGAGTCCGCGAGGGCCTTCAGGCCGTGCTTGCTCGCGGCGTACGCGCTCCACTCGGCGTGCGCCTGGAGGCCCGCGCCGGAGTTGACGAAGACCACGGTGCCGTGGGACAGCCGCAGTTGGGGCAGGAGCAGCCGGGTCAGTTCGGCGGGGCCGGTGAGGTTGACCGCGAGGGTGTGCTCCCACAGCTTCGGGGTGATCTCGCCGACCGGCCCGAGGTCCACGGTGCCGGCGATGTGCAGCAGCGAGTCCAGCCGGTCCGGCAGCGCCTGCTTCTCCAGCGCCCAGGACAGCCGGCCCGGTACGGCGAGGTCGCCGACGACGGTGTGCGCGCCGCCGAACTCCTCGGCGAGCTGCCGGGCCCGGCCGGCGTCGCGGGCCAGCAGCCACAGTTCGTCGCCGCGGTCCAGCAGCCGGCGGGCGACGACGGCCCCGATGCCCGAGCCGGCGCCGGTGACGAGATGGACGCTCACGCGTGCTCCTGGAGGTAGGCCAGCGCGTCGGCGCCGTGGTCGGAGATGTGCACCAGCTCGGCGAGCGGCAGGGGCAGGAAGCCCTCGGACTCCATCCTGCGCAGCTGGGCGGCCAGTCCGTCGTAGAAACCGCCGCTGTTGAGCAGGACCACCGGTTTGGCGTGCAGGCCGTGCTTCTTCAGCTCCAGGATCTCGGTCGCCTCGTCGAGGGTGCCGGTGCCGCCGACCATGATGACGATCGCGTCGCTGCGGCGCAGCAGTTCGGCCTTGCGGGCGGCGAGGTCCGGTGCGATCACCATCTCGTCGGCGTCGGCGCGCGCCTTGGCGCGCAGGAACTCCACGGAGACGCCGACCAGCCGGCCGCCGGCCTGCCGTACGCCGTCGGCGACGACCTTCATCAGCCCGGACTCCGAGCCGCCCCACACCAGGGTGTGGCCGCCGGCGCCGAGCAGGCGGGCGAAGTCGCGGGCGGGCGCGGTGTACTGCTCGGGGAGGTCCGCGGCGGACAGGAAGACGCAGATGTTCAGCGGGCGGACCGGGCGGGTGCCGGCGACGGGCGCGAGGGCGGCTCCCACCGCGGGCTCGGCCGCCGGTTCGGTGGTGCCGGTCATGCGGGGTGTCCTGCCGCGGCCGGGGCGGGGCGGCCCTGGTCGCGGGTGCGCTCGCGGTCGGTGGTGGCGATGGTCGCGGAGCCGACGACGCGGGTGCCGTCGTACAGCACGACCGCCTGGCCGGGGGCGATGCCGCGCATCGGGTGGTCGAAGGAGACGTGGAGGGTGCCGTCGAGGAGTTCGGCGGTGGCGGGCACCTCCTCGCCGTGGGCGCGCAGTTGGGCGGTGTACGCGGCCGGGCCGGCCGGCGGGGTGCCGCACCAGCGCGGGCGGATGGCGGTGAGCGCGGTGACGTCGAGGGCCTCGGCGGGGCCGACGGTGACGGTGTTGTCCACCGGCGAGATGTCCAGGACGTAGCGGGGCTTGCCGTCGTCGGCGGGCACGCCCAGCCGCAGGCCCTTGCGCTGGCCGACGGTGAAGCCGTACGCGCCGGTGTGGGTGCCGACGACCGCGCCGCTCTCGTCCAGGATCTCGCCCTCGCGGGTGCCCAGGTGCTTCGCCAGGAAGCCCTGGGTGTCGCCGTCGGCGATGAAGCAGATGTCGTGGCTGTCGGGCTTGCGGGCCACCATCAGGCCCCGGCGCTCGGCCTCGGCGCGGATCTCGTCCTTGGTGGCCGCGGTGTCGCCGAGCGGGAACATGGCGTGGGCGAGCTGCTGCTGGTCCAGGACGCCCAGGACGTAGCTCTGGTCCTTGGCGGCGTCGCCGGAGCGGTGCAGTTCGCGGCTGCCGTCGGGGGCGGTGCGCACAGCGGCGTAGTGGCCGGTGCAGACCGCGTCGAAGCCGAGGGCGAGGGCCTTGTCCAGCAGCGCGGCGAACTTGATCTTCTCGTTGCAGCGCAGGCAGGGGTTGGGGGTGCGGCCGGCGGCGTACTCGGCGACGAAGTCGTCCACCACGTCCTCGCGGAAGCGGTCGGCGAGGTCCCACACGTAGAACGGGATGCCGATGACGTCGGCGGCGCGCCTGGCGTCCCGGGAGTCCTCCAGGGTGCAGCAGCCGCGGGCGCCGGTGCGGAAGCTCTGCGGGTTGGCGGACAGGGCCAGGTGCACCCCGGTCACGTCGTGGCCCGCCTCCGCGGCCCGGGCGGCCGCGACCGCGGAGTCGACGCCGCCGCTCATGGCGGCCAGCACGCGGAGCCGCTGCCGCGGCGGCTCGGTCGGGATATCACTCACCGGACCAGGGTAACGGGCGGCCCGGGCCGCGCCGCGCGGGCTTTTCCGCCCCCTCGGCGCGGGCGTCGGCCGCCGGCCACCGCGCGCTCGCCCGGTCTTTGCCCGGGAAGCCTGGACAGGTCGGCCTTACCGATGGGTAACATGCGGTCATGGCACACAGGACGGCCGGCGCGGCCATCGACGACAGCGAGTTCGACCGGGACACCGCGGTCACGCCCAGGGCGGGCGAGCCCGGGACGTACGACGCCGAGCTGTCCGAGGGGTGGACGATCGTCGCGGCGATCAACGGGGGCTACCTGCTGGCGCTGGCCGCGCGGGCGCTGCGCGCGCAATTGCCGCACCCGGACCCGCTGACCATCACCGCGCACTACCTGACCGCGGCGAAGGCCGGACCCGCGGTGGTCCGCACCCAGACCGTGCGCGCCGGGCGGACCATGTCGACCGGGCAGGCGTCCGTCTTCCAATACGACGAGGACGGCAACGAGGTCGAGCGGCTGCGGGTGCTGGCCGGCTACGGCGACCTCGACGCGCTCCCCGACGACGTGCGGACCTCCGCGCGGCCGCCCCTCATGCCGGGGTACGACGAGTGCGTCGGCCGCGAGCAGGCGCCCGAGGACGCGCCCTTCACCGGCTCCACCGCGATCATGGACCGGCTGGACCTGCGGCTCGACCCGGCCACGGCCGGGTGGGCGGTCGGGGCGCCCTCCGGGGCCGGGGAGGTCCGCGGCTGGCTCGGGCTCGCGGACGGGCGCGACCACGATCCGCTGTCGCTGCTGCTCGCCGTCGACGCGCTGCCGCCGGCGGCGTTCGACCTCGGGCTCAAGGGGTGGACGCCCACGCTCGAACTCACCGTGCACCTGCGGTGCCGGCCCGCACCCGGGCCCGTGCGGGTCTCTGTCACCACGCGGAACCTCGCCGGTGGGCTGCTCGAGGAGGACTGCGAGGTCTGGGACGGCAACGATCGGCTCGTGGCCCAGTCCCGCCAGTTGGCTCGCGCCCCGCGCGGCTGACGCCCCCGGGTGCCCCTGTCCGGCCCCCTCAGCGACCACCTGCCGGTGGGGGGTTCCCTCCGAGCTGCCCCAGCCGCGGTTCCACGGGACCTTGCGGTGAGTGGGGGTCCCCCCGGGCTGCCCCAGCCGCGGGTCTACGGGACCTTGCGGTGGGTGGGGGTCCCCCCGGGCTGCCCCAGCCGCGGGTTTACGGGACCTTGCGGTCCGCGGTGGCTGGTCGCGCAGTTCCGCCCCCAGAGCGCTTCGCCTGGGAGGTGCCCCCAGCGCCACCTGGGCAGCTGCGGCTCGGGCCGGGGTTGCCCCGGGAGGACCCGGGCGAATCCAGGGGCGCGGGGAACTGCGCGCGCAACACGCCACCGGCCGGAGGCCGGACAGCACAGCGCAACCACGACGGCGCGCAGCCGAAGGGGCGCGGGGAACTGCGCGACCGGCCACCCACCCACCGCAAGGTCCCGCGATCCACAGGGGCGGGCAGCCCGGAGGGAACCCCCCACCGGCAGGTGGTCCCTCTCCCGACAGGACGGGGGCGCCCGGGGGGTCGGGGCACCCTTAGAATCGGGGGATCATGGCCTACCTCGATCACGCCGCCACGACGCCGATGCTCCCGGAGGCGGTCCGGGCGATGACCGCGCACCTGACGGTGACGGGGAACGCGTCGGCACTGCACGGGGCGGGCCGGCGGGCACGCCGTACCGTCGAGGAGTCGCGGGAGGCGCTGGCGGCGGCGCTGGGCGCCCGGCCGAGCGAGGTGGTCTTCACCGCCGGCGGCACCGAATCGGACAACCTGGCCGTGAAGGGCCTGTTCTGGTCGCGCCGTGCGGAGGACCCCCGGCGGGTGCGGGTGCTGGCGAGCCCGGTGGAACACCACGCGGTGCTGGACGCGGTGTACTGGCTCGCCGACCACGAGGGCGCCGTGGTGGAGTGGCTGGAGGTCGACGGTTACGGCCGGGTGCGGCCGGAGGCGCTGCGGGCGGCGCTGGAGCGGGGCGCGGGCCCGGCGGATGTGGCGCTGATCACCGCGATGTGGGCGAACAACGAGGTCGGCACCGTGCTGCCGATCACGGAACTGGCGGCGGTGGCAAGGGAGTTCGCCGTGCCGATGCACTCCGACGCGGTGCAGGCGTTCGGCCAGGTGGACCTGGACTTCGCCGCGAGCGGCCTGGACGCGATGACGGTGACCGGGCACAAGGTGGGCGGCCCGTACGGGGTCGGCGCGCTGCTGCTGCGCCGCGAGGACACGCCGGTGCCGCTGCTGCACGGCGGCAGCCAGGAGCGCAGCCGGTCCGGCACGCTGGACGTGCCGGCGATCGCCGCGTTCGCCACGGCGGGCACGCTCGCGGCCGAACGGCGCGCGCAGTTCGCCCGCGACGTCGGCGCGCTGCGCGACAGCCTGGTACGCGGGGTGCTCGCGGCGGTGCCGGACGCGGTGCTCAACGGCGACCCCTCGCCCGAGGGCCGGCTCGCCGGGAATGCCCACTTCACGTTCCCCGGCTGCGAGGGCGACGTCCTGCTGCTGCTGCTGGACGCGCAGGGCATCGCCTGCTCCACCGGCTCGGCGTGCACCGCGGGCGTGGCCCAGCCCAGCCATGTGCTGCTGGCGATGGGCCGCTCCGCGGGCGACGCGCGCGGCACCCTGCGCTTCTCCCTGGGGCACACCTCGACCGCCGAGGACGTGGCGGCCCTCACCGCGGCGATCGGCCCCGCGGTGGAACGCGCCCGGGCGGCGGGCCGCACCTGACCCGGCCGCTCCCGGCCCGCGGGGCCCGCGGGGTCCGCGGGGCCGCAGCCGCGCTCAGACCGGGCGCAGCGGCTCGGCCCCCGCGCCCCCGGCGGCCTTCGGCTCCCGGGGACCGGGCAGGCGCGGGGCGACCCCGGATGCCCCGCCTGCCGTACCCGGTGTGCCCGCTGCCGGACGGCGCCTGCCACGGCGTTCCAGCGCCTCGGCGAGCTGGGACAGGGCCGCGTTGGCCACGATGTACACCACCGTGACCGTCAGATAGCTCTGCAGGAAGTCGTGCGTGTAGGAGCCCAGCACCTTGCCCTGGTTGAGGAGTTCGGGGTAGCTGACGACGTATCCGAGGGTGGTGTCCTTGAGCAGGCTGACCAGTTGGGAGACCAGCGTGGGCACCACGAGGCGGACCGCCTGCGGCAGCACCACCAGCCGCATCACCTGGCGGCGGCTGAGCCCGAGGGCGTGGGCGGCCTCGGACTGCCCGCGGTCCAGGGCCAGGACGCCGGCCCGGAAGACCTCGGCGAGCAGCGCCGAGGTGCACAGCACCACCGGGATGACCAGCTCCCAGAAGACCGGGAAGGTGTAGCCGGCCCGCGGGATGCCCATCAGGAAGACGTACAGCACCAGCAGCAGCGGCACCGAGCGGAACAGCTCGACGAAGCTGCCCGCGGCCAGCCGGGTCAGCCGGTGCGGCGAGAGCCGGCCGAGCGCGAGGAGCGCCCCGGCCGGCAGCGCGAGGAGCGCGGCCACCCCCGCCGCCTTGAGGGTGCGCACCAGCCCCTGGAGCAGGAAGCGCTGGTAGGGCCACTGCCCGAAGGGCTGCCAGCGGGCGCGGTCGAGCTGGCCGTGCCGCGCCAATTGGTGCAGCCCCAGGGCCAGCAGCCCGGCGATGAGCAGCACCGACAGCAAGGTGGCCAGCCGGATGCGGCGCCGGGCCCGCGGTCCCGGCGCGTCGAACAGCACCCGGTTCGGCCCGCTCACCGGCGCACCGCCATCCGCTTCTGGAGCCGCCCGGCGAGCAGCGCGACCGTCGCGGTGACCAGCACGTAGCCGGCCGCGGCGAGCAGGAAGGTCGGCACCGGCTCGTCGTACTTCAGGTCCAGCCACTGGGTGCGGCCGATGAGTTCGCTGACGCCGACCGCCGCGCCCAGCGAGGAGGAGAGCACCACGCCGATGAGGATGTTGGCCAGCGGCTGGACCATGGTGCGGAAGGCCTGCGGGAAGATCACCAGGGCCAGGGACTGGCCGAAGGTCATCCCGATCGCGCGGGCCGCCTCGGCCTGCCCGACCGGCACCGCGTTGATCCCGGCCCGCAGCGCCTCGCAGACGTACGCGGCGAAGTACAGCGCCAGGCAGGCCGCTTCGGAGGTGAACAGCGGGTAGGTGACGCCCGCGTCGGGCAGTCCGAAGACGAACAGCACCAGGAACGCCAGCAGCGGCACGTTGCGGAACACCTCGACGTACAGGGTGCCGAGCAGCCGCAGCGGGAGGACCGGGCCGACCCGCAGCACCGTCAGCAGGGTGCCGAGCAGCAGTGCGCCGGCGAAGCCGAGCAGGGACAGCTCCAGGGTGGTGCCGAGTCCGCCGGCGAGGTAGCCGAGGTGGCTGAGGACCCCGTGCACGGCGGGCCGTCAGGAGCCGTCGGCGGAGCCGATGGCGGGCGGCGCGGGTGGCGAACCGCCCACCTTGGCGCCGATGGTGGCCTGCCACAGCTTGGCCCACTGCCCGTCGGCGTAGATCGTCTTCAGCCACGCGTCGACGAACGCCTTCGCCTCCGGGTCGGCCTTCGGCAGGCCGATGCCGTAGGGCTCCTGGGTGAAGGGCTGCCCGACGACCTTCAGGCCCGTGTCGTCGGCCACGTCGCCCAGCAGGATGCTCTGGTCCAGCACGTAGGCGTCCGCGCGCCCCTGCTTGACCGCGGCGACGCACTCGCCGTCCTCCTGGAAGAGCAGGGTCTTCGCCTTGGGCGCGACCTTCTTCAGGTCCAGCGCGGCGGTGGAGTTGCCCTCGGTGGCGACCGTCTTCCCGTTCAGGTCGGCCGGCCCGGTGATCCCGGTGGTGCCCGCCTTGACCAGGATCGCGTCGCCCGACTCGTAGTACGGCCCGGCGAAGGCGACCTTCTCCGCGCGCTGCGGGGTGACGGTGTAGGTGGCGAACACCGCGTCCACGGTGCCGTTCTGGAGCAGCGTCTCGCGGGTGTCCACGGTGACCAGGGAGAGCTTCGTGGACGGCTTGCCGATGATGTAGCGCGCCAGCATCTGCGACAGCCCGGCGTCGAAGCCCTCCAACTTATTTGTGACGGGGTTGCGTTGGGAGAAGACCGCGGAGGAGTCGGTGCCGCCGACCAGCAGGGTGCCGCGCTTCTTGACCTTCGCCATCCAGGAGCCGGGGGTGATCGCGGCGGCCGGGGCGACCGGCGCGCCCGCGACCACCTGCTCCTGGGTCGGCCCGGCCGCCCCGCCCCGGCCGCCCTTGACCGGGTGGACGCTGCTGCCGCCGCCGCACGCGGCGAGCACTCCGGTCAGCGCCAGTGCCGCGCCCGCGGCGAGCACCGCCCGGCGCCACCGCGGTAATCCGCCTGGTCCTTGCTCCGTCCGACGGCCGCGCTGCTGAGGAACCATGAGGGACTCCTTCGGTACGAGTACGGATACGGGTACGGGTACGGGTGGTCCGGACGGCAGCGGGCGCGGGGCGCCGGATGCCGGGCGTCAGTGCCGCAGGATCGTGGAGAGGAAGTCGCGGGCGCGCTCGGTGCGCGGCTTCGTGAAGAACGCCTCGGGCTCGCCGGTCTCGACGATCTGCCCGGCGTCCATGAACACCACCCGGTCCGCGGCGCGGCGGGCGAAGCCCATCTCGTGGGTGACGGCGACCATCGTCATGCCGTCGCGGGCCAGGCCGACCATCACGTCCAGCACCTCCCGGATCATCTCCGGGTCGAGCGCGGAGGTCGGCTCGTCGAAGAGCATCAGCTTGGGGTGCATCGCCAGGGCGCGGGCGATCGCGACGCGCTGCTGCTGGCCGCCGGACAGCTCCGCGGGGTGCCGGGACTCCTTGTCCGCCACGCCGACCCGCTCCAGCAGCGCCCGCGCCTCCTCGACGGCCTCGGCCCGGGGCACCTTGCGCACCCGGGTCGGGCCGAGCACCACGTTCTCCAGCACGGTCTTGTGCGCGAACAGGTTGAAGGACTGGAAGACCATCCCGACGTCGGCCCGCAGCGCCGCCAACGCGGCGCCCTCCTGCGGCAGTTCGCGGCCGTCGAAGACGATCCGGCCGGAGTCGGCGGTCTCCAGCCGGTTGACGCAGCGGCACAGCGTGGACTTGCCGGAGCCGGACGCGCCGAGCACGACGACGACCTCGCCCTCGTGCACGTCGAGGTCGACGTCGCGCAGGGCGACGAAGTCACCGAACCGCTTGTTGACCGCCTCGATGCTCAGCAGCACCCGCCGGCCGCTGCCGCCGGCCGCGGTGCCGCCCGCCGTCCCGTTCGCGTCGTCCGCCATGCTTACGACGATAGGGGGCCGCGCGGCGGAACAGTAGCGGCCGGGGCGTCATCGCAGGGCGGGCTCCGGACGCTGGTCGGCGGCGTTCTCCGGGTGGTGGCAGGCCACCTGGTGGCCGGGCGCCAGCTCCACCAGCGGCGGCTGCTCGGTGGTGCACACCGCGGTCGCCTTCCAGCAGCGGGTGTGGAACCGGCAGCCGGGCGGCGGGGAGATCGGCGAGGGCACGTCGCCGGTGAGCAGGATGCGGCCGCTGCCGCTGACCGGGGCGGCGGCCCGCGCGGGCGCCGGCTCGGCGTCCGCCGGGGCATCGGCGGCGGCGTCCGCGACGGTGTCCGCGGCCTCCTCGCCGGGCACCTCGGGCGTCACCGTCGGCCGGTTGCGCCGCTTCGGGTCGGGCACCGGCACCGCGGACAGCAGCGCGGTGGTGTACGGGTGGAAGGGCGAGCTGTACAGCGCCTCCCGGTCGGCCAGCTCCACCACCTTGCCCAGGTACATCACCGCGATCCGGTCCGAGACGTGCCGGATCACCGACAGGTCGTGCGCGATGATCACGTAGGTCAGGCCGAGTTCGGACTGGAGGTCGTCCAGCAGGTTGACCACCTGCGCCTGGATGGACACGTCCAGCGCGGAGACCGGCTCGTCGGCGACCACCAGCTTCGGGCGCAGCGCCAGCGCCCGGGCGATGCCGATCCGCTGCCGCTGCCCGCCGGAGAACTCGTGCGGGTAGCGGTTGTAGTGCTCGGGGTTGAGGCCGACCAGTTCCAGCAGCCCCTGCACCTCCTTCTTCACACCCTGCTCGGTGGCGACCTTCTGCAACCGGAAGGGGGTGCCGACGATGGTGCCGATGGTGTGCCGCGGGTTGAGCGAGGAGTACGGGTCCTGGAAGATCATCTGCACGTCGCGGCGGAGCGGGCGCATGGCGCCGGTGCTCAGGTGCGTGATGTCGCGGCCGTCGAACTCGACCGTCCCGCCGGTCGGTTCGAGCAGCCGGGTGATCAGCCGGCCCATGGTGGACTTGCCGCAGCCGGACTCGCCGACCACGCCCAGCGTCTCGCCCGCCCGGACCTGGAAGTCGATGCCGTCGACCGCCTGCACCGCGCCGACCTGGCGGCGCAGCAGGCCCTTGGTGATCGGGAAGTGCTTGGTCAGCCCGGTGACCTTCAGCAGCGGCTCCCCGGCCGGCTTGCGCGGCGCGGGGGTGCGCTCCTGCGGCGTCGCGTCGGCGGCCGGACCGCCCTTGTCCAGCGAGGTCTTCTCCGCCACGGTCTCGTCCCGGCCCTTCACAGCTTCGGCTCGATCTCTTCGGTCCAGATCCTGACCCGCTCCTCGTCGCCGAGGTGGCAGGCGGCCACGTGGCCGGCGGCGACCTCGCGCAGCTCGGGCACCTCGGACTGCGAGGCGCCGCCGGTCAGTTCGGCGTAGGGGCAGCGCGGGTGGAAGGCGCAGCCGCTCGGCACGTTGATCAGGCTGGGCGGCGTCCCCTTGACCGGGTTGAGCCGGTCGGTGCGCTCCCGGTCCAGCCGGGGCATGGAGCCGAGCAGGCCCCAGGTGTAGGGGTGCTTGGGCTCGCTGAAGAGCTTCTCGGCGGTGCCGCGCTCGATCACCCGGCCCGCGTACATCACCAGCAGGTCGTCGGCGACCTCGGCGACCACGCCCAGGTCGTGGGTGATCATGACGACCGCGGAGCCGAACTCCTGCTGGAGGTCGCGGATCAGGTCGAGGATCTGGGCCTGCACGGTGACGTCGAGCGCGGTGGTCGGCTCGTCGGCGATGAGCAGTTCGGGGTTGTTCACCAGCGCCATCGCGATCATCGCGCGCTGCCGCATGCCGCCGGAGAACTGGTGCGGGTAGTCCCGGAAGCGCTTGCGCGGCTCGGGGATGCCGACCCGGTCGAGCATGTCGATGGCCCGCTGGGCGGCCTCCTTCTTGCTGACCGCGTGGTGCACCCGGTACGCCTCGACGATCTGGTTGCCGATCGAGTAGTACGGGTGCATCGCCGACAGCGGGTCCTGGAAGATCATCGCCATCTTGCGGCCGCGCAGCCGCCGTACCGCGTCCGGCGGGGCGCCGACCAGTTCCTCGCCGTCCAGCCACACCTCGCCGGAGATCCGGGCCCGCGCGGTGCGGTGCAGGCCCATGATGCCCAGGGACGTGACGGACTTGCCCGACCCGGACTCGCCGACGATGCCCAGGGTGCGGCCGCGCGGCAGGTCGAAGCTGATGCCGTCGACGGACTTCACCAGGCCGTCGTCGGTGTCGAAGTGGATGCGCAGGTCGCGCACCGACAGGTACGCGTCCTGCGCGGCGGGCGGCTCTTGCGGGGTTTTCAGCAGCCTGTCGGCGGAACTCACGAGTACCTCACGCGGGGGTCGAGAACGGCGTAGGCGAGGTCCACCAGCAGGTTGCAGACCACGACGAAGAAGGCGACCACCAAGGTCACGGCCATCACGATGGGCAGGTCGTTGGCGGTCACGCCCTGGATGGCGTAGGCGCCCATGCCCGGCAGCGAGAAGACCTGCTCGGTGATGACCGCGCCGCCGACCAGCAGCCCGAAGTCCATGCCGAAGATGGTCACGATCGGGGTGAGCGTGGAGCGCAGCGCGTGCTTGACCACCACGTCCCGCTCGCGCAGGCCCTTGGCGCGCGCGGTGCGGATGTAGTCCTCGCCCATCGTCTCCAGCATGCCCGCCCGGGTCAGCCGGGCGTACAGCGCGGAGTACAGGAAGGCCAGGCTGCACCAGGGCACCAGCAGGTTCCACGCCCAGTCAGCGGGGTTGTCGGTGAACGACACGTAGCTCATGCCGTTGCTCCACAGCGGCCACTGCACGGTGAAGACGCTCAGCGCGAGGATGCCGGTGAAGAAGATCGGCAGCGACACGCCCATCAGGGCCACGCCCATCGACAGCCGGTCGATGATGGTGCCGCGCTTGAGCGCGGAGACCACGCCGACCGCGACGCCGGTGATCACCCAGATCACCGCGGCGCCGATGGCCAGCGAGAACGTCACCGGGATACGGGACTTCAGCTGCGGCCACACCTCGACGTGGCTCTTGAAGGAGTAGCCGAAGCAGGGTGCGTGGCAGTGCACCGGGTCGGGGCCGTAGTGGTAGTCGGCGCCGGCCACCAGGCCCTTGAGGAAGTGCCAGTACTGCTCGTAGAGCGGCAGGTCGAAGCCGAGGTTCCTCTTGATCGCCGCGACGGCCGCCGGGTTGGCGTCCTTGCCCACGTACTGCGTGGCGAGCTGGGTGGTGGTCTGGCCGCCGATGCGGGGCACGAGGAAGAAGATCGCGAAGGTGATCATGCTGACCACCAGCAGGAGCACGATCGCGGCGAACACGCGACGGATGAAGTAAGCGGTCACGGCCGTTCCGGCTGGCGTCCGCCCGGCCCGGATCGCGGGCCGGACCGGGCGGACGCCGGAGCCTTCACCTGCCTTTCGGTGCGTAGGAGCCTTGCGGCTACTTCGAGGAGCCCATCAGCAGGTAGTCGTACATGCCCAGGTACGCCTGGGTGACCGTCACGTTGGTGGCGGAACTCGGGCGGTAGAGCAGGTTCTTGCGGTAGATCAGCGGCACCACGGAGGCGTTCGCCATGACCATCTTGTCGATGTCGCCCCACGCCTTGGTGCGGGCGGCGGCGTCGGTGTTGGAGATCGCCGCGGCCAGCGCCTGGTTGATCTTCGGGTCGTTCAGCTCCATCAGGTTGTTGCCGCCGGACGGCTTGATCGCGCCGCCGTCGACGATCTGGTCCAGGAAACCGTAGCCGGTGGGCCAGTCGGCGCCCCACGCCATCATCATCATGCCGACGTCGTGCGAGTGCACGTAGTCCGGGACGCCCGCGTAGTTGGAGAAGTACTTGTCGGCGGGGAAGGTCTTGATGTTGACGGTGATGCCGACCTTCTTCAGCGCCGCCTGGATGGCGGTGGCGCCGTCCACCTCGGGCTGCCGGTCGCTGCGCGCGGTGAGCGTGGTGGTGAAGCCGCCTGGCTTGCCGCAGGCCGCGAGCGCCGCCTTGGCCTTGGCCACGTCGCCGTTGTTGCCGGCGGTCGGGTACTCGTCGAACTTGGTGTAGCCGTTCACCGACGGCGGCAGCAGCGTGGTGGCGACGTCGCCCTTGACCGCGCCGCCCTCGGCGTTGACCACGGAGGTCTTGTCCACCGCGTACTGCACGGCCTTGCGGCAGTTGATGTTGTCGAACGGCGCCACGTGCAGGTTGAGCGCCATGTACGAGGTGGCGCCGGCGATCGCGTCGTCGGTATGCGAGAGCTGGTTCTTGTTGCCCAGGATCTTCGACTGCGTCTCGGCCTCGACGCCGGTGCCCTGGAGGTCGACGGTGGCGTTGTCGGCCATCAGGTCGTTGTCGATGGTGCGCTGGTTGATGTTGAACTTCAGCACGTACTTGTCGGGCAGCGCGGTGCGGATCGGGTCGGTGGCCTTGCTCCACTCCGGGTTGCGCACCAGCGTGGCGCCCTTGCCCTCGGAGTAGGAGGCGAACTTGTACGGGCCGGTCGACTGGATGTGCTGCACGTAGGTCGCGCCGGTGTCCTTGGACTGCTCGACCGGCGCGGTCTGCGAGAACGTCGCCAGGTAGTCGAAGTCGGCGAACGGCTTGGCCAGGTGGAAGATGATCGTCTGGTCGTCAGGCGTCTCTATGGACTTCAGCCCGTCCGGGCTCTTGTCCTTGTACGGGCCCTGGTACGTGCTGTCGTCGGCCAGGTAGCTCTTGAAGTACACCGGGCCGTTGGACATCACCTCGGGCGCGAAGTTGCTGCGCTCGATCGCGTACTTGACGTCCTTGGAGGTCACCGTGGTGCCGTCCTGGAACTTCACGCCGGTGCGCAGGTGGTACGTCCAGGTCTTGGCGTCGGCGCTGGCGGTGCCGAGCCCGGTCGCCAGGTCGGGGACCACCGTCAGACCGGCCTTGCCGGCCGCCGGCTTGAACGTCAGCAGCGAACGGGCGTAGAGCCGGGAGAAGTCCTGCACCCAGCCGTAGTAGGTGTTGCCCGGGTCGAGCGAGTCGGGGCCGCTGGAGTGGTCGGCCGTGACCGTCCCGCCCTTCTTCGTCGACGCGTTGACGATCGACGTGAGCGCCTGGTCCTTCTTGCCGGAGCTCTTGCTGCCGCCCGAGCCGCCGCAGGCGGACACACCGAGTGCCATCGCCAGACCGAGCGCGATGGCGGAGGTCACCTTTCTGGTGTTCATACCGGGTTACGCCCCTCACTTCCTATGGAGTCGCCGGGTCGGTCGCGGTGCGCCGCACGGCACACGGGGTGCCACCCGGGGTTCGATGGGTGTCCCTGCGGGATCACTTGCTGCGCGGGTCCAGGGCGTCCCGCAACCCGTCGCCGAACAGGTTGAAGGCCAGCACCGTGATGAAGATCGCCAGGCCGGGCACGAACATGTACTGCGGGTCGGACTGGTAGACGTCGACCGCGCTGGTCAGCATGCCGCCCCAGGACGCCTGCGGCGGCGCGATGCCGACCCCGAGGAAGCTCAGCGCGGCCTCGAACAGGATGTTGGTGGGGATCAGCAGGGTGGAGTAGACCAGGATCGGCGCCACCAGGTTCGGCAGCAGCTCGCGGAAGAGGATGAACGGCCCGCGCGCGCCCATGCCGCGGGCGGCGTCGACGAACTCGCGCTCGCGCAGGCTGAGGGTCTGGCCGCGGACGATCCGCCCCATGTAGGGCCAGTTGAAGAAGCCAATCACGAAGATCAGCACGCAGATCCGCAGCGGCAGCCCGCTCAGCCCGAAGGCGCCGTCCTGGAGCGAGGCGGAGATGGAGATCGCGAAGAGCAGCAGCGGGAAGGCGAGGAACACGTCCATCAGCCGGCTGATCAGGCTGTCCACCCAGCCGCCGTAGTAGCCGGCGATGATGCCGAGCACGGTGCCGATCACGTTGGACAGCACGGTGGCGCCGGTGGCCACCAGCATGGAGATCCAGGAGCCCTCGACGATCCGGGCGAGGATGTCGCGGCCGAACTTCGGGTCCACGCCCAGCGGGTGGGACCAGCTCATGCCGCCCCAGCCGCCCTTGGGCGCCAGCAGTTCGGGGTCGACCAGGTTCTGGTGGAAGGCGTTCGGGTCGAGGTTGAAGACCATCTCGATCGGCTTGGCGAGGATCGCCAGCAGCACCAGCAGCACCACCACGACGCCGCCGGCCATCGCGACCTTGTCGCGTCTGAGCCGGCGCCAGGCTATCTGCCCGAGCGAGCGGCCCTCGATCATGCCTCGCCCGGCCCCGCTCAGGACGGCCTCCGGGTCTGCCGCCGCCTGTCCGGAGGTGGTCTCGATAGGTGCGGTCATGGCGTTTTTGCCGACCCCTCTCGCCGGTGGTGACCGGCGCGCGCCCGCCGCGGTAGCGGCTTCCTCGTCACTTGGTGCCTGTGGTGCTTCGGTTGCGTACGAAACGGCCGTCACCCGCAGTGAACGCTCTTCGTGATCATGCGTGCGACGTGCGTATCCACTACGCGCATTGCGGTTGGGACATGTCAACGCCAAGGCGTCTTGCCGCTGGATTCTTCTTCCGGTCGGCGATCACCCGCCAGACCCCACGGAGAAGGGATGCGCAACTGTGATGTGGGTGGTTCTTTCATCGTTACCGACGCGTACCTCGGGGTACGGTCACCAGATGGACGAACGGCTGCGCGCGGTCTGCGACCTGATGGTGCCCCAGGCCCGCGAGATGTCGGGCCTGCACGAGTACGACGGACAGGTGCAGGACCTCTCCCCCCAGGGGGTGCGCGCCGGCCTGGCCGCGATGGCCCGCGCCGCCCGGAGCGCCGGACCGCTCCAGGACCCGCACGACGAGGCCCACTTGGCTGTCTTCGAGGAGTCACTGCGGGTGCAGTACGGCGAGCTGGAGCTGCACCGCCGCGACCCCTACCCGCACCTGTCCAACCTCGAACTCGCCTGCTACGACCGCGAGTACGCCCCGCGCGCCGACCGCAGGAAGGCCCGCAAGGCGCATCTGGCGCGGTGGCCGGACGCGGTGGACGCCGCGCTGGCCTCGCTGGACCGGGTACGGGCCCCGGTCGCCGAGGCGCTGCTCGGGCCGGTGCTGGGACTGGCCGCCGACCTCGACCCGGACGGCGGCAAGGTGGAGCGGGCCGCACTGCGCGCGCACGCCCGGCTGGAGGGCCACCTGCGGCACGTCGCCGAGCACGGCGACCCCGACCCGCGGCTCGGCGGGCGGGCCCTGGCTGCCTTGATGGGGGCTCAGGAGGGCCTTCGGGTGGATCTGACCGAGCTGGCCGGGCAGGCCGACAAGGAGCGCGTCCGGCTCACCGAACTGCTCACCGACGCCTGCCGCGTCCTCGACCCGGGCCGCGGCGTGGACGAACTCCTGCCGGGGCTGCTCGCCGACCACCCGGGCGCGGACGGCGTCATCGCCGAGGCGGCCCGGCTCACCGAGGAGGCCGTGGAGTTCACCCGGGAACGGGGCCTTGCGCCCTACGTCGACGGCGAGTGCCTGGTCGGCCCGGCACCCGCCTCCCGGCGCTGGGCGATGGCCATGATGACCTGGTCCGCGCCCGCCGAGGCCGACGCGCCCTCCTGGTACCACGTCACCCCGCCCGAGCCGGACTGGCCGGCCGACGAGCGCGAGGAGTGGCTGACCGTCTTCAGCCGCACCAGCCTGCCGTCCATCACCCTCCACGAGGTCGCGCCCGGCCACTTCGCGCACGGCCGCGCCCTGCGCCGCGCCCCCTCCCCGGTGCGGCGGCTCCTGCACAGCCTGTCCTTCGCCGAGGGCTGGGCGCACTACGTCGAGGAGGTCTGCCTCGACGAGGGCTTCCGCGCCCGCGACCCGCGCTTCGCGATCGGCGTCGCCCTCGAAGCGCTGGTCCGCGTCACCCGGCTCACCTGCGCGATCGGATTGCACACCGGGGCGCTGTCGCTGGAGGAGGCCGCGCGGTACTTCGTGCGCGACGCCCACCTGTCGCCGGCGGCCGCCGCCGCGGAGGCGCGGCGCGGCACCTTCGACGCCGGGTACGGCCGCTACACCTGGGGCAAGCTGGAGATCCTGCGCACCCGCGCCCGCGCGCAGCGCGCCTGGGGCGCCGAGTTCACCCTGCCCCGCTTCCACGCCGCCCTGCTGCACCTGGGCAGCCCGCCCCTGGGCCTGCTGGACGCGGCGGTCCACCCGCCCGGCCCGGCCGCGTGACCGCCGCACAGCCGCTGGATGGCCGCCGCGCAGCCGCCGCTTGATCGCCGCGCAGTCGCCTAGCGGTCGAAGAAGGGCCGGCCGAACGTACGCATCCACAGCGCGACCGGGTCGTACGGGTCGGCCATGGCGACCGTGGAGACGGCCACCGAGTCGGGCACCCCGCCGACGGCCTGCTGCATCATCAGCCGGACGGACTCCACGGCCTGCCCGGCCCCCTCGTAGAGCTCGACGCCGATCGCGAGGTAGGGCTCGCCGAGCACCGGCTGCACCCACGCCTGGCGCAGCGCGCGCACCGCGGAGGTGCGGTGCGCCGCCTGGGCGAGCAGCGCGTAGAACTGGGGCATCTGGAGCGAGGGTTCGCCGATCTGGAGCGGCCCGGCGGGCAGCAGGTCCAGGCCGACCGCGATCCGGCGCAGGTCGGCCCAGGGGATGCCGAGGCCGCCGCCGGCGCTGTGCGGGTTGAGCCAGAGGCCGGACCGGTCCGGGAAGAGGGTCTGGGCGATGTCCCGCCCGGAGACCACTTCGTGCTCGCGGTTCCACCCGCTGGCGGCCAGTTCCCGCGGCGAGGTGAAGCACGGCGCGTAGCCGTAGCCGCCGATCTCCATCGTGCCGTACTGCGCGTCGGGCGTGCCGGGGGCGCCCTGCCACAGCAGCATCCACACCTGGCCCTCGGCGAGTGACGCGAGCAGGTTCTCGTATGCGTCGAACCGGCCGGGTGCCACCTGGAGCAGCATCTGCTCCACATGGCCGGCCTGCGCCGCACCGCCTTGCGCGCCCGCGATCACGTGGGACCGCCCCTTTCCCTTCGTACTGCTCTTCGCACGACATCAAACCAGGTCGAGTGTGCCCAGCGGTATGCCCGCCGACTCAAACCGAACCGGCTATAGACGCGGTATACGACCGCTGAACGCGTGCGCCGAGCCGCACCTGCCGTGGCCCTGCCCCGTGCCGTGCCCGGGCTCAGTCGCGGGCGAAGAACGGCCGCACCGTCTCCAGCATCCAGTCCCCCACCGGGTCCTGCGCCACGTCCAGCAGGATCAGGTGCACCGGCCACGGCGGCTGGGCCGCACCCATCGCCCGGCCGAGCGCGTCCATCGCGGCCGACCGGTCCGCCTCGGTCCAGCGGTCCAGCTCCACGCCGACGAACAGCGCCGGCGGCTCCTCCTCCACCACCGCCAGGGCCCGCCGGCCGCTCAGCACCACCGAGGTGACCGCGAACTCGCCGGCCGCGGCGGCCAGGAAGTCCACCGGCTCCTCGTCGTGGTCCGGCTCCCACAGCCGCACCCGGGCGCCGGGTGGCGCGTCACCGCCGCGCACCCCGGCGAACGCCGCCTGGCGCTCGCCCTGCGCCGGGCGGCACAGCTCGGCCACCGCGGCCGGCGGCAGCGGCACACCGACCGCGCCCCCGGGGTTGACGGCGATCCCGACCAGCGGCGGCAGCCCGCGGGCGAACTCGTGCACCGGCGCGACCGTGCAGGGCATGCCGTCCGCGGCCTGCCGGAACTGCTGCTCGGAGCTGAACACCGGCACGTAGGGCGCGCCGCCCAGCACGACCGTCGGCAGGTCCAGGTCGGCCGCCTCGCGCGAGCCGCCGTTCGGCAGCGGCACCCACACCCGGGACCGGCCGAGCACCTCCAGCAGCCTGGGCGTGGCCGAGGGGTTGCCGAGGCTGGCGCTCAGCA
This sequence comes from Actinacidiphila sp. bgisy144, assembly GCF_057708105.1. NCBI lineage: Bacteria > Bacillati > Actinomycetota > Actinomycetes > Kitasatosporales > Streptomycetaceae > Actinacidiphila > Actinacidiphila sp. bgisy144. Next base: position 4,020 of record NZ_JBYIRM010000013.1, on the reverse strand, counting down.
CCTCTTCCAGCTCGTTCGCCGGCCATGTGTACGGCGCCGGATTCTCCATGTCCACCCTTGTCCGCCCGAGTACCGCGTCTGTAGCGTCGTGCCCCGGAAACCCTAACGGCTGCCGGGGGCCGCGCACCCTGGGCATGCAATGATGAAGCCGACAACTTGCATACCGGCCGTTCGAGGCCGCGCGGGAGAGTCCCGGACCGGTGCACGCGACTTGCTCGCGGGCGGCGGGCCGGGCGCCGAAGGAGCAAGTCCTCCCTTGAATCTCTCAGGCACAGATACCGCGCGGGCGAGGCAGATCTGAAAAGCGGCGGAGCCGTCGGCGCACCCCTGGGGGTGCCCGCCCGGCCCCGCCCACCCAAGGTGCAAACCGTGACCCGCCGGTGCGGGGTTCACGGTGAACCTCTCAGGTTCCGATGACAGATGGGGAGCATCCGATCCGTCGTCCCCTTTCTCTCTTCACCGAGACCGAGCCTGGGAGCCCGTCACCGATGAGCGAACCCCGCCGTACCGCGCTCGACGCCCTGCACCGCGCCCTCGGCGCGACCATGACCGACTTCGCCGGCTGGGACATGCCGCTGCGGTACGCCAGCGAGCGCGAGGAGCACCAGGCGGTGCGCACCCGCGCCGGCCTGTTCGACCTGTCGCACATGGGCGAGATCACCGTGACCGGCCCGCAGGCGGGCGAGGCGCTGGACCACGCCCTGGTCGGCCACCTGTCCGCGCTGGCGGTGGGCCGGGCCCGCTACACGATGATCTGCGCGCCCGACGGCGGCATCCTCGACGACCTGATCGTCTACCGGCTGGGCGCGCAGGAGTTCATGATCGTCGCCAACGCCTCCAACGCGCAGACCGTGCTCGACGCGGTCGCGCTGCGGGCGGCGGAGTACGACGCGCAGGTCCGCGACGACCGCGAGGCGTACGCGCTGCTGGCCGTCCAGGGCCCGCAGGCCCCGGCGATCATGAAGGCGGTGACCGACGCCGACCTGGACGGGCTGAAGTACTACGCCGGGCTGCCCGGCACCGTGGCCGGGGTGCCGGCGCTGATCGCCCGTACCGGCTACACCGGCGAGGACGGCTTCGAGCTGTTCGTGGCGCCGGGCGACGCCGAGCGGCTGTGGCAGGCGCTCACCGAGGCCGGCGCGCCCGCGGGCCTGGTGCCGTGCGGGCTGTCCTGCCGGGACACGCTGCGCCTGGAGGCGGGCATGCCGCTGTACGGGCACGAGCTGACCGCCGCGGTGACGCCGTTCGACGCGGGGCTGGGCCGGGTGGTCAAGTTCGACAAGCCCGGGGACTTCGTCGGGCGCGCCGCGCTGGGCGCCGCCGCCGAGCGGGCCGCCGACCTGCCGCCGCGCAAGCTGGTCGGGCTGGTGGCGCGGGGCCGCCGGGTGCCGCGGGCCGGCTACCCGGTGACCGACGCCTCGGGCACGGTGATCGGCGAGGTCACCTCGGGGGCGCCGTCGCCGACCCTGGGCAAGCCGATCGCGATGGCGTACGTGGACGCGGCGCACGCGGCGCCCGGCACGCCGGACGTCGCGGTGGACATCCGCGGGACGCGGGAGCCGTACGACGTCGTGGCGCTGCCGTTCTACAAGCGCGAGCGCTGAGCGCGGGGCTCCGGCGCGAGCCGGGGCCCCGGCACTGACCGCGGGGGTACGGCGCGAGCCGGGCCCGGCACCGACCGCGGGGCTCCGGCACCGGCCGGCGCCCGAGCCGGCCGGGACCCGGGCGCCCCGCCCCCGCACCCCCACCCTTACCTTTCCGTTTGCCGTGCCGCGCACGCGAGCACCCCTGCCGATCCGGGAGAATCCACCCATGAGCATCAACCCTGAGCAGCTTCGCTACAGCAAGGAGCACGAGTGGCTGTCGGCCCCCGCCGACGGCGCGGCCACCGTGGGCATCACCTCGCACGCCGCCGACGCGCTCGGTGACGTGGTCTTCGTCCAGCTCCCCGAGGTGGGCGCGACGGTGACCGCGGGCGAGACCTGCGGCGAGCTGGAGTCCACCAAGTCCGTCAGCGACCTGTACTCGCCGGTCGGCGGGGAGGTCACCGAGGTGAACCAGGACGTGGTGGAGGACCCGTCGCTGGTGAACTCCGCCCCCTTCGAGGGCGGCTGGCTGTTCAAGGTGAAGGTGGCCGAGGAGCCGTCCGACCTGCTGTCCGCCGCCGAGTACGACGCTTTCATCGAGAGCTGAGGGAACCCCGCGATGTCGCTGCTGAACCAGTCCCTGCACGCGTTCGACCCCGACGTGGCCGCGGCGGTCGACGCCGAGCTGCGCCGCCAGCAGTCCACGCTGGAGATGATCGCGTCCGAGAACTTCGCGCCGGTCGCCGTGCTGGAGGCGCAGGGCTCGGTGCTGACCAACAAGTACGCGGAGGGCTACCCGGGCCGCCGCTACTACGGCGGCTGCGAGCACGTCGACGTGATCGAGCAGCTCGCGATCGACCGGGTCAAGGCGCTGTTCGGTGCCGAGAGCGCCAACGTGCAGCCGCACTCCGGTGCCCAGGCGAACGCCGCCGCGATGTTCGCTCTGCTCAAGCCGGGCGACACCATCCTCGGCCTGGACCTGGCGCACGGCGGGCACCTGACCCACGGGATGAAGATCAACTTCTCCGGCAAGCTGTACCAGGTCGCGGCCTACCACGTGGACGCCGAGACCAACCTCGTCGACATGGCCGAGGTGGAGCGGCTGGCCAAGGAGCACCGCCCGCAGCTGATCGTGGCGGGCTGGTCGGCCTACCCGCGGCAGCTGGACTTCGCGGAGTTCCGCCGGATCGCCGACGAGGTCGGCGCGTACCTGATGGTGGACATGGCGCACTTCGCCGGGCTGGTCGCGGCCGGGCTGCACCCCTCCCCCGTGCCGTACGCCGACGTGGTCACCACCACGACCCACAAGACGCTCGGCGGCCCGCGCGGCGGGGTGATCCTGGCCAGGGCGGGCCTGGCGAAGAAGATCAACTCGGCGGTCTTCCCCGGGCAGCAGGGCGGCCCGCTGGAGCACGTGATCGCGGCGAAGGCGGTGGCGTTCAAGGCCGCGGCGACCGACGAGTTCAAGGACCGCCAGACCCGTACCCTGGAGGGTGCGAAGATCCTCGCCGACCGGCTGACCCGGCCCGACGTGGCGGAGCTGGGTGTGTCGGTGCTGTCCGGCGGCACCGACGTGCACCTGGTCCTGGTCGACCTGCGCAACTCCGCGCTCGACGGCCAGCAGGCCGAGGACCGGCTGCACGCGGTCGGCATCACCGTCAACCGCAACGCGGTCCCGAACGACCCGCGGCCGCCGATGGTGACCTCGGGGCTGCGGATCGGTACGCCCGCGCTGGCCACGCGGGGCTTCGGCGCCGACGACTTCCGCGAGGTCGCCGACATCATCGCGGCGACGCTCACCGCGTCGCCGGCCTTCCCGCCGTCGGAGGTGGAGCCGCTGCGCAAGCGGGTCACCGCCCTGGCGGAGAAGCACCCGCTGTACCCGGCGCTGTAGCCGGGCCGGCCGGGGTGGCGGGCGGCCGTGCCCGCCACCCCGGCAGCAGCACCCCGCCGTCCCGGCGGCAGCACCAACCGCCGCGCGCGGCCGCAGCACCACCCTGCGGACAACGGCGTCCGCGAACCCCAGGAGCAATGACACCGTGGCAATCTCCGTCTTCGACCTGTTCTCCATCGGCATAGGGCCCTCCAGCTCGCACACCGTCGGCCCGATGCGGGCGGCGAACATCTTCGTGCACCGCCTGAAGAACGAGGCGCTGCTCACCCACACCGCGTCCGTGCGCGCCGAGCTGTTCGGCTCGCTCGGCGCGACCGGGCACGGCCACGGCACCCCGAAGGCCGTGCTGCTGGGCCTGTCCGGCCATGCGCCGCGCACCGTGGACGTCGAGACCGCCGACGACGAGGTGGCCCGTATCCGCGCCGAGCGGCGGCTGCCGCTGCTGGGCACCCACGAGGTGCCCTTCGACCCCGACGCCGACCTGGTGCTGCACCGGCGCCGCTCCCTGCCGTACCACGCCAACGGGATGACGCTGGCGGC